>CALESE010000142.1 GCA_937907205.1 uncultured Romboutsia sp. | reverse complement strand
CATAAAGAGTATTGACAAAAATAAAAAAGCGTAGACTTTGTCTACGCTCTGAGTAAGAGTTATACTCTTACCTTTAGTTTTTAATTAAATTTTTAATGGACTCTCTTATTATTAATTCAGTATCTAATATCATATATTTATGTTCTGACTTATTTTCTATTATATTTATTAACAATTCTAAACTAGTATTTGCCATAATTTCTTTAGGTTGCTTTATTGTAGTTATAGGCGGATTATAAAATTCACTTATATCCATACCATCAATTCCTATTAAAGATATATCTTTTCCTACAACTTTGTTGCTATCAACTATAGCTTTTGCACATCCTATTGCCATAATATCTGAAGTTGCAAATATAGCAGTTACATCAATATTTTCTTTTAATAGTTTTTTGGTAACTTCATATGATATATCACTTTTATAGTGCCCCTCTAATAAATTATTATCATTATACTCAATTCCATAATCTTTTAAAGCTTTTTTAAAACCATTTAGACGTTCTTTATTTAAACCTTCATCACTATAACTATCTGCTATCATTATCACTATATTTTTGTGTCCATTTTTTATTAAAAGCTCTGTAGCTTCATACGCTGCTTTATTATTGTCAATAGATATATATGAATATCCTTTTGTATATTCTTTATTGTAGTTATCTGCTGAGGTCAAAACTATTGGAACATCAATTTCTTTTATATACTTCTCATCTATATCTACAAAATTTCCTCCTAAACAAATTACTCCCTGTAATCTTTTATCTTTTATGAAGCTTTTTAATAAGTCTATATCTCTATACTCACCTGAATAGTTTTGTTTCAGAATCATAGTATATCCGGCATCATTAATTTTACAAGCTATTGTATTTATCATTTCCGAGAAAAAAGGATTAAATATTCCCTTTACTAAAACTCCAATATTTTTAGTATTATTTTGCTTTAACACTCTCGCACTATTATTTGGTATGTAGTTACTTTCTTTTACTACTTTTAATACTTTTTCTCTTGTAGAGTTTTTAACATCAGGATGGTTGTTAAGTACTCTCGATACTGTACTAACTCCCACTCCCGCTAACTTTGCAATATCCCTTATATTCATACTTTCTCCTCTTTCTTTATGCTTATATTATAAGTATAGTATACAATAGGATGTTTATATTTAAAGTAAATTCCATAAAATTATCCTTTAACTGACCCTGATACTAATCCATCTGCAATATATTTTTGTGATATTGTGAATAAAAATACTATTGGTACACAAGCCATTATAGCCGCTGCTGAGTATTGCGTCCAATTTGCAGAGAATTGGCCAGTTATAAACCCTTTTAATCCTGTAGCTATTGTTTGTGTTGTTGGGTCTTTTAAAAGTGCTGATGCAAATGCGAACTCACTATATGAACCTATAAATGAGAATAAGAATATTACTATTAACATGTTCTTAGTAAGTGGTAATATGACTTGTATAAATGTTTGGAAAGTTGTTGCACCGTCCATATATGCAGCTTCTGTAAGCTCTTTTGGTATACCATCTATAAAACCTTTCATCAGCCAAATGTTATATGCACTTCCTCCACATTGAATTATTACAAGTGCCCATATATTATCCATTGCATTTAATTTATAAGCAATTCCAAGTATAGCAGGAAGTGCCATAGCAGCAGGAAACATTTGAAGTAATAATAACATCATAAGACCCTTTTTTCTTCCCCAAAACTTAAGTCTTGAAAAAGCAAATGCAGATGGAATTGTTAAAAATAATTGTATTAACGCTACTGTTAATGATATTATTACAGTATTTTTAACCCATATTAAAAAGTCTGTTTCAGTAAGTACTGCTTTGTAATTTTTAAGAGTCCAAGTTTCTGGTAACAATGAACTTTGAGTAAATGCTTGACCATCTGCCATAGATGCTGATACTACTGCAATTATTGGAAACATTACTATTGCTATCATTATCCATATAACTATTCTTGAAAGTAGTGCTACTCTTTTTTCTGATTTTGTTAATCTTTTTTTATTCAAAACTTGTGCCATATTATTCTACCTCCTCAAATTGACCTGATTTTTTCATTTGGATATAAGATATACTTACTATAAGTATAAATATCATAATACTTATTGTTGATGCTATCTCATATCTACCAAATTGAGTTGATAGCTTATAGTTTACAGATGCTAATATATCTGTGTATCCTGCAAATTGAGTTGAAACTCTTGCAGGTCCTCCTTGAGTAATTAAAAATGCAGCTCCAAAGTTATTAAAGTTAAATGCAAAAGATGATATTATTAACGGATATGCAGTTTGTGCAAGTGATGGTAATGTTATTTTTACAAATTGTACCCATTTACTAGCACCATCAACTTCTGCTGCTTCATAATAACTTTTCGGTATTGCTGCTAATGCTCCCGAACAAACATTCATCATATATGGAAATCCTAACCATACACTAACTAAAACTATAGCAATTCTTGCCCATATTGGATCTGTTAACCATTGTATTGGTTGTGATATTATATGTAGATTTAATAATGCATTATTTATTGCTCCGTAACTTCCATTAAGTAAACCTTGCCATGAAAGTATTGCAACAGTTGCAGGTAATGCCCAAGGTAGAATTAATATCCCCTTATATGCTCCTCTTTCTTTTTATATTTTGTTGTTTAATAATATAGCTGTAAATAATCCTACAAAGAAAGTTCCAAGTGTAGCTATTACTGCAAACATTAAAGTCCATATAAATACTGGGAAAAATACTTTACTAAATGGCCCTGTAATAACTTCTACAAAGTTATCAAAACCTACAAATTCAATATCCCCTGCTTGAGTAAACATAGTGTAGTTTGTAAATGATATAACTATTGTATATAGTATCGGAAATACTGTAAATATAAGTACAGAAATCATTGCAGGTATTAAATATGGTGCTGATTTTAATGTTTCTTTTAAAGTTACCTTTGATTTTTCTTTTTTATATTTATTACTTTTTTGTTTTTTTGCATATTCTTTAGCAACTCCCATTAATCTATCCCCCTTTTATTTAGCTAAGTTTAAATAGGCCAATAGATATCTAGTTTAGTTATAATTTATATAAACCTATTGGCCTTATTTTAGTTTCAAACCATTTATTACTTTTGTTGACTTATACCTTCTTTAATTTGATCAACAGTTAATTTTGCACATTCTTCAGGTGATAATTGATTATTCATTAATAATCTTATATTTTCTCCAGCTGGTCCCCACATAGCTTGAACTTCTGGTATATTTGGCATTGGTTCTCCAACCTTAGCTTTCTCTGCAAATTGGGCCATATATTCATTTTTATTAAACTCTTCACCTTCAACTACTGACTTAAGTACTGGTATTCTATTTCCTGTATTTAGTAATATATCACTAGTATTTTCTGCTAAATATTTAGTTAAATCCCATGCTAATTCTTGTTTTTTACTGTTTGAACTTACGAATGCTGTTTGAACACCCATAAAAGATTTTACAGGATTTCCGTTTAAAGTTGGTATAGGAGCTACTCCAAAGTTAAGACCTGCATCTTTAAATGATTTAACATCCCATGGTCCTGATATATATAGTAATCGAACTTTAAAATGAATGTATAAGTATATTTCAAACTATTATAATTTATAGTATTGAAATATAAAAATTACTAACTTTTCTAAGTACGATTACTATAAAATGCAGCTTTATTATTCATAAATTCTCCACTTGCTATATCACCAGTCATATCTACTGATATTAACTTATCTTTTAAAACTAAATCTTGTAAAAATGTATAACCTTTTATTGCCCCTTCATTACCAAGACCTATATCACTTGAGTCTAATGTACCATTATTGTTTTTATATACATATCCTCCATTCGCTGCTATAAATCCATATGAAGGGTAAAAATTTGCTACATCAAATATAAATTCTTTATTCTTACCTATTTCAACTACTTCTTCCATAGTTTTTGGGACTTCGCTTACTAAATCTTTATTATAAAATAATGCTGTTGTTTCTTGTGCTATAGGTATTGCATATTTTTTACCATTTAATGTAACTGAGTCTACCAATTGTTCTGATATATAGTCTTCTTCATTCAATACACCTTCTGGTACTTCTGCTAATAATCCCGCTTTTTCAAAAGTTCCTAAATTATCATGGGGTAATCCATACATTATATCTGGACCTTTCGAACTATTTGCAGCTTGTATATAAGCTTGCATATCCCCTTTATCTTCTAATACTTTTACTTTTATTCCATTTTCTTCTCCCCATTTTTAAGCTACTTTATCTACTTCTTTAACTTCATCTGGAGTTAAATGCGACCAAATAGTTAAAGTTTTATCATCAGATGTACTATCCTCTGTAGATCCACATCCAACCACACTTAAAGATAGTATTGTAGTAACTAACAACATAGAAATTGATTTTTTTAATTTCATGATATACTCCCCTTCGCCTTTGTTATTTTTTTGGAATCGTTTCCAATTATTATTATATAGTAATCGTACTTAGAAAAGTTAGTAATTTTTATATTTCAATACTATAAATTATAATAGTTTGAAATATACTTATACATTCATTTTAAAGTTCGATTACTATATATATTATTGAATACGTTTGCAAGTTTTTTTATTTTTTATAAAAATAAGCTAATATAAATAAAAAAATTATACTAAAGTATAGGTTGATGTTTAGGAAAAATTATATAGAAAAATATGAAAATAGCTACTTCTATTTTTAATAAAAGTAGCTATTTGTCAACAATATGAAGAATGTACTTAATATGCATCCTTATTTTACTTATTTTAAATTTTATTTATAATTTTCTGTTTCTGTTGGAAGTCCTTTATATGATAATTTTCTTTCAACAATATCTTTTATTATAGAGTAAATTATTGCAAATAGAGGAACTCCTATTATCATACCTACAAGACCTAAAAACTTTCCTGCAACAAGTAATGAGAATAATATCCAAAATGCTGATATTCCTATAGAATCTCCTAATATCTTAGGACCTATAACATTTCCATCTAATTGTTGTATTATAAATATCAATACTAAGAACCATAAAACTTTACTTGGATCAACAAATAATATAATTACTGCAGATGGTATAGCTCCAAAGAATGGTCCAAAGAATGGTATTATGTTAGTTATACCTATTATCACAGATAGTAATAGCTTATATGGCATATTAAATATTGTAAGTAATACAAATGTTAAAACACCTATTATAGCTGAATCTAGTATCTTTCCACTTAGGAATTTACCAAAAGTATCATTAGTTCTATGAGCTAAATCTACCGCTATTTCAGCATGTTCTTTATTAAATACTGCATAAGTTATTTTTTTACTTAATGCACAGAATTTTTCTTTGTCTATAAGTAAATATATAGATACTATTAATCCAATAACTATATTCCATAAACTTGATGCTATGGTCATTACAGTATTTCCTAGAACTGGAAGTAAATTAGTAGCTATTTTTATAACATAGCTTACAAATTCATTCCATTTATTAACTGCTAAATCTAAATATTCAGGATCTAAATTTGTCTTTTTTGTTATATCATCTAATAAAACACTTACATTGTTTACATATGTTGGTATATCATTAACTAAACCTGACACACTATCAACCAATTGAGGAAGAACAAACTGTATAAATACATATATTATTAAAAATGCAACTGTATATGTAATTATAATACTTATACCTCTTTTTGCCTTATATTTAAGATTCTTTAGTGAATCAATTTTATTCATCTTATCTTCAATAAATACTAATATGAAGTTTAAAAGATATGCCATTACAAATCCTATTATAAACGGCTGTAATATACCTATTATTTCATTTAATTTGCTTGTAAATGATCCAATTTCAGATAGAATACTGAAAAATATTATACTACAACAAATTACTATGAAAGAATATACCGATATAGTTGTATACTTATCGTTCCAATTTACCTTCATTTTGCCTCCTTATATTATAAGCTTATTTATGTTATATAATTATAACCATTAAAGTAGCTTTAATGTCAATACGTTTTAAAATTTTTTTATGTTAACTTAATATTAATTGTTAGTTATATATAAATTATTAGAAGAATATATATTTGATGATATAATCTCTCCTTCATAAACTAATTTATCTTTATTTATATCAAATACTTGTATTTGTATAGGTTTATTGCCTTTTATTAAATAATATTTTCCATTTTTATTTTTTCTATTAGTTTCAAATTGTTTTTGATATATAGATATTAATTTATCATTTATATATAATAGTTTACTACCACCTTCACTTCCATTTAGATTTGTTGGATAATTTACACTAAAATTAAGTTTTCTAGAACTAATTAAATTAAAACCTGAAAGTGAGTATGTTAACTCATATATATAACTTTCCTTACCTTTTATTAATTTGGTTAGTTTATTGTCCTCAACTTTATACCCTACCATATAATAAGTACTTCTATAATCACTATAAATATCATTATACGTTTTCATATTTTGTGTTTTATTTACATAGTTATTTTTTATGTCATATATATAAAACCCATTGTATTCGTTTGTTTTTTCTATTCCTAAATATACTTTATTATCATTTATAAAACTAAATCCCATTAAATATTCTTGATTTTCTAATTTTATATCTTTTATATGTTTATATGATTTATTTTTTAAATCTAACTTTAATATAGATATTATATCTTTATATTCACCATTTTCTAATTCATTATTTAAAATCATGCTATAAACATTTCCATTGTACATAAAGTTATAATGAAACTGTATATAATCATCTCCACAATTTGTATTAAATTCTTTTCCTAGTGGTATTTTTATTTCTTGATTTTTATTATTTTTTTTATTATATATATCTACTAATATATACTTATAATTATTATCTTCATTATAAAATATATGAGCAAATCCTTTATAATTTTCATCTTCAAATTTATTAAATTCATCTTGATTATTGTGATATAGTTCATTATTATTTTCTATATAATTATCATATATTTCTTGTTGAGTAAGCGTTTTTGTATTTATTCCATCTTTATTTATAATAATTACCTTATTAGTATTCCCTTGATATATAGCACTAACTGGATTACTAAACATATTAATATAATTCATAAATGAATTAATAGATTCAATATTTTTTGAATAGAAATTACCCTGAGATTCAATTTGTTCATATCCTAACAACATAGATGGAGTATAGTATAGATTTTTGTTATAATTATATACTAGACTTAAATTTTCAAGTTCATTTATATCTCCACTTATAGTTTTATAATATACTTTATCTTCATTAGTTTTACTTAAATAGCTTACCATAATAATCATAAATGTTAAGATTACTATGATCTTTGTTAATCCTTTATTCATAATAACCTCCTTATAATTCTATTTTTTTAAGTATTTTATAACTTACAAATATGTTTATTATAGTTGTTAATAAGCACATTACTATATTAATTTGCATAGTATTAATATATAAAAAATAATGTACATATAAACTAGAGATATAATATTTAAAAATTTACTTATATACATATTAATTTTGCTTTGAGGCAACATATAAAGTGTATATATACTTTTGTTTTTTCCTACAAAGTCTTTATTCCATATAATTATTGAATATAATAAGCAAACGCCTAATCCTATTAAAAATAATAATACTTCATTATATGTAATTAAATTATTAAATCCAAATGTCCCTAAATTTTGTTTAGTGTTTATTTTACTTACAATTTTATTCATTATATAATTATAGCTATTTAAATTTATTATAAGCCTAGCTATTAATAAAAAGCAAAATGTTGAAATTATAATTACATAGTTTCTTTTATTTCTATTAAATTCAAAATCAAAAAGAGCTATTAATTTTCCCATAGTCCCCTCCCCTATCAATAGTTTTTAACTAGATATAAATTATCGATTAAATTAGAATTTCCATTAAATAATTCAGCTTCATATAGCTTTTTATTACTTAATGTATCAAATACAGTTAACTTTGCTGGTTTTACTCCCTCTAACATCATATAATTAAAGTGTTCTGAATAATCACTTCTTAAATTTGTTTTTGGCTGATATATAGAATATATTTTATGGTCTATTAGTTTTACTTTCGCTTTAGAAAAATTAATGTCTTCTTGAGTGTACCCTAAATTTAAATTATATTTCACTTCTTCATTAAACACGATATTATTATCTTTTATGTTATACACAAGTTTACTAATATTACCTTTACTATCTCCTATAAGTACATTAAGCTTATTATCTTTTAATTGGTAATCAAATCTATTTTGACTTAGGTATCTACCTTTAGATGTAATTTTATTCATAAACTCATTGCTTTTCACAAATGTATTTGTATTTATATCATATATTAAAAAGTTTGTATATTCTATTTTATTTTGATAATGGAATTCTAAATATATCTTATTATCATTGTAATACTTTCTGAATTAAAGTTAAGATAATCATCACTATTTTCAACACTTTTGAACTTATTTAATTCTGTAAGTTTTTTAGTTTTTAAATTTATTTTTATAATATATACTGTATGATTTTCATAACTTTCTAACAATGTATATACATCATTGTCTAATATAAATGTAAATACTGAAGTTAAATACAAATTATTATATTTTTTAGGTAAATCAATTTTTATATTTTTTATTTTTCCATTACTTAAATTTTTATTTTTTATTTTTATGTAATTTGTAGCTATATATTCTTCATAATCAGTAAATACACTTAATGTCCCTACATTTTTATCATTTTCATAAATATTCTCATCAATAGTTGACTGTAAAAATTTACGATTACTTTTTTCTATATCTATATAATTTCTTTCTACTATATAACTTGGATTTTCGTATGTTTTTAAATTTTCTTTATTTAAAACCATAGTTCTATTATTAAATATACTTATACTTGGTGTGTATACTATACTTACATCATCTAAAGCTTTTTTATTTCCACTTATATCATTTACTTTATAACTTTCCTTATTTGATTTATTAAGTAAAAAGACCATACTTAACATCAAAACTATAGTGATTAATAATACTTTTGAATATTTTTTCTGCTTCATATGACCTCCTAATAATCTAGTCCATTATCTAATATATTTTTACTTTTAATATATCCACCTACAATAACTACACTTGATATTAAAATAATTACACTGTTATTGATTAAATCGACGAATAATAAAAATGCTAATGGTATACATATTACAAATGGTAACGATAATACAAGTATTATTTGTACTATTATTTTACTAAACTTATTAGTATAATATTTATAGGAAAGTATGAATACAAACAATATGGTTATTAAACTTGGCAATAAAAATACATATTCTATTATAAAATCTGTATATGTATATGGTATAAATAAGCTTAATTTATACATTGTACTTTGGACAAAGCTTAAATTTTCTATATTTCCCATCATAAAATTAGGGAGTATTTTATATGATATAAATAAAGTTAAAACTATTGATATTATATAAATATATATAAAACATACCATATTCATTAATTTACTTGTGTAAACTATACCTCTACCTTGTGGCATCATCATTAGTGTATTTATACTTTTATTTTTAAATATAAA
Organism: uncultured Romboutsia sp.; assembly: GCA_937907205.1. Lineage (GTDB taxonomy): Bacteria > Bacillota > Clostridia > Peptostreptococcales > Peptostreptococcaceae > Faecalimicrobium. Next base: position 4,690 of record CALESE010000142.1, on the reverse strand, counting down.
TTCTTTTTGCCATATAAATATTGAATATAATACACATATAACAAATCCTATTGATATAACTATAGACGTATTTTCTATTATTAAGTTAGAAAAATTAAAGCCTCCTACCCGAGCAGTTATTTCTTCTATTGTCTTAGTTTGTAGAATTTCTTTTATTCCTTCATTGTGAGTTTTTAAATTTAATGTTAAGTTTATAAATAAACATAAACATGATAATAATATTATTGTTATATAATGTTTTAAATTTCTTTTAAATTCAAAATCAAATAAATTAATTAGTTTATTCATAATTATCACCTATATCGTTATTATCCAAGTCCATAGAATCTATTAATAGCAACTCTTTATATTTTACCACTTTGCCTTCATAGATTATTTGTTTATTATTTCTATCTATTACATAGATTCTTTCTTTTCTATCAAAATCGTAGTAATAATAGCTTCTTATATTTAAGTATATCTTGTTCTTATCAGCTACTATATAATCAATTGTTCTACCATTTTTTATATCTATATTTTTTTCTAATATGGTTTTTCTTTGAGATGTTATTTTACTATTTTTTATATCATAATCTAAATCAATTATTTCTATATGATTTTTCATATTTGAATTATTAAAATTTGATGCTATTAAATTAAGCTTATCTTCCTTAAACTCACTATATTCTGCATGAATATATATTTCTTCATTTAATATATTATCTATGTGATATGTATTATCAGATAAATTATAAGTTAATAAATAAATTTTACCTAAAGTAACTGGTGTTGATGTATCGATATTAGTAGCTTGTATAAGTGTATAAAATTTATCCTCATATTTACTATAGTTTATAATTTGTATATCATAGTTAAAATATTGATTCTTTAGCTCTTTATATAAATCTATAGATTTTATAGTTTCTAATTTATTTTCTTTAGCATTTAATTTAGATATTTCAATCATATATCTGTAACGTTTTTTTGATTTATAGTTGCTCATTATGTAAATTTCTTCATTATATCTATTTGAAGCTAATGGTCGTATTTCAACATTTATATCTTTATTTTTTACATTAATTTCTTTTAATTCATTTTTATTTACTTTATTTGTAGGTATTTTAATATCTTTTCCTTGAGATTGTGTTATTTGACTTTTTCTATCTGAATTATTCTCTAAATAAACAAATTTTATATCTTTTATATCATTGTATACTTCATTTTTATAACTATATCCAACTTGAGCTATATCATCTGCTTTACTTTCTATATTTATCATATTAAAATATTTTCCATCTCTATCTTTATAATATCTAGTTGGTATTACTTTTTTTGTAGTTTTTGTTCCAGAATCTAATGTATAAATATTTCTTATGTATTCATTTCTATCTTCATAATTTATATTCAAATTTGATAATTCATTTATATTCCCTTTTATAGTATTTATAAAAATTTTATCTTTATTATTAAAAGCAGGTAATACTAAAAATATTAACATTGTTGATACTATAACTATAATTGGTAGTTTTTGTTTTAATTTCATTATATCGCCCCTAAATGTATAGTTTTTTATTAATTAATTTGTATGATATATAACTAAGCAGTAATATAGCTATACTATATCCTAATATACTAGAACCAATATTTCCTATATATTTAGGTAATATATTATAGTAAGTATAACTATCCACTAATGAAGTATACCTCATTAAAATAATAGCTTTTATTACAAATCTTAAAAATAATAAAAATATAAGAATAAAAGCTATTAAATATTTTTTTATTTTATCTTTAAAACTTATTATAAATACTATCAATGTAAACAATATACTCAATCTATAAATCATCTTAAATCCATATATCATGATAAATGACATAAAAGTTGTAGGTATTATTTCATTTATACTATCTATAAAAGATAAATCATTAAATAATGAAGTTTTTACAATCCCCATATTACTTGCCATTATATTAAATATTTGTTTTGATATAAAAATCATAAATATTTGTACTAATAATAATATATATATCATTGTTACTGTAGCTATCATCTTTGATAGATATATGTTAAATTTATCAATCGGTAGTATCTTTAAAGTATATATACTCTTTTGGTTATATTCTCTTATCCACATATATACAGAGTAAATTATTAATCCTACCATACTATATAAAAGTATCGTATTTAAAAAAGCATTATTATTTAAAATAGATACTCCGTAAAACACACCATCATAATTGTCTTGTATTTTCTCTATAATATCAGCTCTTTTAATAAATTTATTTATTTGGATTATATTAAGTCCTAAAATTAAAATAGATACTATACCAAGATACACTATATAAAACTTACTACTTCTTTTAAGCTCTATATTAGTAAGGTGTAAAAGTTTATTCATACTTATAAACCTCCCTCATCTTATCAACTATTGACTTTCCTTCATTTTCTCTTACATCTTCTGCATTAAATGTAGCTATAACTTTTCCTTCTTCAAGTAATATTACATCATCTACTAATCCTTCTATCTCATCTATTTCATGTGTTGTTATAACTATTGCTTGATCTTCTTTCATATATCTTGTTATTGCCTTTAAAAATTCTTCTCTTTTAAATACATCTATTCCCGAAAATGGCTCATCAAGTAATATATAATCTGCATCTTGGCAAAATCCTAACATTATTTTAACTCTTGCTATATTTCCTTTTGATAAATCATCTATTGTAGAATTTATATCTAGCTTAAACATATTTATCATATCATTTGCTTTTTCTTTGTTCCAATTTTTATAAAAAGTTTGCATAAACTCAACAGATTCTTTTATTGTAATTCCACTAAAGTGAGTATTTATATCTGGAACAAATGCCAATTTATCATATGTAGAATTTTTTAGTTTTTCTCCATCTATCAAAATTTCACCACTATCTATTTGTATAAGACCACTTATAGCTTTTAGCATTGTTGATTTTCCCATACCATTTATACCAAGTAATGCTGTTATTTTTCCTTTTTCTATATTTAAACTTATATTATCTAATGCTTTAATTTTTTTAACCCTAAAATTTTTAAATTTAGTATAAGTTTTACTTACATTTTTAACTTCTATCATATTTGATTCTCCCTCTTAATAAACCCTAATATTTTTCATCTATTATTTTCATTACTTCTTCTTTTGTTAATTTTATTGATTTCATATTTTCTATAAATGTGTCTAATGACTCATTTATTAGTTCCATTTTTATATTGTTAAGTATTTCTTTGTTAGTAGTTATATTACTTTGATAATTTTTAAATGTATTTATAATACCCATTTCTCCCATCTCCTTGTATGCCCTTTGTACCGTATTTAAGTTTACATTTAGTTCTAATGCCATCTCTCTTCTTGATAGTACTGTATCTCCTGGATTTAATTCTCCTATTACTATTTGCTGTTTTATATATTTTATAATTTGCAGATATATAGGAGATTTATTATCTAATTCAAATTTCATATTACCTCCTAAACTAGTGTATTAATACATTCATACACTAGTTTCATTTTTTTGTGTATTAATTAATTAATACACTTTAATTAAAAATTTTTTCTTTTATAAGTGTATTATATTATTAATACACTTTTTTGTAAACATATTTTATATTTATTAAATATATTTACTATAAATTCAAAATATTTTCCAGGTAATTATAGATATATTTTATTATTTAAGTATGTATTTTTACATAATTTAATTGATTTGCAATGTCCCATTTTTAATATTTTAATCATATATTTATAATATGTAGTTATACTACAAATTTCTAACAGGAGTGTTTAATATGAGTAAAGACAATATATATAACAGTTATTGTGGTAAATTAAATTCATACAATAAAAAACATAACTGTAATACTTCCTATGAATGTAACAAAAAAGCTGTAAAGGAAGAAGACTTTTGCATACCAAGTTCTAAACCTAGCTGCAAACCAGAGAAAAAAAATACTTGTAAAAAAACTAAACCCAAATCTACTGCACCATTATTTGTCTACCCTATAGATTGTGCAGATTATCAAATATATTATTTATTATATTGTTCGATAGGAAGATTTGTAGGTTTAAAATTAGTAGGTAATAATTGCATATTAAGATTAAAAATATGTCAAGTAAATCAATGCGGAGTAATGGGGATAACTTCTTCTTGTAAAGGTCCTATTTTTGTAAAACTTAGTTCTATACAGTATGTAGATTTTGGTTCTGAAACTTATGTAAATCCATTATGTAATGTTGGTATTGGTTCAGCTCAACAAGGCCCTGTTGGTCCTCAGGGGCCTGCTGGTCCTACTGGTCCTCAAGGTGATCAAGGTCCTACTGGTCCTCAGGGGCCTGCTGGTGCTAAAGGTGCTCAAGGTATTGCTGGTCCTCAGGGGCCTGCCGGTGCTAAAGGCGCTCAAGGACCTGCTGGTCCTCAGGGGCCTGCTGGTCCTACTGGTCCTCAAGGTGATCAAGGTCCTACTGGTCCTCAGGGGCCTGCTGGTGCTAAAGGTGCTCAAGGTATTGCTGGTCCTCAGGGGCCTGCCGGTGCTAAAGGCGCTCAAGGACCTGCTGGTCCTCAGGGATTACAAGGTTTACAAGGACCTACTGGATTAGTTACAGGTGTTCAACCATCTAAACCAGTTAAGTATATGCCTCCTAAAAAAGTTCCACCTTATAAAAAATAGTTTTTATATAAATTGTT
>CALESE010000141.1 GCA_937907205.1 uncultured Romboutsia sp. | reverse complement strand
AATATACTTATACATTCATTTTAAAGTTCGATTACTATAGATTAAAATTTTAGTTATAAGTTTATAGAAGGAGGACTTATATGACAAAAATATTTTTAGAATATGCAATACCATCAGCATTGGCTATGTTTATTGCATCATTTAATACTGTATTAGATGGAGTATTTTTAGGAAATGGAGTAGGTGATTTGGCTCTTGCAGCTGTAAACATAGTAATGCCACTTACTATAATATTCTTTGGATTAGCAACTATGGTATCTGTTGGAGGAGGAGCTTTAGTATCAAAGAATTTTGGTTCAGGAAATGATGAAAAAGCAATAACTATATTTAGGCAAGTGATGAAATTTTTGGTTATAGCAAGTTTAACACTTAGTATAATATGTGTAATATTTTCAAGACAAATAGTAACTTTAATGGGAGCAACTAAAAATACTAAAGATTTAGCATCAGAGTATTTAAAGTACTATGCATTATTTTGTATACCAAATTTATTAGGAATTGCTCTTGGAAGTTTTGTAAGAAATGATAATAAGCCTAAACTGGCAATGATAGCTACAATAATAGGTACAATATGTAATGTATTATTAAATTATGTATTTATATTTAAACTTAATTTAGGAATAAAAAGTGCTGCGATAGCTACAGGCTTAGGTCAAATAGTAACTGTACTTATAATAATACCTCATTTTATAAATCAAAAAGGTAAGCTTACATTTGGAAAGTCTAAAATGGAAAAAGAAATTATTATTGAAACATTAAAAGTAGGTTTGCCATCGTTTATTGCAGAAGCAGCATTTTCTATTATAATACTTATTCATAATATATTTATAACTGTAGTTGTAGGAGAAATGGGACTTTCAGTATATGCAGTTATAAACTATATAACAACTAATATATACTTAATATTACTAGGTGTTACATTAGGCGCACAACCATTAATGAGCTACAATTTTGGCGCTAAAAATGCTGAAAAGATTATAAATATATATGATTTAGCTATAAAAACTACCTATATTATATCTTTTGTATTTTTCTTAGTATGTTTAATTTTAGGTAAACAAATAATATCTATATTTACATCGGATAAGTCTATTATTGATATGTCTTATGTAGCACTTAATTTAACTAATTTAGCCTATTTCTTAATAGGAAAAAATTTAACAACGACAGTTTATTATCAAGCAATAGAGATTACAAAATATTCAAATTTAATAGGTGCACTTCGTTCAATATTAATGCTACCATTTGTATTACTAATATTATCTAAGTTATTTGGATCAAATGGTATATGGATTAGTATGTTTGTTAGTGAATTTTTAACTATGATTATAATAAGCAAGATAGCAAATATAAAAAATTCTACTTATAAAGCTATAACTTGTTAAAAACTTCTGGGGTATAACCAGAAGTTTTTTTATATATAAGATATTATAAATATAAAATAATCATATAAATAATTATAGTAATAAATATTGTGGGAGGCAAACATATGAATAGGGGGATTAATTTTAGCGAAACTATTAAATTTGCTGGAACCTATATTTCTGTATGTATAGGATCAGGATTTGCTACAGGGCAAGAAATAATGCAGTTTTTTTCAGCTCAAGGAATGATAAGTATATTATCTAGTTTAATATGCATGGTTATATTAGCATACTGTGGAGGATCATTACTAGAAATAGGAAAAGAGTCTAGGCTTAGAAGTAATAATGAAATATATACATATTTATGTGGAAATCATATAGGATCATTTCTTAAGTTTTTTATGCCTATATTTTTCTTTTTAAGCTTTGTAATAATGATAGCAGGAGCAGGTGCATCAATTAATCAATATTATGGGTTAGATAAGCTAATGGGGTCATTAATATTAGCTATAATATCTTTGATATCAGTATTGATGGGAATGAACAAGTTAATTGATATATTAGGCAATATAGGACCTATGATTGTTATAATATCTGTAGGAATTGGTATAGTAAGTATATCTAGAAATTTTGAATACATAGATTCAATAAATGAAACTATATCTAGTTTGAATGTAACTAAAGCTGTAGATAATTGGTTTTTATCGGGAATTATATATGCAGGACTTAATTTAATAATAGCAACACCATTTTTAACTGGTGTTGGATCAACGGCTAAAAATAGAAATAGTTGTATATATGGTGGTATAATTGGTGGAGTAACATTTATGGTAGCAGCTATTGCTTTAAATATAGGAATAATGCTTGATATACAGGATGTGTATATGACTGAAATTCCAACACTTTTTATGGCAAATGAAATAGGCCCAATAGTTGGAATTATGTTTTCATTAATGCTTATAGCAGGTATATATACAACTGCAGTTCCTTTATTATGGGGTGTATGTACAAGTTTTGCAAAAGAAAAAACAAAAGGATTTACATACATAGCAGTTTTTTGTTGTGCAATAGGATTTATATTATCTAAGATACCATTTACAAAGTTAGTAAATTTAATATATCCATTATCAGGCTTATTTGGAGTAGTTATAATATTAGGGATAATTATAAAAAAATTTAAATTAAATAAATAAAACTATGATAATATAGTTACATAATTAATGTTAAGGAGACACAAAAGATGAAACAATTAGAGATCAATTATGCATTTGGATATGTATTTGATAAAAGTAAGTTAATAGTAATGTATCCTGTAGGAAGTAATATCATATCTGAAGATGAATATGAAATGGAAGTAGAAGTTGCATTTTTAGAAGATGGAATAGAAGCTGCATTTGATGAGAATGATATAAAAGTAGCATATGAAACTATAAAACCTCTTGAAATGTTTTTAACTAAGTCAAATAAAGTAATACCATTTGTTACAAGTATAAAAGATTTTGAAACTAAAAAAGAATTAAATAAATTACTCAATGACTTTGATAAAGAGTATGAATTAAAAGATAATTATATAAATAAAGGCTATGAAATAAAAGATATGTATGAGGTATTTAAAAATGTATCAAATTATATACCTAAAGAAAATATAGAAAACTTAAATATACTTAAAATTGAAAAAGATAAATTTGATATGAATAAATTTATAGATACAATCAGAGAAAATCTAGACGAAGCTATAGATTCAAACTTAATACCTATAAATACTAAAAAAAGTACCCTAACAGATAGATTATATGTAAAATGTGATGAAGATAGCTCTAGCAAGTATATTGTTTTTGCTACAGACATAAGTTCATATTCTAAAGGTGTACTGTGTGCTAATAAAGAAATTATATCTGACTTAGACGTAGATATGGGTGATTTAGAAATATCTAATATAAAAGAAATTGGATACTTAGTAAATGAGGCAAATGGATATCTTACTTTTAAGATAGCTAATTATATACTAAAGACAGAAAATAATAATCAACTTGCTCAAATAGTAGATTATAGTGGAATATTTAAGGTTATGATGATAGACTTTGTAAATAAATTTACAATGTAAAATTAAAAAATGCTATGGATATAATATCCATAGCACAGACTGTAGACAAAATAGCCATTTTTAAGTTATATAAAATGGCTATTTTCTTT
>CALESE010000140.1 GCA_937907205.1 uncultured Romboutsia sp. | reverse complement strand
TTACATGTGCTATATCACATCTACTTTTTACTTCTTCTATTATATCTTTTATATCACTCATATTATCACCTTCTGGTGTAATTTTGTCTAACATATCTATTTTACATTATATTGCAAATTTGTCAAACATTCATTAACATAATTCGACTTTTTTTATCGTATTCCTTCTTAAATTTTATTTTTTATTTTTTAATAATATTATTTCATTATTTACTATAAATAAAATAGATTTTCTAAATATTATATAATATTTAGCCTTGACTTTTATTTTTCCTATTTTAATTAAATTTACCCTTATTTTTTTATTTTAATTATTTTTTTACTTTTATATTTTTTGCATAAAAAAAGAGGCATTGCCTCTTTTTATTTTATAGAATTCATTAATTCTTCAAATTCATTAAAGTGAAGTGATTGCATCCCATCTGATAATGCATTTATTGGATCTGGATGAACTTCAACCATTATTCCATCAGCTCCAGCTGCAAGTGAAGCTATAGACATAGGTTTTACTAAGTATCTTATACCACATCCATGAGATGGATCTACTATTATTGGAAGACCAGTTTCTTTTTGTATAATTGGAACAGCTGCTAAATCTAATGTATTTCTAGTGTAATCATTATATGTTCTTATACCTCTTTCACACATAATTATCTTTTGATTTCCACCTATTGCAATATACTCTGCAGCACCTATCCATTCACTTATAGTTGATGCTAATCCCCTTTTTAGCATAACTGGTTTATCTTGTTTCCCTATTTCTGTAAGTAAGCTAAAATTTTGCATATTTCTAGAACCTATTTGTATAATGTCTGCAACTTCCGATAATTTATCAAGTTCTCTTATATCCATTAATTCAGTTATAACAGGAAGTCCTGTTTCTTCTTTTACAGCTTTTAATATTTTAAGCCCTTCTTCTTTTAAACCTTGGAATGATTCAGGAGATGTTCTTGGTTTATATGCTCCAGCTCTTAATATATTAGCACCTTTACTTTTTACAAATTTTGCTGTTTCTAAAAGTTGTTCATAACTTTCTATGGCACATGGACCTGCCATTATAAGCTTGTCTCTTTTTACAATTAAATCATTTATATTTATTTCTATATCTTTATCAAATAGGTTACTTTTCATTACCTATATACTCCTTTACTTCGTCTCTTTCCTCATTTGTCAAAGAGTTTAGGTACTCACCTATTACTTTACCCTTTATTAATAAATTTTTATTTATATCCATTAAAGGTATAAGTACAAATGCTCTTTCACTTATTCTTGGATGAGGTATATATAAATCTTCATTGTTTAATATTATATCATTAAAAAATAATATATCAACATCTATAGTTCTTGGCCCCCATCTTATTATTCTTTCCCTATTTAATTTTAATTCAACTTCTTGGCATACTTTTAATAATTCATATTCATTAAGTGAAGTTTTTATTTCTATACACATATTTAAAAAATCCGCTTGATCTGTATATCCCCAAGCTTTAGTTTCATATATCTTAGATTTGTTAGTAACAGTTATATTTTCATAGTTGTCTAATAAATTTACTGCACTACTTAAATATGTTTCTCTATCACCCATATTAGTTCCAAGACCTAAGTATGCTTTATTCATCTTTAGCTCTCCTTATTTCAACACCAAAATAATCATATACTCCTTTAACTGGTGCTTCTGGCTTTTTAACTCTTACCATTACTTCTTTTATAAGTTCAAATTTTTCTAGAGTTTGTTTTGCTATATTTTCAGCTAAGGCTTCTATAAGTTCAAATCTTTTATTTTCAGTTATATTTTTTACTACTTCATATACATCTGCATAGCTAACAGATTTATTCATATCATCAGTTAATCCTGCTTCTTTTGTATCTAAATAAATCTCCATATCTATAAAAAACTTTTGACCTAATACACTTTCTTCTTTTAAAACTCCATGGTATCCATAAAATCCTAAATTGCTTAATAATATCTTATCCATATAAATCCTACTTTCTATATAATGCATCTGCCATTTTAGCAGCTTTTAAGTTTTCTAATACATCATGAACTCTAACTATACTAACTCCATCTCTTATTCCAAGTACTGTTGTTGCTATAGTTCCTTCTAACCTGTCTTTTGGCTCAACATCTAAAACATTTCCTATTACTGACTTTCTAGATGTTCCAAGAAGTATTGGATATCCTAGTTCTTTAAGTTCTGATAACCTTCTTAGTACTTCTAAGTTTTGCTCAAATGTTTTACCAAATCCAATTCCTGGATCTATAACTATTTTTTCTTTGTATATTCCAGCACTTAGGGCTATATTAATACTTTTATTTAAAAATTCTTTTATAGATTCTATTATATCTTTTTCATATTCGGTTTTATCTTGATTGTGCATTATGCAAACACAGGCATTGTATTTTGCGACTACATTTGCCATATCTTTATCTTTTTGAAGTCCCCATATATCATTTATCATTTCAACGCCTAATTTTAGTGATTCTTCTGCTACTTTTGATTTATATGTGTCTACTGATATAGGTACATTTATTTCTTCTTTTAATTTTTTTATTACAGGTATGATTCGTCTTAACTCTTCATCAGCATCAACATAAGTGTGTCCTGGTCTAGTTGACTCTCCACCTAAATCTATTATATCTGCGCCTTCATTTATCATTTTTTTTGCATGATTTATTGCACTTTCTATATTATTAAAATTACCTCCATCAGAAAAACTATCTGGAGTAATATTTAATATTCCCATTATATAAGTCTTTTTATTATAATCAAACATATTAATATTCTCCTACTTAGTTATCTCATATTTATTAAGCTCATAGCTTCTGATCTGGCTGGTATATCTTTTTCAAATATTCCTCTTACTGCTGATGTTATTGTTTTAGAGCCAGGCTTTTTTACACCTCTCATAGTCATACACATGTGTTCTGCTTCTATTATTACAATAACCCCATGTGGACTTAATTCTTCCATTATTATATCAGCAGTATCTTTAGTTATTCTTTCTTGTAACTGAGGTTTTTTTGCTAATGTATCAACTAATCTTGCTAATTTTGATAGGCCTGTAAGCCTTCCATCCTTTGGTAAATACGCTATATGAGCTTTACCATAAAATGGAACTATGTGATGTTCACAGCATGAATAAAAAGGTATATCTTTTACTATTACTAATTCTTCATGTTCTTCATCTTGGAAAACTACTTGTAAATGATCTCTTGGATCTTCATGTAGTCCAGAAAATATTTCTTCATACATTCTAGCAACTCTATCTGGAGTATCTATTAACCCTTCTCTATCTGGATCTTCTCCTATTGCTTCTAATATATCTCTTACTGCATTTCTTATTTTATCTTTATCAACTTTACTCATTGGTTTAACCCCCTTCACAAGTAGTATGATTAATTTAAAATTTTAAATACGTAATCATAAATACTTAGCAAATTTTCATATTTGTAATCTTTTAATAATTTTTCTATCAATATGAAAAGACTTTCATCTTCTTTTTTTATTTCTTTTAATAATTTTTTATCTTTAGGTATCCATTTATTATTTATAATAAAATACCCAACTATTATATCTTTTAAATATAAATTCGTCAAAAACTCATATTCAAACTTATAAAACTTTAACTTATCTTTTAAGCCTTCTATTTTTATAATTAATTCTTCTTTTAGTTTAATTTTCTCATCTTTTGATATATCATTGGGCCCTTCTAAATACTTATATTTACATAAACTTATAACTTCATTGCCTTCATTATATTTATCATAAATAATTTTTGGATTTTTCATTTCTTTTAAGAAAAAATACTCTTTATTGTCTATAAATTCATTTAATTTATCTTTACTAAAATAATTTATATCAAAATCTAAGTTATTTATATTTTTAATATCTCTTATTTGTTTTTCATTTATATCACTTATTACAAATAAATCTATATCATTTACTTTATCAATTTCTTTTTCTAAGTTGTAATTTTTAGATGAGCCAACTAAAAAAATACATCTTGTATTTTTATCATTTATTATTTTATTTATTTCGCTTATATATACTTCATAAAGATTTTTCATTTTAATCTCCATTAATTATTTATATTTTCTTTTATAATTTCAAATAAATCATTGTCTTTATCATAAATAAAATCTTCTATTTGAACAACTTTCATAACACCCATAATTGCATTACTTACAAATACAAAGTCAAAATCACCAATCTCATTTATAGATATATTTGACTTTTTTATTTCTATGCTAAGTTCTATGCAAAGTTTTTCAATCTTTCTTTTTGTAGTTCCATTTAATATTGGTAGTTTTTCACTTGGAGTGTATACTATATTGTCTTTTATAAAAAATATATTACTCATTGAACATTCTAATATATTATTATCTATATCTATAAATATACCATCATTAAATCCATTTTCATCTGCATGATTTTTAGTATATATATTCTCAAAATAATTAGTTGTTTTATGCCTATAAATTATACTATTGCCTCTTTTTATAGGAGATATATTTAACTTAAATCCATCATCATAACTTTTTTTATCATATATAATATCACGAGTTGATATATTATATCCTTCATCAAATAATGTTAATCTTAAGGCTTTATTTTGTATTTTATTTTTCTTTATATATTTTAATATTTCTTCTTCTAAAATAACTTTTTCATAATTAAAATTAAGATTTAAATCTTTTATTGATATAAATAATCTATCCATATGATACTGTAAATTAACTTGTCCATCTTTTACTTTAATAGTTTCAAATAAACCTATACCAAACTTAGCTAAATTACTATCAAAACTAATACTACTCTTCATAATATCCTCTTAAAGCTTTCATTATAGATTTTGCTTTATCTAGTGTTTCTTGATACTCATCATCTGGGTTAGAATCCCATGTCATACCTCCTCCAACTTGGAAGTATACATTGTCATCTTCTTTTACTATAGTTCTTATAGCTATATTTAAATCCATATCTCCATTAAATCCTATATATCCTATTGAACCTGTATAAACATTTCTTTGAGTTGGCTCTAATTCATCTATTATTTCCATAGCTCTAATTTTTGGTGCCCCAGTTATTGAACCACCTGGAAAAGTTGCCTTTATTACATCTATACAATCTTTATTATCTTCAATTTCTCCAACTACTGTAGCAACTAAATGATTAACATTTGCATATGGTTCTATTACAAATAATTCTGGTACTTTTACGCTACCAATTTTTGATATCCTTCCTATATCATTTCTTTCTAAATCTACTATCATTAATAATTCTGCTCTATCTTTTTCACTATTTTTTAATTCCTCTTGAAGTCTTAAATCCTCTTCTTTATTTATTCCCCTAGGTCTTGTACCTTTTATAGGTCTTGTTTCAATTTTGTTATTTATACATTTTATAAATCTCTCCGGTGAGTTTGATAGAATATTGTATCCTTCGAAGTTTAAATAAGCACCAAATGGAGCTGGACTAATTCTTCTTAAGTCTCTATACAATTCATAACTTGATAAGTTTGTTTTTCCACTAAATCTTTGTGTTAGATTTGCTTGATATATATCACCTTGTTTTATATAGTTTTGTACTTTTTTTACTGCATTTTTAAATTCTTCTTTGGTGAAATTAGATTTTAATTTAATAGAGTCTATATTCTTTTCTTCATAGCATATATTGTCTATTCCTCTAAGCTCTGCATTCTTTATTTTTTCTTCAACTAATTTTAATATTAATTTTTCTTTTTCTATATCTAAATCTGGAGTTGCTATATATGTTTTTCCTTCTAAATGATCTATCACTATTACATAATTATAAAATCCAAAATATAAGTCATACACATTAGTATCATCTTTTGCTGTTTTTGGTAATTTTTCTAAATAATTTCCCAAATCATAAGACAAATATCCAACTGCTCCTCCTACAAATGGAAGATGAGTATTATTTTTTACTTTGTATTTTTTAAGTTCATATTGCAAATTATTAAGTGGATTTTCTTCATTATTTTTATATTTTAATACTTTAAAAGGATTACTACTTATAAATGAGTATCTTCCTAATTTATTAGGGTCCATTGCACTATCTAATATAAAACTATCTTTTTCATCTTTAAATATTGTAAATATTTCAAAGGAGCTTAATCCTGTATTTATTTCCGTTATCATCTTATGTACCTAATCCTTTTCTAGCTTGTTTTAAAAAGTTTCTAAGTATGTCATGACCTTGATCTGACAATATTGCTTCAGGATGAAATTGAACTCCTTCTATCAAGTATTTTTTATGTCTTATACCCATTATCTCATTTTCATCTGTTAATGCAGTTATTTCTAAATCTTTAGGTAAATTATTATTATCTATTATTAATGAATGATATCTTGTAACATTTAGAGGATTATTTAAATTTTCAAATACGCCTTTATTATTATGCTTTATGCTATGCACCTTTCCGTGAACTGGTCTTATTGCTTTTATAATATTAGCTCCAAATACATGACCTATAGTTTGGTGTCCTAAACATATTCCAAATATAGGCTTTTTTCCTTTAAAATAGTTCACTATATCTATACATATCCCTGATTCATTTGGAGAACATGGACCTGGAGATAAAAGTATCATTTCTGGGTTTAAATTTTTAATTTCTTCTATACTTATTTCATCATTTCTTTTTATTATAACGTCTTCACCTAGTTCTCCTAAATATTGAACTAAATTATATACAAACGAGTCATAATTATCTATCATAAGGATCATATTAATTTCCTCCTAAATTATAATTATATAAATTTGTTTATTATATCTATAATTATATAGTTATGTAGAAAAGTATGTCAACGAGGTTGTTTATGTAGTAATTTAAGTAATGCTTATTCGTATATTTATATAATTTATACAAAAAATAGTATTGAATAAATTACTTCGTCGGAGGCAAAAAAATGGATAAATACATTATTATAAGAGCAGATACTAAGTCTATATCTCCTCCTATGTCAAAACAGGAAGCTATACAAAAACTTAAAAAATATGATAAAGATGGTATTTGTAGTTATTTAATTCATAAAAATATACCTATTAAAGATATTAATCATTTAAATATTTATAAATAAAATTCGCTAAGCTTTAGCCACTATGTTGTAAATATAATTCATATAACCAATGACTAAGTCCTTTGATAAAGCTTAGCAGTTTAAATTATAATTTATAATTCCTTAATATATAAAAAGAGAAGCTATATGCTTCTCTTTACTGCTTTATATCCCGAATTATAATACTTGTCTTTTTTTCCTTTTTGATATCTTGCTTCTATAAGATCATTTATCTTTTTAATATAAGTTTCATCACTACTTATTCTTATTAAGCTAGTTAAATAATATACATCTGTACTCTTAGGTATCTTTTTATTTATTACTAAATCTATTGCAGTTTTCGCTGCTTCAAAATGTTTAAGATGTGTATGACCTTCTTGAAAATCCTTTTTTGTATTATAAACTATATATCCATCCTTAACCTTAAATATCATAAATTCTTTTCTTTCATAAATTTTATCATACATTTTATTTAATCAATCCTTTTTCAAGATAGTCTTTTATATAATATATTAAAATTTCTGAAAAATGTTTTAGATTATTAAGTATTATATAATATTTTAATAATTGATAATCCTCCTCTCTCTATTTAAAATATATATATTCTTAATAATTCTATGATATTCTAAAGTTAACCTAAATAACAAATAAAGAAGTACATATATGTACCTCTTTATTTGTTATTTATTAATTCTGAAACTGTTACAAACTTAAATCCTTTTTTTTGCATAGTTGGTATTAATATATCTAATGCTTCTACGGTATTATTTGTACCATAATCATGAAGTAGTATTATATCGCCGTTTTTTACATTATTGATTATAGTGTCTGCTATTTTACCTGCTCCAGGATTTTTCCAGTCCTTTGCATCAACTGTATTCCACAAGATTATTTTGTAACCTAATTTTTGAGCTATCTCAGATAGAGTTTTTTCATTGTAGCTACCAAAAGGAGGTCTAAATAATGTTGGCTTTTTACCAATTAATTTAACTAATGTATCTTCACATTTTATTATTTCATCTTCTATCTGAGATGAACTTAATTTACTTATATCTGGATGGCTAAATGTGTGATTTCCTATTTCATGACCTTCTTTACTAACTCTAAGTAAAGGAGCACTATACCAATTAGCATGCTTTCCTGCTATAAAAAATGTAGCTTTTACATCATATTTTTTTAAAACATCTAATACTTGTAATGTTTCTTTTGGATGTGGACCATCATCAAATGTTAGAGCTATTATTTTCTTTTCTCTAGATCCATTTCTAACAAACACATCTTCATCACTATTAGCAAATGAAGAAGTTATCAAACTAAAAATAAAAGTTAAACTAAAAATAGCTACTAATGCTTTATAATTTTTATTATGTCTCATGATAATGACTTCCTTTCAACTAAATATAAAAATTTTGAGTATAATATATACTATAATGTCCTCCAAATACGACTCCTACTCCTATATATTTATAATTCCCCAAAATATTTTTTCTATGTCCATCAGAGTTCATCCATGCTTCATGAGCAAATATAGCACTTGTCTGACCTGCTGCAATATTTTCTCCAGCTCCAGTGTAATCAATGTCTTCTTTTTTCATTCTATCAAATGGGCTTTCATTGTTTTTATTAGTATGATCAAAGTAGTTTTTTGCCATCATATCTTCACTATGCTTTCTTGAACTTTTAGTCGCTTTTTCACTATATTCTAATTTATTTAAGCCATATTTTACTCTTGTAGAATTTACTAAATCAACAGTTTGAAGTTCAAATGCTTTTCTTATATCTTCACTTTCTTTAGGGTACATTCCATTTAAACTTTCTTCTGCATCTTCCGATAATACTTGATATGAAGTAATTTTATTATCATTATATATATCGTAAAAAACTGTTATGTACTTTTTATTTACATGTAAAATATCATATTGACCATATGAGTTTATTATATATCTAGTATTTCCTTTTTTCTTATATTCTAATGGTTTATATTCTTTTCTTATATCATTTTTATTTTGATTTAGTTTAATATTTTCTATTTCACAAGAATTAATAGAATTACTATAAATTCCAACTACTTTGCCATCTTTTATACCAACCATAGCAAAATATTTATCATATTGATTGTATACATACCAACTAAATGAATATTCACTCTTATCTACTCTAGCTGGCTTTCCAATTTTATTTATCAATTCTTTTTCTGTACTACCAAGCTTTATTTTTTCTAGATTACTTAAATTTACTTTACTATTTACAGTTTCATCA
The DNA here is from genome assembly GCA_937907205.1 of uncultured Romboutsia sp. Lineage (GTDB taxonomy): Bacteria > Bacillota > Clostridia > Peptostreptococcales > Peptostreptococcaceae > Faecalimicrobium. Next base: position 17,176 of record CALESE010000140.1, on the reverse strand, counting down.
CTTACTTCATTTAATACTTCTACTTCATTAGATTCCTTATCATTAACTAAGTTTTCTTTTAAATCAGAATTATAAAAATATACTCCACATGAAATTAACAGTATGAATATTATCTTTTTCAATTTATCACTCTCCAATTATTTTCTAACTATTTTAGATAGTGTACATTTATAAGATATTCATACTATTATTTTTTAATAATCAAAAATTAGTATATATATTGTTAATTTTTATAAAAAATTTATATAACAAAATAAAGGAGTCGTGAAACACGACTCCCCCTTGGTACTCTAAATTTTTTGCATTGATATATTTTATTTATTAGAATTCTGCATTTTTTGGTGTTCTTGGGAATGGTATTACGTCTCTTATATTGCTCATACCAGTCATATACATTATGATTCTTTCAAATCCTAAACCAAATCCTGAGTGAGTAGCTGTTCCGAACTTTCTAAGTTCTAAGTACCACCAGTAATCTTCTTTATTTAATCCCATTTCTTCTATTCTTTCTAATAACTTATCTTCTCTTTCTTCTCTTTGAGAACCACCAACTATTTCTCCTACTCCTGGTACTAATAAGTCCATAGCTCTTACTGTTTTTCCATCTTCATTCATTCTCATATAGAATGCTTTTATATCTTTTGGATAATCAGTTACAAATACTGGTGCCTTAAATATTTGTTCAGTTAAATATCTTTCATGTTCAGTTTGAAGGTCATCTCCCCACTTAACTGGATATTCAAAATCATGACCTGATTCTTGTAGTATTTCAACTGCCCTAGTATAAGTAAGTCTTGTAAATTCTGAGTTTACTACATTGTTTAATCTATCTAATAATCCTTTATCTATGAAACTATTGAAAAACTCCATTTCTTCTGGAGCATTTTCCATTACGTAGTTTATAACGTATTTTATCATATCTTCAACAAGTTCCATATTATCTTCTAAATCAGCAAAACATATTTCAGGCTCTATCATCCAGAATTCTGAAGCATGTCTTTGTGTAAACGAGTTTTCTGCTCTAAATGTTGGTCCAAATGTATAAACATTTCTAAATGCTAAAGCCATTATTTCAGCATTTAATTGACCTGAAACTGTTAAGTTAGCTTCTTTTCCGAAGAAATCATTAGAATAATCTATTTTACCTTCTTCAGTTTGAGGAATATTTGCTAAGTCCAGAGTAGTTATTCTAAACATTTCCCCAGCACCTTCACAGTCACTTCCTGTTATTATTGGTGAATGAGCATATACAAAGTTTCTATCTTGGAAGAACTTATGTATAGCATATGCAGCTAATGATCTTACTCTAAATACTGCTGAGAAAGTATTACTTCTTGGTCTTAAGTGAGCTATTGTTCTTAAGTACTCTAAAGTATGTCTTTTCTTTTGTAACGGGTATGAACTATCTGATTCACCTTCTACTACTATATTTGTAGCATGTATTTCTATAGGTTGCTTAGCTCCTTCAGTTGATACTAATTCACCTTCAACTAATATAACTTTTCATCAGATAAAACTATTTGCATATTTTTGAAGAAACTTCCATCATTTAATTCTACAAATCCAAAGTTTTTAGATCCTCTAGATGTTCTTATCCATCCAGCTACTTTTACAGTTTTTCCTATGTAATCTTCTTTTTGTCTGTAAAGTTCTTTTACTGTTAAAAATTGTTCTTGCATTTTATTTTCCTCCTTTATATTTTTGTATAAAAAAAGCCCTTCATCCCATAAAAGGGACGAAAGGCTATTACTCTCGCGGTACCACCCTAGTTGTCAATATAATATTGACCTCTTAATTAAGCATTCTTGCTTATGGTCTGTAACGGGACCTTCCGTCTAGGCCTACTGGCACAAAATGCTTTCGGTTAGAGGCTCCAAGATGTTATTCAATATAAACTTCGTATTGAGCTTTCACCATCCTCAACTCGCTAAAACTACATTTTATATTTACTTCTTCTTTTCATTGCCTTTTTTAATATTATTACAATTACTTAAAAAGATTATACCAACTTATAAAGTTTTAGTCAACTTTTATTTATATTAACGTTTACATCTAATTAAATATATGGTTAAATTTATATATTTTACAAATAATAGTATCTAAGAGGTGATTTTATGAAATATATACTTATTTTTCTTATTGTACTTTCATTTATTGGACCATCTGTTCAAGAAAATAAAAGTTTCGGTTCTGTATTCAAAGATGGATTTTATAATTATTTAACATGTCTAGATAATAGTGTTGATTATTTAACTAAAAATATCCCTTTTTTTACTAGTTTATCAGATATATCCTATGAAAGGATATATAAAAATGTTATGAAAGATAGGACTCTTACTAAACATCTTGTTGTAAGTGGTGAGACTTTAGATTCTATTATAAACCTTTATAATAATAATATTGATAATATAGAAGATTTTAGAAAAGTTGTATATAAAGAAAATAAGGGTACAGTATCAGATGATTATGAATTGCAAGCTGGTCAATATATAACTATTCCATCTGATTAATTTTTTATAAACAAAGAAATGAAGGTATCACCTTCATTTCTTTGTTTATAAATTATAATCTACTACCATTATCAACCCATTCTTTAGCATGAACTACATCTTCAATTGGTGGAATAGTTACTTTACTATCAGCTTGAAGCTTATCTATATCTGCCCAAGCTGCAGTATATTGACTATTAGTTGGTCTATATTTTTTAAGTCTTGCATTATTTTCTCCATTTAATGGTTTTGTTTTTTTGTTCATAAATATCACCTCTTTTTTCTTTTGTATTAGTTTTACCATTATAAACTTTACAATTCATATTAATTTAAAGATTATTTGCAATAGCTTCTATTGTATTTCTTAAATTTAAAATTCCATATCCTTGAGAATAATTTGGATAAGTGTAAATATCTTGTTTTATTGCACCACGCATCAAATAAGTTTTTAATATTTGTGTAAACAATTCCTTTCTTGCATAATTACCTTGTTGAGATACATATTCCATTACTAAAGCTAATACTCCACATGTTAATGATGAAGAAACTCCTGTTCCAGTTGCTGTAGTGTAACTTTGATTTATAAATGTAGATATTATATCAACTCCAGGGGCTACTATATCTGGCTTTATTCCTTTTCCTTTTACAGGTCCTTTAGATGAGCCTATCCACATACTACTAGTCTTGTTATTATATGCTCCAACTGTTATTACATTCTCAATAGTTGCATAAAAAGTTATAGTTGAATATGAATTAGGATCTAAAAATCTTGTATTTGCTGGTATTAAATTTTGATTTGGTAAATATATATCATACTCTCCAGTTGTTAACATATCTGGAAATAATCTTAAAGTCCATATACCAGGCTTTATATCTTCAATTCTAATTCTTAATAATTCATTACCTGAAAAAATCCATGGATAAATAAGCCTTATCTCATAAGAAGTATTCTCTATATTAAATTTACCTCTATAAATTGGATTATCTGGAGAATACATAACTTGATAACTCATTTCCCCTGATGGTGATATTAATGTTACTCCTATTTTTCCAGGTCCATTTGCACTTAAAGTAATATCTAACATATTTTGATTATCTACTTCTATTATAACATCTTGAGGTGTTTGATTATCATTAAATCTTCCCTCATAGTGAATATCTGTATTTCCTTCATTTCCAGCTCCTCCAACTAAAACAACTCCGCTACTACTTAAAAATGGAAATGTATCTAATAAATTAGTTAATATTACAGATTGCGATCTATCTCCTATGGTAAGATTTATAATTAATAACTTTCTTTCTTTTTTTATTACATCATCTATATATTTTATAGCTGCTAAAAAATCTGTGTTTAAATAATTTATTTTACCTTCTTCATAAGTATCTTTATATTCTCTTAACTTAACTACTATTAATTCACTATCTATTGCAACACCTTTATATGAGTTATTTAACCTGCCTTTTCCTACTGATATACCTGCTGCTATAGTTCCAGTTCCTATATTATCTACACTTAAACTTGCATCTTTATTTATTATAGCTTGATTAATTTCTTCCCTAGTTATTTCACTTCCAAATATCATCCCTTCTGGTGGAGTATTATTATTACTTTCTTGATCCCAAATAGATATAATCTTACTTGTATTATCTTCATTTATAAAATCAGGGTGTAAGTAATCAATACCAGAATCGATTATTGCAATTATTATACCTTCTCCTCTTACATATATATATGGGTTATTGTATATATAATATACTCCAGATGCAGTAGTTACTGTTTCTCCACTTGATAGCGTATCTGTTATATTTATTAAAGAACTCATAGGATATGCTTCTTCCCACCATGTGATATTTTCAATTGTATTAAGAATACTAGAAGAAAAATTATTACCTACATATATTACTGCAAGCTGATCATTTAAAATCATATATCTATCAATTCCATTTTCTCTTAACGCACTTTCTATATCTCCTTTATATATTATTGTGTATGATTGTTCCACTTCTATCCTCCTATCTTAATTGTTCAAAAACATTCCTTATATTTAAAGTACCAAATCCATAATTATAATCTGGATAATCTCCATCATTTGATCTTATTGCACCTGCTCTAAAGTATGTTCTTATTTTTTGAATAAAAGCTTTGTCAGGATAGTGATTATCTACTAATACATATTGTAAAAATAATGCTATACAACCTACAGTATAAGATGTTGCTGGTGCTGTTCCTGTTATTTTTGCATATCTCCCTCCTGGATAAGGCGCTACTATATTTACTCCAGGTGCTAAAAAATCTGGTTTTAATAGACCACTTATTGTTGGGCCTCTTGATGAACCTGGCCATATGCTATTATTTAAACTATTGTATGCTCCAACTGTTATTGTGTCATCATATGTTCCTGGATAATTTACTGTACTATTTGGATTAGGACTTCTAAATCTAGTTCCTGGATTTAGAAATTCTCTATTTCGCAAATATGCATTGTATATACCATTGGTAATATAATCTCCTTTTAATCTTATTTTCCAAATTCCACTTTTTACATTAATTAAATTAACTATGGCTTGCTGCTGACCTGAGTAACTAGTTGGATATACATATAATATTGAATAACCTGTTCCTTCTAAGTCAAATAACCCTGATACACTATTATAATCAGATACACTGATTTCTTTACTTTCTTCTCCCGTTGGAGATACTATTGATACTTGAGCTGTATCTGGTTTATTTATCCATATTTGAATTTCAAGATTTTCTTCTTCTTCAGTTATTTCAAGTTCAATATCTTGAGTTTCCCCTATAAATGATATTTTCCCACTTGTATGAGTTTGAGTATTTCCTTCATTACCAACACCTGTAACTAAACAAAGTCCTCTAGTATAAAATGCTTGTTCTGTTATATTTCTATTTGATATAGCAACTAAGCTATTAGAACCTACTCCCAAATTCATAACTATTGGTATTCCTAACTCATAGGCTTTTTGATATGCATATTGAGATCCTACATTTTGCATAGCATTATTATAAAATCCACTAGATTTTGCCATTTTAACAACTATTAAGTCTGCATCTTCAGCTACTCCTGAATATTCACTATTTACTTTTCCTAGCCCAGCACAAATACCTGCATTCATAGTTCCATGACCTTCTTCATCTGTAGATAGACTTCTATCATTATTTGCTATCGCCTCATTAATTTGTTCTCTTGTATATTCAGTACCAATATAATAACCATCTGGTGGATTACCTTCTTTAGTTTGATCCCATAGATAAAGTATTTTTGATGTTCCATCTTCATAAATAAAATCTGGATGCAAATAATCTATTCCACTACTTATAATAGCTATTAAAACCCCTCTTCCACTTAATGATAAATCTGGATTATTTTTTAAAAAATTAACTCCTATTTCCTCATTTGCATTTACTCCATTTGATGTTCCTTGTTCTATATCTCCTAATAATGAATACCTTACTAATGACTCTATTCTTATCGCTGATGGTAAAGATATTATATCTTTAACTCTACTCATATTTGTATCATTAATATAAACTATTCCAAATCTATTGCTAAGTTTTTGAAATTCATAATTTGGTGCTACTATTTTTAAATCTTCTTCAAATTCCGGTCCATATACAACAACTATTCCAAGTCTTATATTTGACTGTCTTAACATTGTAATATTAGGCTTTTTAAATCTTGTTTTGCTTTTTCTAATTCTTCTTTTTCTATATTCATATTCTAATTGTTTATTTGAATCTGCTAATTCATTTAATTCTAATGTTGCTAAATTCAAAAATCCATAACCTCTTGAATTATTTGGATAATCTAAATTTTGAGTTCTTCTTGCTGATTTTAAAAGAAGGGCTTTTAACTTAGCTGAATATAAAAATAAATCATTTCCATTTACAATTCCCCACTCAAAAAACAAGCAACATATTCCTGTTACATGTGGTGTTGCCATACTAGTTCCAGTTAAAGCTCCTTGGTTACCACCAGGAAGATATGATAATATTCCTTCACCTGGTGCTAATAAATCTGGTTTTTCTACACATTGATTAATATTACCCTCTCCAGAAAATACTGATACTCTATCTGTTCTTGAATTATAGCTTCCAACAGTTATAACTCTTGATGCAGTTCCTGGAACTGTTACTGTAAGCTGTGTTGTCGGCTCTAAAAATCTTGTATCTTTACTTAATCCTTCAGATGTAGGAAGATATATATTTATATTTCCTACTAATATATCTATTGGTGTAAATACTATCCTCCATATTCCTGGTGTTATAAAACTACTAGTTGTTAGTTGGAATGTAACTCTTCTTGTTAATGAATACGGTGCTATTGGATAAAAATATCCTTTTATCCTTGTACTTCCTATTGAATTTCTTATTTCTCCTGATGTTAATGATATTGATTGAGTTTGTTGATTTGAAGGATTTACTAAATGAACTGTAAAATTATCTGAAAAATTAGGCCATATATTTATATTTAGTATGGTTTCATTTTCTCCTACCACAAATTCTACTTCTTCTACACTATCACTTAATTGTATATTTTTATGACCACCTTTATCTGCATTATTTCCTGCAGCTACAACTATATTATTTTTCCAAAACAAACACATATCGTCTATATATTGTTCAAATAATGATAGACCTCTATGAGATCCTTCATTACTTCCATAGCTTATATTTATAGCTACTGGCATATTAAGTTCTAATGACCTATCTAATATAAATTTAATAGCTCTCATAAATTCTGTGCTTCTTGAGAAAGTATCTGTAGTTCTATTTCCTACCCTTACAACTATTAGATTTGCTTCATTTGCTATTTGAGAACAAATACCTGCTACATGTGTTCCATGAGAGCTTGTTGGAGAAATTGGTATACTTTGATTATTCATTGCATTATTTATATCTTCATTTGTATATAATGTACCTTGAGTAAAACCTTGAGGTGGGTTTCCTGGTATTGATTGGTCCCAATAATAAAGTATTTTTGAATTACCATTTGCATCTTTAAATACTGGTAACGTATAATCAATACCTGAATCTATAAGTCCAAGTATTGTTCCTTTTCCAGTTAGACCACTTCTATTTTTGAAGTTAGTTATTCCAGTACTAGAAAAACTTTGAACATCTTGTGTTTCAAGTATAAATGGTTTTTCTACATATTCAATTTGTGGATAAGATAGTAAGTTATTGATTTGATCTTCATTTTGAGCTGTGATTATTGCATATATAGGACTTAGTATCTCTACCCTTACTCCTAAATCTTCCTGCAGACTTAATATATCTCCATTGTATTTAACTATAACTTCATAATCTATAATAACCACCTCCATCTAATCTAATTTTTCTATAATATATATGTATTAATAATATTTTTGTTGTATAATAGTAACGTTAATTTAAAAATTATATGAATAGATAAGGATGTGTTATTTTGAAAGATAAAAAATTTTATCTAAATATTATAATTACAGTAGTTATATCATATATACTGATAAAATTTATTGATAATTATAATTATTTCTTTGAAGTGTTAAATTTACTTTTATCACTTTTAACACCATTTGTGATAGCTTTTATACTAGCATATATTTTCAATCCAATTTTAAACTTTTTAGAGTCTAAGTTTAAAATTAAAAGGATATTTTCACTAGCTATAACTTATGGTGCTTTAATTATTATATTAGGAGCATTTATAGTGTTTACTGCTCCAATTATAATAGGTAGTATTGTTGATATAGTTGATCAATTTCCCCTATATGCAAGTAAAACCCAAGATTTTATTTTACAAATTGGCGAAGGATTAAAATCAGTTGATCCTAATACATTAAAAGAATATGCAGATAAAGCTATGAATGCTATGCCCGAAATAAGTAATTTACTTATTGGATATATAGGACAAGTATTTAATACTACCTTTTCTATAACAAAGTTTGTAGTTCAACTTGTTTTAGCCTTTATTATTTGTTTTTATCTTTTACTTGAAAAAGAAAGTTTTATATCTTTTTCTAAAAAAGTCTTATTCGTTTCTGTTGGAAGTAAATATGGTAATTTCTTATTAGATATAGGTAGAACTTTAAATACAAATATCGGAAAATACTTTACTGGGAAATTATTAGACTCATTTATAGTAGGTCTTTTATCTGCTATAGGATTATTTTTCTTAAAATCTAAATACGCATTACTATTTGGTATTTTAATGTGCTTCTTTAATTTGATACCTTATTTTGGTCCAGTGCTTGGAATGGCTCCTGTATTTATAATAAACTTATTCTACAATCCATCTATAGCAGTTTTTTCTTTAGCTTACTTAATGTTAGTTCAACAAATAGAAGTTGCTGTTATAGAACCAAAAATTGTTGGTGAGCAGTTAGGACTTAGCCCATTTTTAACTATACTTGCTGTTACAATTGGTGGTGGATTCTTTGGTATCCCTGGTATGATTTTATCAGTTCCTATAATAGGAGTTATAAAAGTGTATTTTATAGAATATATAAACTTTAAACATCAAAACATTAAATAAAAGACTCGCATTTAATTGCGAGTCTTTTATTTAAGTATTATCTTCTATTTTTTTATTTAGTCTAGATAACATATTTTTTGAAAAATTAGATATATCTTCTGGTATACACTTATACGTAGCAAGTATACTATAAATTTCTAAAGCTCTTTTATAGTCTCTCTTTCCTGCATATGCTTTAAAAGCTTCTTCAGCCAATGCTTTAGAAGCTTTAACTATTTGTTCATGTCTTCTTATCAATCTAATCTCTCCTTGTATTTAGGTATATAAAAATATATGATTTTATAATCTTAATTATTACAAGGATATTAATTGTATATATCTGAAAACTCTATTTTTATTTTTTCTACTCTATTTAGATTATTTGAATCAACAATACATTCCATTTTCTTATCACATAATACATTTGGAATTTGTACTTTAAATTCTGTCCAATTCCCAAAAGAACTATCTACACTAACTCTTCCTCCATGAAGAGTAGTTAATGACTCAACTAGTGATAGTCCTATTCCTGTTCCTTCTTTTATAATACTTCTTTCATCATTTAGCCTTACATATTTTCCAAATATTTTGTCTATATTTTCTTTTGATATACCTATACCATTATCTCTAACTGATATAGTTACAAAGTCTTTACTACTATGTAAATTTATCAAAATTTCTCCATTTTGTTGTTTTCTAAACTTTATTGCATTTGATACTAAATTTAAAATTATCCTCTCAATTTTTTCCATATCAAATGCTATTGTAAGTTCTTCTATGTCTGTGTCAAATATAAGTGTCATATTATTAAGTTTAATAAAAGAGTCTATTGATTCACATATACTTTCTATAAAATAAACTATATCATAATTGATTAAATTTAATTCATCATGCCCTATATCTATTTTACTATCATCTACTATATTGTTTACTAGTTTTAGCATTCTATATGAGTTTTGGTTTATTATATGTAAATATCTTTTTAAATTATCTGAAGATAAATCTTCATTGTCTATTTTTTTATTTAATAATTGCATAGAACTAAATATAAGATTTAGTGGCGTTTTAAATTCATGGATTAAGTTAGACAAAAAATTTGTATATGATTGGTTATAAATATCGTTTTCTAATATATTATTTTGAATCTCTTTTAGTTTAAACCATATAATTGCTTCTTCTTCTGATATTTTTTTAGATAAAAGCCTATATTCTTTATCAAGGTGTTTTATATCTATTTCATTAAATTTTGAATTTAAGGATAATTTTATTAACATCTTAATATCATTATTATTTTCAATATCACTACAATTATAGTTTAAATCTTCAAACTTTGTATTTTTGTGGATTATTTTTAAATTATTATCTTCATATTTTGCTATTATAAATGGTATAGGGCTATCAAATAATAATTCATTATAGTTATACATATTACTATATCCCCCTTTAAGAAAACTATTACTTTATTATTTTTGTAAAATATTTATATGACCCTTAGTTTATTATAAATTTATCTTATCCCCAATTTTACCTATCTTTGTAAATTATAGCATATGTTTTTACAATTTTCATCTTATAAAAAAAACTATTCTAAAAGAATAGTTACCATAAAATTTAATATACATAAATCCATATCTTTTATTAGCAACTGGCTGGCATAGTATATACTTTAGCCCCTTTAGCTTTGCGTCCCTATATTTCTATAGGTTTGCCTATTAAGTTAAATATATTCTATTAATAGAATAACACATTTTGATAAAATTTCCTATACTTTTACTTGTTTTTAATATATATTCTATAAAGATAAGAACCTATATAATTAAATCGGTTCTTATCTTTATAGTTTTTTATTTACTTTTTTATATTTATAAAGTTGCTTTCTTTTGAATATTTACCACCTTTATATGCTTTTACATAAATATCTAAGTCTACATTTTCATTATTTAAATCAAGTTTATATTCATTTTCTAGTATTTGATCTTGTAATAATAAAAATCCACTTTCATTATTTAAATTATTTTTAACATATATACTATAAGATATATCCTGCAAATCAATTTTATTCCATACAAGTCTAACAGTATTATTAACCTCATCTAATTCATAATATAAATTATTAACAGAAAGATCTGTTATATCTTCACTAGGCAATTTAATATTTACTATATTACTTGGCTTTGTGTTTCCTAAACTATTTTTACCTACAACTCTTAAACTAATATCTAGTATATTACTATCTATTAAATCTAACTCAATAGTAGTCCTAATTTTTCCTGAACTTACATCATCTTCAGTTATTTTTATATTATGATATAACTTAAATTCTTTTTCACCTAAAGCATTATTTCTTAGTTCTATATCGTAATCATAAATATCTTCTATATAGTCCCATTCTAGGCTAATTATAGCTTTATTGTCCATAATATCATAACTAGTGTATTTTAGATTTTCTATTTCACTATTTGTTATAGACTTTTTGACTACTTTTATAGTTATAATTTTTTCTTTATCTCCACAACTTATCTTTACTCTTTCACTACCTTCTCTAATTGCAACTACAGTTCCGTCTTTATATAATCTTATAGCTCTATTTGCTTTTATTTTATTATCTACAAGTTCATAAATAACTCTTGGGTGCTTTAAATTTTTAGGATTTGTTGTTATCTTAGGCTTTAATTTAAAAGTATCACCAACTTGAATTTCTTCATCATTTATATCTATACTCGCTACTTTAGCTTGAATATTCTTAAAGAAAATAACTTCTTCTTGGTCCTTTGCCTTTATTATAATATTAGCACTTCCTACTCCAACGGCTTCTAATTTACCTTCATCGACTTTAATTATACTTTCATCAGTACTTTCATAATTTACCTTTTCTTTTTCTTTAAATCTATCGTAATTACTTTCTACCGTAGATATTATACTCGCACTATCTCCAACGTACTTTAGATTTCCATTTAGTATATTAGTCAATTTTATTTGTGGATCAACAACCTTTATATCTGCCTTTTTTAATATACGGCCATTTTTCATTATAGCTATGGATGATATTCCTTCTTTCATAGCTGTAATTTTATTTCCTTCTAATTTTAAAACTCCACTATTATCTAAAACATTAAACCATATATTTGGTTCTTTAGCGTATGATGGTATCTTAATATAGTCTCCATCTGACAAGTGTATTGTATCATTTAACTTAATTATATATTTATCTATATCCTTAATATAATCGCCATTTACTATACCAATTTCAGCACCTTTAATCATTGGACTCAAAACTCCAAATTTATAAAGATAATATTGAGCTATAAATAGTACAGGTATAGATATTAATATTATAAGCATTTTATATCTTTTATTTTCTATAAGTTTCATACTATCCACTTCCATTTTCAATTTTATCTATAAATAAAAATTTTAATTGTTATGGTATATTTCCTTTTAATTATAAACCATAATCGTAATCGTAATACTTAAATTTTACCATAAAAAAACTTTATTTAGTATTGTATATTCTATTTTATTCAATTTATTGCAACTATGCAAAATGGTAAAGAATATTTTAGAATTTTTGTTGAAATTGCAAAATCCATTGATAATGATTTTGATTGTTTAATATCTGAAATCCTTAATAAACTTAAAAAAATATCTGATAAATATAAGATATAAAAATAACAAAAAAGCTTTAGATTAAATCTAAAGCTTTTTTGTTATTTTTCTTTAACTTCTACATTGTATTTTTGCATTATATTATCCACTAAATTATTTTGTTTCTCATATGATAATTTAGTCTTTAATTCTTCTTTTATAGTATCTAATTCATCATACTTTTCATCAGTCTTTTTAATTATATGGTATCCATAATCAGTTTCAACTATTTTAGAATCAATTTCTCCAACTTTTAATGAAAATGCTGATTTTTCAAATGGTTCTACCATTTGCCCTTTTCCAAAGAAATCTAAATCTCCACCATTTTGTGCACTTGTATCTTCAGAATTTTCTTTTGCTAATGTAGCAAAATCTTCCCCAGCTAAAGCTTTCTTTAATATACTTTCAGCTTTTTCTTTATTCTTTTTCTTTTGCTCTTCATTTACATCATTTCCTTCATCATCTGTATTTTTTATTAATATATGAGAAGCTCTAACTTTTAAGAATTCATCTTTATTCTTATTATAGTAGTTTTCAGCTTCTTTATCAGTAACCTCAGATTCTTTAGCCATATATTGTGTTGCTGTTAATTCCTTTTTTAAATCCTCTTTAATCTTGTCCTCACTAATTTTGAAAGTTTTTAAAAACGTTGCTTCATCCATTGAAAAACTTTGATTTATACTTTGCATAAGTGATGTATATTCACTTTCTACATCTTCATCAGAAACTTCTACTTTATCTTCTTTACCTGCTAAGTATAATGCCTCTGTTGTTGTCATATAATCTATCATACTTGATTCATAAGCTTTTATTTCATCTTCACTTAATTCTTTTTTACCATTTAAATAGAAAAATGGGTCCATTCTACCTTTTAAGTCTTGTTCTGTTATTTTTATATATCCAACTGTAGCAATTTCCTTATTTCCATAAATTTTTGATGTAGCTGGTAATTTTCTACCTACTGATTTACCAGTTATAAATCCAATTGTCAAGCATAATGCACAAGCTACTGTTCCTATAATTATTGACTTAGCATTTTTAGATGATTTTTTTCCTTCTAATAACTTATTTTCTTCTTGAAAAACTTCTTCTGTATTAGTGTCTTTTAGATTTTTATCTTCTGACATTTTACCCTCCTTACAATTTGTATGATTACAATTATATATTACATTATATATATTCAAATTGTGTGAATATAAAATGAACATGTTATGAAGTTAATATGAATTATATATTTCTTAAACTGTATCTTATTTCATTTCTCCCTACTTTAGTATTAAAATATTTAAGCATATTAACAACTTCTTCTTTCTCTTTCCCTAAGTACCTTGCACAATCATCTAATGATTTAAATATTTCTATAACTTCTCCATTTTTGTTTACTAACTCTATTTTCTTTTTTCCACCTCTTTTTATTATAGACTTATATTTTTTGAAATACTCATCATACTCTTCATCTATACATTCAAACCTATAATGCATTTTTATTGGATCTATTTTATCACTACCTAATATCTTATCTATTTTTTCTTCTGATATTTTTGATGTAAAGATTTTATTATTCAAATTATTAAATATTTCAATAGGTGATTTATTATTATATAAATAGTTACCTTCTTCTATATTTAATTCTTTTTGTAAATAATTTATTGCTTTTCCAAAGTAATCTGTGTATCCATATTTTAAATTTTCTTTTATGTACTCTAACGGTAATTTAAGTTCTTTACTACATTCTATATGTGTTTTAAATATTTTTACTTCTTCAGTATAAACATCAATTGCTATTATACTTTTGCCCCTATTTATTTTTACTTCTTTTATATATTCTTCATCTATATCTTCTTCATCATTTTCTAATATACCTTCAATTACTTTAGTTTCTATATCTTCTTTTAATATATCTTCATCTAATTTATATGACTCTAATTCTTCACCTAAATTATTGATTGATTCTTCTATACTATGTCCTATATAATCTGTATTTTTTTCTTCTATTTTTACTTCTTGTTTTATAGAACTCTCTTCATTATTCATATAAGTGTTATCGTCTAATACAGTTATATCTTCTTCTATACTCTCCTTAATATCTACCTTATTATTAATTTCTTGAATTATTTTTTCATCATTTTTTTGTGAGTTATTTTTTTTTAGTTTACTAAAAAGCTTTTTGAACAATTAAACTTCCTCCTTAAGACAATATATGTATTCTATTATTCCTTATACTATATTACTAAAATATAATATATTAGTAAACTGAGATATAACTGAAAAATCTATAAGTATAAATATTTAATTATTTATATTTATTATAGTATTTTATCATACAAACAATTTTATTGTTATTATTTGTAATAATTTGTTATAATTAAAACATCATAAATATAACTTTAAAATTTAAGGAGGATTTTATGCTTAATAATATAATAGAAGCAAATAGATGTATTCAATGTAAAAATGCAAGATGTCAAAAAAATTGTCCCATAAATACTCCAATTCCAGATATAATAAAATTATATAAAGAAGGTAACTTAAAAGAAGCTGGAAAAATTTTATTTGAAAATAACCCTCTGTCTGCAGTATGTTCAATAGTATGTCCTCATGAAAATCAGTGTAGAGGAAACTGTATAAAAGGAATAAAAGATGAACCAGTTCGTTTTCATGATATAGAATATTATATTTCAACAAAATATCTAGAAGAAATGGAAGTAGAAAAACCTAAAAAAAAATGGAATTAAAGTTGCTATAATAGGTGCTGGTCCTGCTGGTATAACTGTTGCTTTTGAGCTTTCACGTAAAGGTTATGATGTTACAATATTTGAAAAAAATGAAAAAATTGGTGGAGTACTAACTTATGGTATACCAGAGTTTAGATTATCAAGAGATATAATAGATCTTATATATAAAAGACTTAGAGATTTAGGTGTTAAAATTAAAATAAATGCTCTAATAGGTCCTGTTGTTACTTTAGATAAATTATTTGAAGATGGTTATAAGTCAATATTTATAGGTACTGGAGTTTGGAACCCTAAAAAACTAAATATAAAGGGTGAAACTTTAGGTCATGTTCATTACGCCATAGACTATTTAAGAACTCCAAGTAGCTATGACTTAGGGGATAAAGTTATAGTTATTGGTGCTGGAAATGTTGCTATGGATGCTGCTATAAGTGCTAAGTACTATGGAGCTAAAGAAGTTGTAGTTGCTTATAGAAGAGGTTTTGAAGATATGAGCGCTACAAAGCATGAGATTAGCGAGGCTAAAAAAGAAGGTGTTATATTTAATACATTTAAATCTCCTGTTGAAATAGTTGATGAAGGTATTTTACTTGAAGATACATATAAGGTTGAAAACAGTGATGGGTCATTTTCACTAGTTGCAGTTGAAGGTAGTCAAAAATTATATGAATGTGATAGTATATTGGTTGCTATTAGCCAAGTACCTAAAAATACTATAGTTATAAATAATAAAGGAATAGATACAAAACACAACGGTCTTATATTAACTAATGAAAAGAGGCAAACTACTCGAGATGGTGTATTTGCTTGTGGGGATGTTACTCATGGTGCTAGAACTGTTATTGAAGCTGTGGTAGATGCAAAAGATGTAGCTGTTTCTATGGATCATTACTTACAACAATTTATAAATTAATTAAATTTTCATTATATAAAAAATGAGACTCTAAAAAATAGAGTCTCATTTAATTAATAAAATTATATTTTTTAGTTTTATTTATACTTTATTTTAACTTTGGGTCTACTTTATTTTTGCCTTCATCATATCTGTTAAGAGGTCTTAATGCAGGTCCATTTAGTATACTCCCATCATAATTAAACCTTGAACCATGACATGGACAATCCCATGTTTTCTCCGCACTATTAAAATGTAGCTCACAGCCTAAATGTGTACATGTTATATCAACTATATAAAGTTCATTATTGTAATGTCTATATGCTCCACATCTTTTACCATCTATATTAACAGTCTTACCTTCACCTTTTATTTGTGGCATTTTGTCACTACCAACTGTTAATTTACCTTTTATATAGTTAACTCCAACATTTAAATTTTCTTTTAAGAATTCTGTATTAAATACGCTTCCCATTCTTGATGGGTTGAATATATTTTCGTATTTTGAATTTCTTTTAGTTATCATATCACTTATTATAATTGCTGACAATGTTCCATTTGTCATACCCCATTTAGAAAATCCTGTAGCTACATATATATTATCTTCTTTTTTATTAACATGACCTATATAAGGCATATTATCAAAGCTCATATAATCTTGTGCTGACCATTCATATTTAAATTCTTTAAGGTCAAAAGTTTTACTACCATAATCTTTTAACTCTCTAAATATATCTTCTTCTTTTTTGTGTTGACCTGTTTTATGATCATTTCCTCCAAAGATTAGTAACTTTTGTCCTTCCCCTTCATAACTTCTAAAAGTTTTTGTTGGTTCTTCTACACTTATAAAGTTCCCTTTTGGAAAATCTTTTTCTAATTTTGCACAAATTAAATATGATC
>CALESE010000139.1 GCA_937907205.1 uncultured Romboutsia sp. | reverse complement strand
AAATAAGAAAACACACGGTACAATTTTTCTCCAAATCTATTTTTATCATAAAATCGTTCGCAAATAAATTCTTCAGTATCTAACTTATCCAAATTTTCAATATGATACATACATAATCCGCAAAACTTATATGCAAAACAATTCCGACAAACTTTTTCTAAAATCTCATAATAATGGGCATACATTTTTGTAATCTTAGGAATATCAATCTGCACCTTTCCATTTACACTTCCCATACAATATTTATAATTAACTTTCTCACAAGGAAGCAACTTATTATGTGTTGTAAGAAATATCTTTCTCGCTAAAGGTAAACAAGTACTTGTTGGATAATACTTATCCTTTTTTATCAATAGAGATGTTAAATTAGAAAGATAATAATTAACAGAATAACATTTAACAAAATCCTTCAACTCATTATGTATAGAAGAATTTGAATATACTTTAGATATAATATCAGAAGTCTCCTTTAAATACTCATTTTCACTCTCCCTTTTATTATGAAACATCTCTTTAATAACATTCTTCTTATCTGGACTCACATCCTTTGTTGCTAACTCTACTATAATAGGAATTTTATGATATCTATTATTAATAAACTCATAAATACTTTTGATCGAATTTCTATTATGCAAAACAGATATAAAATTCACATGCTTATCAAAAAAATTTGGATATTTTTCAAAAATCATATCTGTATTTTCAATTACCTTATCAAAAGAACTCTTATTACTTCCTCTAAAAATACGATAGCTATGATTTTCTCTATTACCATCTAAACTAATATTTATATCAAATTTATTTTCAACCAGAAAGTCAATACATCTATCTATTAATGTAGCATTCGTAGTCATAGAATATTGAATATCCATCTCATTCTTATAATTCAACGACTTAACCTTATCAACTATTTGCCTTATAAATTCAATATTCAACAGAGCCTCACCTCCATAAAATCCAATAGCTAATCTACTTTTCTTACATTTAAGCTTAAGAGATAGAATATATTCTAGAAATATAAGTGCATTATTTAAATCGATATTATTTTTATTTCTTATATCCAAGACTTCATATAATTCTCCATACCCACAATAAGTACACTTCAAATAAAATTTGAGGAACATTAATAATACCTTCCTCTACCATCCTCTCATTTACTTTCCCAAACTCAGCACTTTTTGGTATATCAAAAAAACCATACTTTTTTAGATATTTATATTTTTTTAAATAATACGGATCTACATTCTCTGAATTTTCACAAACTTTTTTCAATTCAGGATGTACTAACAAAGATAACATATGCATATCATCATATAAATATACATTTCCATATTCTGTTGAATGGATAAGAGACTGTATCATAAGATATACACTTATTTTAATATATAATATCAATATCTGAATTTTATTCAAAGGCGCAAAACGTATTTGTTTTGCGCCTTCATCCCAGGTTTCAATATCACATATGACTATCCCAATAATAGCCACTACCTGTTAAAAATGGACAAGCCTTGCAATTAGAACCTCCTTTTAAAGAATTCATTGCTCTACGATTTAATTCACTCTTACTAAGCTGATTCAATTTCAGCCCCTCAACTTTCTTCTTTTTTGATTTCATCGTTTTAATTTTTAATGTTGATACTATAAAATAAGCAACAATTAACTTTAACCATTAACTGTTTACTTGATTAGTCCAACTACCTAAAAAATAGTGCACAGCAAATGACTTTTCTATTTTAGCTTCAAAATCCAAAGATTTATTTCCTTTAAGAAAATTTCCAACATCCCTACTTGTTAATGGAGCTATAAGCTCCGAAGGTATCAAGGTTATCTGATCTTTATATAAACTTTTATCATACAATCTAGTAGTCATATAAGGACCTGTTGTATTAAGAACTAGTTCATCTGTTTCAAGACATTCTTGACCTTTACGATAAAAAACTTCATCAATTATTTCTTTAAAATAAGGATGCCCTGGAATTGTTGCCATAAATGCATTTCCAACAATATATGGCTTATAAATACGGATAGCATGTCCATTTGGTTCTAAACCCATAGCACATATAGTATTGCATAATATCGGAGTTATAGTTTCCGTACATTCATAATCCATATCAACATACAATCCTCCCATTTTATAAAGAATCAGATATCTAATAGCATCCCATCGTTGAACGTCATATCGAAGACTATTATAAGCAGGTATCAATTCAGGATAATATTCTTGTATAAAACTATTTACATCATTTCCATTCCAAAATTTATATTCCCAATCAGGATTTAACTCCTTCCAAGATTGAGAAATATCCAAAAGATATGCAGGAGGACCAGATTGGTCAAAATATATTTGATGAATAATTCTAGGAATTTCTATTTTTATATCATTTTTCTTAACACAAGATATAAATTGATCTTTCAAATATAAATAATCATTTTTTGACACTAAAGAGTCAAAATCAATATTATACTCTTGTGCTTGCGAATACAAATCAGCTTCTATATTTGGACAAATAAGACTTGGATGATTTATTTCATACAATTCTTCATTCAAAACACCAATAAAAGGTATTTTTCTCCTTTCATGACAGCTTCCTATATTCCTAACAAGATTCTTATTAGGAATAATTGATAATCTATTATTGACCAAATTCACATAAGCATATTTAAAATTCCAATAAACATCTTTATTATTATTTGCTATATGAAAATATTCATTCCAATTATATTTAAATGGAGCAAATGCAGGCATATAAGATAGAAAATTACTATCTTTAAAATTTTTATAGTTATTTTCAAATGAATAACATTGCTGCCATACTCTTCGCCAAGTAGCCCAACCTTCCACATATGTTAGATTTGAAAAATAATAACTACCATCTCCTCGTTTCTTACCAAACTGATAATTACTACCCGCAATGTGTCCTATACGTCCATCTGTTCTATACTTTTCTAATAATACAGAGCAAAAGCCAAAAAATGACAATGATGGAACACAATTATCTTCTAATATAATTCCTTCTTTCTCTTGTGTAAAAAACCATGAAATAGCCCTATAACAATGCTTGTCATAGCCCATATTATATTCATGATATAACTTAAATATCTGACAATCCCAATCAACATCAATAATTGACCGAGTTTCCTCACAAGCCTTTTGTTCATCTTTATTATTAGCACCATCTGCTGCAATATAAAGTCTTTTGGGTCGAACTTTCTTTATCTGTCCAAAAACTTTCTTTGTCGTATTTGGTGATCTAAAGACAATAAATAAAACTGCTGTATTCCTATTATAATCTAACATACAAAAAATTCACATATAAAATTTCCACACATTTTGTACAAAAAACACTTTCACGATCTCATCAAAACTTGGCATATTGTATAATTCTCACTATAGCCATAA
>CALESE010000138.1 GCA_937907205.1 uncultured Romboutsia sp. | reverse complement strand
AGAAAGATATGTTAAAATATATTAAGGAAAAAAATCAAATAAGATATTTAATTAATGATTATGGGTCTGAAAATAAAAATGATATAAGTACTGCAGTTGGATTTTTTTCTTCATACAATTTAAATAATTTACTACCATTTATAAAAAAGATATATGATTATAGAGATAAAAATTTAAAAAATATAGAAATAAAGAATAGGCCTGCACCAATAATAGCAAATTATAATAATATTGAAGGTAATTTTGCTTTAAGAAGATGGGTAATTGAGTTAATGCCTGATGTTGTTTTACAGTTAAAAAATTGTAAAAAATATAAAGGTGCTCATAATACAAATATTAAAGATAATAATATTGGTTGGTTACCAAATGCTCAAGATATAGAAACAGTAATTGCAAATGCATATAATCAGATAAATGGAATATACAATATAAAAAAGATAGATGGAGAAAATCTTACTACATCAGAGAATATAATAAATTATTATATTGACAATAAAGATATTTATGATAAAATAGCATTATATATTCCTAAAGGAAATTCTGAGTTTAGTAAATTAGCTAATCAAAAAAATAGTGTTTCTTATAAGTGGAAAAAACTTGGAAATTACGCATCTTCTGATAAAGTTGACAATACGCCAAAAACTGATATAATTTCAAAAAATGGTAAATATAAAATATCATTAAAGAAAAAAGAAGGTGGGTACCAATTAATAAGTGCTGGATACTGTGAATCAAGAGCAACATTACTAACTGCATTAGAAAATTCTGAAATAACTGGAGATGATGCAAAAAAATTAAAAGAATTACTAGAACAACGATGGTTTAAAAAACATTTACAAACTAGTATTTTGAAATTAAAAAAGGAAGGTAATAAAGAAATATTAGATGCAGAGGCAAATATACAAGATTTAAAATCATTAGTAACAGAATATATAAATAAATATCCTAAATTTAAAAAAGCATTATATACTGAAGCAGCCACAGGCAATGTAAAGTACAATAATGGTTTATCTTCAGCGAATTATGTATTAATTTGGTCAGAGAAAAATCCAGAAACATGTGAATTTTATAAAATAGAAGATTATATAAATAAATTAATGAAAGAGCCTGTTAAAATATTATTTGTATTTAAATCAGCAAATAATAATAGTTGGCAATCATTCAGAATTATAGTTGGAAAATAAACTTATGTTAAATTTAACACAATATGTACAAATCTTTGAAGGTGGAAGTTCAGGACACATGTCGAGACCTTATGATTTTCCTGAACTTACATTAAAAGATTTAAGAGAAATAGTATTGTCGGTATTTGGTTATTCTGATCCTGTCGAATTTACAGAGAAGTTAGATGGTACTAATATTCAGGCATCTATGAATAATCAGAATGAAGTGATATTCATAAGAAATAAAGGTGATCTGAATTCTGAACGTGGTGGCATGTCAGTAGAAGATATGGCAGAAAAATGGAAAGATAAACCTGGTGTACAAAAAACATTTGTTTCTGCTGGTAAGATATTAGAAAGAATATTCAAAAGAATAGGTAGTAATTTCTTCAATCCAGATCCTAATACTAGATTGTTTGCAAATTGTGAATGTATTGTTGCTGGTAAAACAAATATTATGCCATACATTGATGATAGTGTTGATTTCCATAATATATGGGTATATAAGAAATATGGCAATGAATGGAAAAAGGATAAAGTTACTAGAGATGGATTAGATATTATAGAAAAAGCTATAGATAAAGATGACAAGGCTCAGCTTACTCCTAAATTGATAATGAAGACAAATGAACAATCAAGAAAAATAGCTACTAAATGGTGTGATGAACTAAACAAACTTTGGAAACAAGAAGGATTAGGTGAAGATGATACATTACAAGACTGGGAACAATCTAGATTTAAGAAGATTGCACCAGAATGGATGACTGATGAAGATGGAGCAATATTCAGAAGATGGTTTTTAATGGATAAGTCAGTAAATATGAGAATATTGAAAAAGACTTATAAAGATCATGTTGATGAATTAGCTGAACTTGATAAGAAAGGTTATAAGAAATATGTAAGTGATGTAATGGGACCTATTGATAAGATGTTTATTAATTTAGGTACTGATGCAATAAATATGATACAAGGCCTTACTAATTC
The DNA here is from genome assembly GCA_937907205.1 of uncultured Romboutsia sp. Lineage (GTDB taxonomy): Bacteria > Bacillota > Clostridia > Peptostreptococcales > Peptostreptococcaceae > Faecalimicrobium. Next base: position 2,014 of record CALESE010000138.1, on the reverse strand, counting down.
TATAACTGATGAACAAGCAAAGAAAGTAAAGAATGAACTTATATCAGATTTAAATACAGTAATAGATAAAGTAAATAAATCTGATGATATGGAATTGAAAGCTAAACTTGCATTAGAATTGTCGAGATTAGGTGATATGAATACAAATATTCATGATACTGAAGGTATTGTGTTTACTTGGAAAGGCAGAATGATGAAACTTACATCTGGATTTGGTCCAGCAAATCAAATAATTAATTTACAATATAAACTATAATATATGTATTCAAATTTGTTAGAGAAAATGAATTGAATAAGAAATTGAAATAAAAACATGGCTCGATCTAGATCGAGCCATGTTTTTATTTATTGTTCATAAAAATATTATAACTTTTCCATTGGTCAATAACATCTTTTTTACAATAACCAGGATAAACTGCAAATCTAGCTCCTATAGCACATAATAAATGCCCTCCTCTATAATATCTACCAATCATAAAGTATCCGGCGAAATCATTTGCATTATATTTCGAAGGATCAATCCAATTCACAAATACATCATGTTTATTACCAATATCACCTTCTTGATCCAATGACATAAACTCTCCGGTGTATACAGCATTAATACCACCAAAACTAATATTTCCTGCAGAAACAATGGTATCATTATGCCATTGTTTCATTCCTAATAAAACTCCATTATATGGCATGTTTTGCTTAAAACTTAGGTTTGAAGAAACAGAATTATCACATATTATACTGGAGTTACCTCTCCATTCTGATACATAATGAACGGTTCCAACTTTTCTATATTTATAATTTATTGATATATCCCTATAATTAGGATCATAAAACATTCCATTAATTAATACATTGTCATATTGTGTAAATCCACCAGCACCTTTTCCGTTGTTTATAATTTTTTGTGCAACAGTTTTATTTGTATAATATTTTGGAAATCCATCTGGCCAATTTAATACAGATGATTCATCTAACTTTTTAACACCATCATGATTCAAAGTTTCATAGCTTGAATTCCATGTGTTTTTTCCGGATGTTGTCTTTACTTGTTTTGCAGCACTCCATAAAACACCTGGATTAGAATTACGTTTGATTGCATATCCAATATAATCATTTTTTACTCTATTATAATCAATTATTTTTGTTGGTTTTTCTAATGATGGTAATACTATAGTACCAATAAATGCCCCAAGTCTATCGTCCTTATAAACGTGATGACACATGATTGTTGCATAAGCATAATTTTCATTATTAGTAATTAATGTATATTTAGATGCTCTATTTGCATCAGATGAATAACATTGAAATCTATTATCCGGATGAATAGGATCACCTGTCCATAACCAATAATCATAATCGGAATTTGTATCATATAAAGGGATCATAAAAATCTCTTTATTAGTGAATTTAACATGAATAGTTGTTGATTCAGTTATATTTGAATAATATGTGTCAGATAATATTATTTTTTTTTGGTTATTATAAACACGTTGTTGGTAATTAACATTATCAGTACTACTATCTGACATAATCATTTCTAAAACCATATTATCTATTCCTGATGTATCTATTGATATTGATGATCCTTTTACTATTTTGAATTTTAAATCGGATTTTTTAGTTATTGTTTTAGGTTTACCATTAATAAAAATGATAATATTAATGGATATGCTATTTTGATTTACAAACTTTACATAAGATGGCCACACAAATTCTAATAATATTTCAATATCAATATAATTATAAGTAAAATTAAAATAACAAGGGCTCTTTCCAGAACTAGGATAATAAGTAACAAAAATTAATGGCATATCACCCCTATAATTTCCTTTTGAATGTAACTTATAAGAAGATGAAACTTCAAAACTATAATGATTTTCATTAGCTACTGATAATACATCATTTTTAATTGTTGGTAAATCATGGATACCTTTTATCAACCTTATAGAAACTCCATCCTCATATTTCTTCACATTTCCACTCTGAGTGTAGCATAATCCTGAAGCCATAAATT
>CALESE010000137.1 GCA_937907205.1 uncultured Romboutsia sp. | reverse complement strand
ACTTGGTGGGCAACTGCCTGGAAGAGTAAGACGTAGCCACGTAATCTTTTTTTATATTTAAATTTACTAATAAAAAAGTCCATATTTTATATGGACTTTTTTATTAGTAAATAATACCTAGTATTTATAGAATTATCTGTGATAGTTTTTTTATAAGCCAACCAAATATTTTATATATTTGTATTTATTATATTAATATTTGAAGTTATATTATTTATAAATAAATTTAATCTTTTTAATCCTTCTAAGAATTCATCTTCAGAAGTGGCAAATGATATACGTATATAATCATCTATTCCAAAAGCTATTCCTGGTACAGCTGCTACCTTATAATTTTTTAACAATTGATTACAAAACTCTATAGAGTAGCTATCTCTGTATTTTACTTTATCTTTTAATTTGGATATATCTATAAATAAATAAAATGCTCCATCAGGATTTATATAATCTATATTAGGTATATTATCTAGGGCTTTACATATCAGGTCTCTTCTTGAATGGTATTTTTTTACCATATTATCTATATCTTTATCGCAATATTTTAAAGCTCCTAAACCTATATACTGTGCAACTAGACTAGGGTGTGATGTTAGATGGCCCTGTATTGAACTTATAGCTTTAGCAATGGATTTATTTGAGGCAGAATAACCTAAGCGGATGCCTGTCATAGCATATGATTTAGAAAACCCATTTATAGTTATTGTTATGTCTTTAGCTTTATCGCTTATAGAAGCAACAGATATAAATTGCTTATCAAAGCATATTCTTTCATATATTTCATCAGCTAATATATAGATATTATTTTCATAGCAAAACTTTACTATATCTTTAAGTTCATCTTTAGTGTAGATACATCCTGTAGGGTTGGAGGGGTTATTTAGTATAAGCATTTTAGATTTTGGTGTTAAATTATCAATTAAATCATTTACTGTAACTTTAAAATTATTATCTTTCTTTGTGTCAATTAGTATTGGTTTAGCATTAACTAATTTTATTGATTCTGGATAACTAACCCAATAGGGCTTTGGTAATAATATTTCATCACCAGGGTTAGTTATAGCTAAAAGTGCATTGGTTATAGAATGCTTAGCTCCACTAGATACAACAATTTCATCAATTGAGTAATCGCAATTATTTTCTTTTAATAATTTAGTACAAATTTCATACCTTAGATCTTTCAATCCAGGAATTAAGTCATACTTAGTATAATTCTTATTTAAAGAGTCTATACCAAATATTTTTGCTTTATCAGGAATATTAAAATCAGGTTCTCCTATACTTAGATTAATTACATCTATTCCTTGCTTTTTTAATTCATTAACTTTAGAGCTTATGCCAATTGTATAAGATGGAGTTATAGATATTACTCTATTAGATAACATAAAAATTTCCCCCTTAAAACGTTTATATGTAATTACATAATATTGAGTAGTCATTATTACACATGATAAAAATAATATATAATAATCAATATATATTATATTAATAGGATAAATAATTAATGAATGTATAATCAATTTAGATATAATATTTTATTTGTGGATAAATATTAAAAATAAAAAGTAAAAATTTTTTTGCTATATTATGCATAAATTTAGCTATATATATTTTTATTAATCAATAATAGTTTATATAAGTAATTAAGTTAATTTGTAAAAAAATAATACAAAAAATAAAAAAATGATAATTTGTGAAGAATGAAAAATTTATATCTTGATTAAATTAATATAATTTGTGAATAATTATATTAATTTGATATAAGTTATCCACATAAGTCGTAAAATATAATTTTTACTGTGGTTAAAAGTTTATTAATAGTATTTAAAAAGTTTAATAATACTTATACTTTGTTCAAATTTCAATGCTTATATTAATGAATGCGAAATTTGTATAAAAAAATTTAAAATAATTTATATTTCTTTTAATATCTTACAAATACTATGCTTCAAATTATCCACATAGTATTTGCAGGACTTTGGCTATATTTGACTATTAATTTTAAATTTGATAACCTTATAGAGTAGCAAATAAGACGACCCTTTAACTAAGTTGAAGGGGATTTTTTTAATCTTTGAATACTATATATAGTGTTTTTATAAAAAATATATACAATATATAGTAATGAATGGGGGATTTTATAAATGATAGAATTAGTAAGAAAAAGAGATGGAAGAATTATAAATTTTAACGAAGATAGAATAACAAGAGCGATATTTTTAGCAGCAACTAATGTAGCTGAGAAGGAAAATAGAAGGCCAGATTATAGATTAGCAGAAGAATTAACACAGGATGTTATAAAATTAATAAATAGCAAACATAGTAATGGTATACCGAGCGTAGAGGATATACAAGATGCAGTTGTAAAAGTTCTTATAGAAAAAGGGCATGCCAAGATAAGCGAAGAATACATAGTATATAGAACTGAAAGAAGTAGAGTAAGAAATTCTAAAACTAGATTAATGAAAGCGATAGAAGAAATAACATTTGAAGATGCAAATGATGCAGATATAAAAAGAGAGAATGCTAATATTAATGGAAATACAGCAATGGGAACTATGCTTCAATATGGAAGTGCCGTTTCTAAAGAATTCTGTAAGACTCATATATTAAAACCAGAACATTCATTTGCTCATGATAATGGAGATATACATATACATGATATGGACTTTTTAAATATGGGTACACTTACATGTTGTCAGATTGATATTAAAAAATTATTTAAAGGAGGATTCTCGACAGGACATGGTTTTTTGAGGGAACCGAATGACATTATAAGCTATGCAGCTCTAGCAGCTATATCTATTCAAAGTAATCAAAATGATCAGCATGGAGGTCAAAGTATACCATTTTTAGATTATGGATTAGCTGAAGGTGTATACAAAACATTTAAAACTATTTACATAAGTAATATATCAAAGGCATTAAAACTATTAATAGGTATAGAAGAGCAAGATGCTGTAAAGGATATAGTTAATAAATGTGAAGAAGTAAGTAAATTTAGAGTAGGATTAAAAAGAAATGAAGAATATCTAAATCTTGAAAGAGAATATCTAAGTGAAAAGTTCAATTTAGATAATGATAGATTACTTAATATACAAGAATTCGCATTTGAAGAATCATTAAAAGAAACAGATAGAAAAACATATCAAGCTATGGAAGCATTTATACACAATTTAAATACTATGCATTCAAGAGCTGGAGCACAAGTTCCGTTTTCAAGTGTTAATTATGGAACAGATACTTCAGAAGAAGGTAGAATGGTAACTAAGAATATATTATTATCTTTGAAAAGAGGATTAGGTAATGGAGAAACTCCTATATTCCCTATACAAATATTTAAAGTTAAAGAGGGAGTAAGTTTAAATCCAGAAGATCCTAACTATGATTTATTCAAATTAGCATGTAGAGTATCAGCTAAAAGATTATTCCCTAACTTTAGTTTCTTAGATGCACCATTTAATGCACAGTACTATAAAGAAGGAAGACCTGAAACAGAAGCTACATATATGGGATGTAGAACGAGAGTACTTGGAAATGTATGTGGTGAGGATATAGTGTCTGGAAGAGGTAATTTATCATTTACAACTATAAATTTACCTAGACTAGGTATAAAGTATGGATTAGTAAATAATAAAATGACTAATATAGATGGATTTTTTAATGAATTAGATGAAAAAATTGAATTAGTAATAGAACAACTATTAGAAAGAATGGAAGTACAGGGTAATAAGAAGATGAAGAACTTCCCATTCTTAATGGGTCAAGGTATATGGCATGGTTCAGATGAGCTTGGACCAGAAGATAATCTAAAAGAAGTTATAAAGCAAGGAACTTTAACAATAGGATTTATAGGATTAGCAGAATGTCTAATAGGCCTTATAGGTAAACATCATGGAGAAAGTAAAGAAGCTCAAGAATTAGGTTTAAAAATTATAACTCATATGAGAGATAAAATGGACGAGGCTAGTGAAAAATATAATTTGAATTTTTCATTAATTGCTACTCCAGCAGAAGGTTTATCTGGAAGATTTACAAATATAGATAGAAAAGCATATGGAAGCATAGAAGGTATAACAGATAAAGAATATTATACAAACTCATTCCATGTTCCTGTGTATCATAAACTAAGTGCTTTTGAAAAGATAAGTATAGAGGCACCGTATCATGAGTTAACTAATGCAGGTCATATAACATATATAGAACTAGATGGTAATCCATCGGATAATTTAGAAGCCTTTGAGACTATAATAAGGGCAATGAAAGAACAAGGTATAGGATATGGTAGTATAAATCATCCTGTAGATAGAGATTCTGTATGTGGATTCTCAGGTGTCATACAAGGTGATATATGCCCATCATGTGGAAGAGATGAAAAAGAGAGTAATATAAAATTTGAAAGAATAAGAAGAATAACAGGATATTTAGTTGGAACAGTAGATAGATTTAATAATGCAAAACAAGCAGAAGTGCGTGATAGAGTAAAGCATAGATAATTATAAGATATGGGGGAGTGTATTATGAAATTAAGGATATCATCTCCTACAACTTTTGATAGTATTGTTGATGGTCCAGGATTGAGAATGGTTGTATGGACACAAGGATGTACTCATAATTGTAGAGAATGTCATAATCCTCAAACACATAGATTGAATGGAGGTTATGAAGTTGATAGTAAAGAAATAATAGAAAAAATAAAATCTTTAAAGCTACAAAGAGGGATTACATTATCTGGAGGAGAACCATTTTTACAGCCAGAAGCATTAGAAGAAATAGCCAGAGAAGCTAAGAAGAATAATTTAGATGTATGGGCATACACAGGTTTTACAATAGAACAACTTTTAGATAATAAAAATCCACTATATTTTAAACATCTTAATTTATTAAAACAAATAGATGTACTTGTAGATGGCAAATTTATATTAGAAAAGAAAGATATAAGTTTAAAATTTAGAGGATCGTCTAATCAGAGAATAATAAATGTAGAAAGAACATTGAAAAACAAACAAGTATTTTTAATGGATGAATACATGAAAGATAGTTTATATGAAGCTAAATAAATATATGTATAAAAAGCAGATAAAGAACAATAGATTTATCTGCTTTTTATTATTTTAATTCAAAAATAAATAATTAATTGAATAAGTATAGAAACTAATATTTAGTTATTAAAATAAAAAATATAAAAAAATTTTTATGTTGATAAAAATGTTAGTGATGTGGATAAAAAAATATATATCTAATTAAATCAATACTATAAATATGTTGAAAATGTGGATAAGATGTATTAATATAATTTAAAATAAAATAAATATGAAAAAAATATTAAAAAAAGTATTGACCATATACTTTGTAGATGATATAGTATTACTTGTCCAAGAGATATGGACGAAACAAACAACGAAAGTTGAAAATGAACTTTGAAAATTAAACAGTAGGTTAATTTATATAACA
>CALESE010000136.1 GCA_937907205.1 uncultured Romboutsia sp. | reverse complement strand
GTTAACTTATTTAATAGTTTTTATACCTTTATTATTAAGTTCGTTTACTATATATCAAACCCAAAGCATATAGAAGTTCAAGTATTAGGAGATAAAGAAGGAAATATAGTTCATTTATATGAAAGAGATTGTTCTGTACAGAGAAGACACCAAAAAATTATAGAATATGCACCAGCATTTTCATTAGATGATGATATAAGGGAAAATTTGTGTAACGATGCACTAAAAATAGCTAATTATGTTGGGTATATAAGCGCAGGAACGTTAGAGTTTTTAGTAGATGATGATGGAAGTTATTACTTTATAGAAATGAACCCTAGAATACAAGTAGAACATACTGTAACTGAGATGATAACAGGTATAGATATAGTACAAAGTCAGATACTTATAGCTCAAGGATATAGTTTAAATAGCGAAGAAGTAAATATAAAATCACAAGAAGATATACAAGTAAAAGGTTACTCTATTCAATGTAGAATAACTACAGAGGATCCAAAAAATAATTTTATGCCAGATACAGGTAAAATACAAGTTTATAGAACTGGATCTGGTAATGGTATTAGATTAGATGGAGGAAATGGATTCACAGGGTCAAATATAAGTCCTTATTATGATAGTTTATTAGTTAAAACTATTTCTTGGGATAGAACTTTTAAGGGAGCAATAAATAAAACTATAAGATCCATAAAAGAGTTAAGAGTTAGAGGTGTAAAAACTAATGTAGGATTTTTGGTTAATGTATTAAGTAATCCTATATTTATGGAAGGGAAATGTAGTACAAAGTTTATAGATAATAATCCATCATTATTTAATATAAAAGAAAGTAAAGATAGAGGAACGAAATTACTTCAATTTATAGGCAATGTAGTTGTAAATGATAATAATTGCACTAAAAAACCAATATTTGAATCTCTTCATAAACCCAATATAGATACTAAATTAATTAAGTCGGAAGGTAGTAGAGACTTATTTAGTAAATTAGGTAAAAAAGAATATATAGAGAGTATTAAAAATGAAAAAAAATTATTATTAACAGATACAACAATGAGAGATGCACACCAATCATTATTAGCTACAAGATTTAGAACTTATGATTTAGTTAATATAGCAAAACCAACAAATGATTATATGAAAGATTTATTCTCATTAGAGATGTGGGGTGGAGCAACATTTGACGTTGCATATAGATTTTTAAATGAATCACCTTGGATTAGATTACAAAAGCTAAGAGAAAGAATACCTAATATAATGTTTCAGATGTTATTTAGAGCATCAAATGGAGTAGGTTATAAGAGTTATCCAGATAATGTTATAGAAAGGTTTCTAAAAGAATCAGCAAGTCAAGGTATAGATATATTTAGAATATTTGATTCTTTAAATTGGATAGAAAATATGAAACCTTCTATAAGTGCAGCATTGGAAACTGGTAAAATTGTAGAAGGAACTATATGTTATACAGGAGATGTGCTAAGTAGAACTAAAAGTAAATATAGTTTAGAGTATTATGTAAATATGGCAAAAGAATTAGAAAAATTGGATGTAGATATAATCTGTATTAAAGATATGGCAGGACTTTTAAAACCATATGCTGCTTATCATCTAATTAAAACTTTAAAAGAAAATATAAGTATTCCAATACATCTTCATACTCATGACACTAGTGGTAACGGTATAGCAACATGCTTAATGGCATCACAAGCTGGTGTAGATATAGTAGATGGAGCTATTGAAACTATGGCAGGATTTACAAGTCAGCCATCTTTAAATGCATTAGTTGAAGCATTAAAAAACACAGAAAGAGATACAGAAATAGATTTATATGGATATGAAGAGATAGGTAGCTATTATAAAGATTTACGAAAAGTTTATTGTAGATTTGAAAGTGATTTGATAAATCCTTCTGCAGAAATATATAAATATGAAATACCAGGAGGACAATACACAAATTTAAAACCACAAGTAGAAGGTCTAGGGTTAAGTGATAAATTTGATAAAGTAAAAGAAAAATATAAAGAGGCAAATGATATATTAGGGGATATTATTAAAGTTACACCTTCATCTAAAGTAGTTGGTGATTTAGCTATATTTATGACAAAGAACAAAATAAATAAAGACAACTTTATGGAAATTGGGAGTAAATTATCTTTTCCAGATTCTGTAGTAAGCTATTGTAAAGGGTTAATAGGACAGCCAGAAGGTGGAATACCAGAAGATGTACAAAAGGTTGTACTAAAAGGTGAGAAGCCTATTAATATTAGACCAGGGCTTTTGATACCAACTGAAGATTTTAATAGTGCAAAATTGTATTTGGATAATAAATTTAATATGAATTCAAATATAAGAAATATATTAAGTCATATACTTTACCCAAATGTGTATGAAGATTATCTAAGACATTTACAGTCATATAATGATATATCTAAACTTGAAAGTCACGTATTCTTCTATGGATTAAATGAAGGAGAAGAATGTGAAGTAGAAATAGAAGAAGGAAAGGTATTAACTATAAAATTAGTTGATATAGGTAATATAAAAAAGAATGGTAAACGAACTTTAGTATTTGAGTTAAATGGAATGATAAGAGATGTAGAGATAAGGGATAAAAATTTTTCGGGTCAAATTAAAGATATAGAAAAAGCTAATATGGATAACCCTCTTCAAATTGGAGCAAGCATACCAGGTAAGGTAGTTAATATACTAGTTAAAGAAGGAGAAATTGTAAAAGAAAACCAACCGTTAATTATAATCGAAGCAATGAAGATGGAAACTGTAATGGTATCTAAGGCAGATGGAGTTATAGATGATATAAAAGTTAAACAAGGTGAAATGGTAGGAGATAAACAATTATTGATTATAATGAAAGAATAGATAAAATACTCTAGTTATTTATGACTAGAGTATTTTTTACGTATAAGGAAATTATATTATGAAAAATATTGTGCATAACCTATGAATATAAGTTATATCAATAATTTTGTAAACGTAAAAAATGACATTTTTGAGCAACGGATGTATCCGTAGCGGGAGCAAGGATATATCGTTGGCGAAATGAGCGAAGCGAATTTTTTATATTAAATTGTAATATTTCCTGGGAAAATAAATTATTATACAGAATATATGAGTAATTTAGAATAATATAAATTTATATTAAATTAAGTATATAACTTCAAAGCAATTCATATTGTATAGAGAAGAAAGTTTTATAAGCTTATAATATCATAATAAAATAGTTACCTGACCAAATGTAATTACTAAAAGCAATAAAATAAATTTTAGATTGTAATAAATAAATTTAGATAAATTGTAAAAGGTAGGTGCTTTTATGAAAGTTTATGATAACAGTATGATAAGAAGTATATCAATTTTAGGTCATAGTGGGTGTGGAAAAACAAATCTTATTGAAGCCATTTCATTTATAACAAATTCTAAAAATAAAACGCCTAAATTAAGTGATAAAGTTAATATGACATACAGCATGGGATTAGTTCCTACTGAGTATAATGAATATAAATATAATTTACTTGATACTCCTGGATATTCTGACTTTAATGGAGAAGTTATATCAGCATTGAGTGCTAGTGATGCAGCTATAATAGTTGTTGATGCTACTACTGATATTCAAGTGGGTACAGAGAAAGCTTTAGAATTGACTGAGAATATACCTAAAATAATATTTATAAATAAGATAGATAATGAGAAATCAAGATATAAAGACACTTTAGAGATGTTAAGAGATAAATATGGAAATAATATAGTACCAATGATTATTCCAATATATAAAGATAAGAAATTTATTAAGCTTCATAATATATTTGAAAATATGGACACATTAGAAGGCGAATTTAAATCACAAGCCATAAGTGTAAAAGAAGCTTTATTAGAATTAATAGCAGAAACTGATGATGAAATACTAGAGAAGTATTTTAGTGGAGAAGAATTAAGTAATAATGATATACAAAAAGGTTTAATTATAGGAATGCAAAGAGGAGATATAATTCCAGTAATTTGTGGTTCCACGTTAAACAATATAGGAACAATAGATATATTAGAGACTGTATCTAAATATCTAGAACCAAGATACACAAAACAAAGTAATAATTTTAAAGGATTAATATTTAAAACGAGAGTAGACCCATTTGTAGGAAAGATGTCTTATTTAAAAGTTACACAGGGTAGTTTAAGTAAAGATGATGAAGTATTTAATTTAAATAAAAATATAAAAGAGAAAATAGATAGCTTATATACAATAAATAACAATGAACTAATAGAAACAAATAATGCTAAATGTGGAGATATAGTAGTACTTACAAAAATAAATTCTTTACAAACAGGAAACACATTATGTTCAAACTCTAATGAACAAGATTTATATGAATTAAATTTCCCAAAACCTCAAATTTATTATGCAATTTCACCTAAGAACAAAGGCGATGAAGAAAAAGTATCAGCGACATTAAATAAAATGATAGAAGAAGATCCGACATTAAATTGGTATAGAAATAAAGAAACAAAGCAAGCACTTATTGGTGGTCAAGGGGAGTTACACATAAATAATATTAAGACTAAAATGAAAGAAAAATTTGGAGTAGATGTTAATCTAGAAGATTTAAAAGTTGGATATAGAGAAACCATAAAGGGATATTCATATGCTCAAGGAAAACACAAAAAGCAATCAGGTGGTCATGGTCAATATGGAGATGTAAAGATAAAATTTGAAAGAAGCAAAGAAGAGTTTGAATTTGAAGAAGATATATTTGGAGGAGCTGTTCCTAAACAATATATACCTGCAGTAGAAAAAGGATTAAAAGATTGTATGAAAAAAGGTATACTTGCAGGATATCCAGTTACAAATATAAAAGCTACTCTTTATGATGGTTCATATCATGACGTAGATTCTTCTGAAATGGCATTTAAAATGGCGGCATCTATTGCGTTTAAGAAAGGAATAGAACAAGCACAACCAATATTATTAGAGCCTATAATGAAATTAAAAATTACAGTTCCAGAAGAGTATATGGGAGATATAAATAAAAGAAGAGGTAAAATACTTGGAATTGAACTTGGAAGTAGAGGAAAACAAATAATATATGCACAAGCACCTCAAGCTGAAACATTTAAGTATGCTATAGATTTAAGATCTATGACACAAGGAAGAGGGTATTTTGAAATGGAGCTAGAAAAATACTCAGAATTACCAAATCAATTAGCACAAAAAGTAATAGAAAATGCAAATTAATAAATAAATATCAAGGCTCTAGAGTTTTATCTGGAGCCTTGATATTTATTTATAGCATATATTAAAGTAAAATAAGTTAATTATTAAGTAAACATTAATTATATAAAGGCATATAAATAATATACCAATACTATCAATAAAATGAATCGAGATGATATAAATAAAAAAATAAAAATCTTAAATATAAGACAGGAGGGAAAGAGTGTGTATTTTAATAGATTTACGCAAAGAGCTCAAAGAGCGATAGATTTAAGTTTAGAGGCAGCGGAAAAGTTAGGTCATGAAGTAGTTGGAAGTGAACACATTCTTTTAGGATTAATAAGAGAAAAAGATGGAATAGCAGCTAAAGTATTAGAAAAGTTAGGATTAACATCTAAAATTTTAGAAAAAAGGATAATTGAAATAGAAGGTAGAGTTGATATAATTCCACTTGATATAACGTTAAGCCCTATAACTAAGCAAATATTAGAGCTTTCAGGAATATTTGCAAATAAATTAGATACAAATTATATCGGAACTGAACATATATTATTAGCTTTAGTTCAAGAGTCAGAAGGTATAGCCGTAAAAATATTAAATTCTGAAGGGATAGATGAAAGGATAATTGTACAGTTAATAATAGATATGATTGGATTAGATGATGATTTGGATAATGAAGAAGAAAAAACTAAAAAAGAAGTATCTATCAAGTCGCAACCTAAAGCTAAACAAGTTTCATCTAAGCTGTTAGGTAAGTATGGAATAAATCTTACTGAATATGCTTCAGAAGGAAAGATAGATCCTGTAGTAGGAAGGGAAAAAGAAATACAAAGAGTTATACAAATATTAAGTAGAAGAACAAAAAATAATCCTGTATTAATAGGTGACCCTGGAGTAGGAAAAACTTCTATAATAGAAGGTTTAGCTTTAAATATTTCATCAGGGAATATACCTGAATCACTACAAGATAAAGTATTATATACATTAGATATGGGGTCTATGTTAGCAGGGGCAAAATATAGAGGAGAATTTGAAGAAAGAATAAAAAATGTTGTAGATGAAGTTATAAAAAATAAAAATATAATACTTTTTATAGATGAGCTTCATACAATAATTGGAGCAGGATCAACTGGAGAATCTACAATAGATGCATCGAATATATTAAAACCTGCATTATCAAGAGGCGAGTTACAAGTAATAGGAGCTACAACAATTGATGAGTATAGAAAGCATGTAGAAAAAGATTCAGCTTTGGAAAGAAGATTTCAACCAATAATGGTAAATGAGCCTACTAAGGAAGAGTCAATTAAGATATTAGAAGGTTTAAGAAAGAAATATGAAGAGCATCATAAAGTTAAAATAAGTGATGAAGCTATAAAATCAGCAGTTGATCTATCTGTAAGATATATAACAGATAGATACTTACCAGACAAAGCCATAGATTTAGTTGATGAAGCTTCTTCAAGAGTTAGATTGAAGCAAGGTAGTACTAAATCAACAGTAAAGAAATTAGAAAATAAAATTCAAATATTAGAAAGTAATAAAGAAGGTATAGAAAAAAATGATTTAAAAGAAGAAACTTATGCTCAATTAGAAAAAGCTCAAAAAGATTTAGATAAATTATACAAAAATATAGAAGTAGTAGACTCAGAGGATATAGCAGAAGTGGTAGAATTATGGACTGGAATACCTATAAATAAGTTAATTGAAGGTGAATCTGATAAATTATTAAGATTAGAAGATAGACTTCATGAAAGGGTTATAGGCCAAGAACAAGCTATAAAATCTATTGCAAGAGCAATAAGAAGATCAAGAGCGGGGCTTAAAGATCCGAGTAAACCTATAGGATCATTTTTATTTTTAGGACCTACAGGTGTAGGAAAAACAGAATTATCTAAGGCATTAGCTGAAGTACAATTTGGTGATGAAAATCAAATAATAAGAATAGATATGTCTGAATATATGGAAAAACATGCAGTATCAAGAATGATAGGTTCACCTCCAGGATATGTAGGTCATGATGAAGGTGGTCAATTAACTGAAAAGGTAAGAAGAAAGCCATATTCAGTTATATTGTTTGATGAAATAGAAAAAGCTCATCCAGATGTATTTAATATATTATTACAGATATTAGACGATGGTAGATTAACTGATTCAAAAGGTAGATCAATAGACTTTAAAAATACAATAATAATAATGACATCCAATGTAGGGGCAACTACAATTAATAAGCAAAAAACTTTAGGGTTTTCATCTAATAAAGATGGTGAAGAAAAAGCTAAAGATCAATACGAGAGGATGAAAGAGAATATAATAGGAGAGCTTAAGAAACAATTTAGACCAGAGTTCTTAAATAGAATAGATGACACAATTGTATTTCATTCATTATCAGAAGATGATATAAGTAAAATAGTAATTATAATGACTAAAGATCTGATAAATAGATTAGAAGTTTTAGGTATAAAACTAGAGCTTACTGAAGAAGCTATAAAATTTATATCAAAGGCAGGATTTGATTTAGAATATGGGGCAAGACCATTAAAAAGAGCAATACAAAAAGAATTAGAAGATGAACTATCTGAGGAAATATTATTAGGTGCAATTAAAAAAGGTTATACTGTAGTTGCAGAAGTAGAAAATAATATGATAGTATTTAAAACTAAAGAGTAGTAATATATATAAGGGGGAGAATAACTCTCCCTTAATTTAATTTAATAAATTTACATAATGTACAATAGATATGTTAAAATTATAAATAAAGATAGAATTTAAGGGTGATTTAAATGGCAAAAATAAAAACAAAATACGTATGTCAGGAATGTGGATATGAAACTTCTAAATGGCTTGGTAAATGTCCTGAATGTACAAAATGGAACACCTTTGTAGAAGAAATAGAACAAAAAAGCTTAAAAAAGACAGATGTATTTATTATAGATAAATCATCTTCAAAACCAGTTAGTATAAATTCGATACAAACTAAAGAAGAAGAACGATTTTCAACATGTATAAATGAATTAGATAGAGTACTTGGTGGAGGAGTTGTAAAAGGATCATTAGTACTTGTAGGTGGAGATCCTGGTATTGGAAAATCAACACTTTTAATTCAAGTTTCAAGTAATGTTGCAAACTCAGGAAAAAGAGTTTTATATATATCAGGAGAAGAATCTGAATCTCAAATAAAAATGAGAGCTCAAAGATTAGGAATAAACTCTGATAATTTATATATATTTGCAGAAAATAATTTAAGTATAATAGAGTCTCAATTAGATAGCATAAATCCAGATCTTATAATTTTAGACTCGATACAAACTGTATATAGTCCAGAAATATCATCTGCACCAGGTACAGTTAGCCAAATTAAAGAAGGTACTTCTAAATTTATGAAAATATCTAAAAAAATGGGAATATCCACATTTGTAGTTGGACATGTAACGAAAGAAGGATCTTTAGCAGGACCTAAATTACTTGAGCATATGGTTGATACTGTTTTATATTTTGAAGGTGAGAGATATAACACATATAGATTAGTTAGAGCAGTAAAGAATAGATTTGGTTCGACTAATGAGCTAGGGGTATTTGAAATGAAGGACTTAGGTCTTGTTGAGCTTGAAAATCCTTCGAAAATACTTATATCAGAAAAACCAAAAGATGTAGCAGGATCAGTAATAATTTCAGCAGTAGAAGGAACTAGGCCTATGCTTCTAGAATTACAAGCATTAGTATCTCCTACAAGTTTTGGGATTCCTAAAAGGACAGCCACAGGAGTCGATTATAATAGAGTTGGTATGCTTCTAGCAGTATTAGAAAAACGTGTTGGGCTTCAGATTCAAAATCAAGATGTTTATATAAATGTAGTAGGAGGAATAAAAGTAAATGAACCTTCTATAGACTTAGGAATAGTACTTTCGGTAGCATCAAGTTTTAGAAATTTACCAGTAGATGAGAGTATAGCAGTTACAGGTGAGATAGGATTGACAGGAGAAGTAAGAGCAGTTAGTTATATAGAAAAAAGAATATCTGAATGTAAGAAATTAGGGTTTAAAAAAATCGTAATACCAAGAAATAATTATGAAGCAGTACAAGATGTAAAAGAGATAGAAATATGGCCTGTAGATAATGTAAGACAAGCAATAAATATAGTATTAGGGGGGAATAAGTAATAATGGATGATTTTTTAAGTAATAAGCATATGTTACATGCTCTAAAAATGATATCTCCTGGGACTCCTCTAAGACAAGGTTTAGAAAATGTTCTAAAAGCAAAGACAGGGGGGCTAATAGTTTTAGCTACAGATGAAGAAATAATGAGAGTTGTAGATGGTGGTTTTACTATAAACGCTGATTATTCACCTTCTTACATATATGAATTGGCCAAAATGGATGGGGCTATAGTTCTAAGTTCTGATAGTAAAAAAATACTTTTTGCTAATGCACAGTTAACACCTGATTACTCTATAGAAACATCTGAAACAGGAACAAGACATAGGACAGCAGAAAGAGTAGCAAAACAAACAGGTGCTATTGTAATAGCAATATCACAAAGAAGAAATATTATAACACTTTATAGTGGCGATAAGAAATATATATTAGAAGAAATATCAAAGATATTTACAAAAGCAAATCAAGCATTGCAGACATTAGAAAAGTACAAATCAGTTTTAGATCAATCAGTAATAAATTTAAATGCATTAGAATTCAATGATTTAGTTACTATTTATGATGTAGCATTAGTTATTCAAAAGATGGAAATGGTAATGAGAGTTACTAATATAATTGAAAAATATATTATAGAGCTAGGTGAAGAAGGAACTCTAGTTAGTATGCAGTTGGATGAGTTAATGGGAAGTACTAAAATAGATCAAAAATTAATATTTAAAGACTACGGAAGAAATAATGTAGAAATTAAAGAATTTAAGAGAAAAATAAAAAATTTAAGTTCAGAAGAGTTAGTAGATTTAGCAAATATGGCAAAACTATTAGGATATAGTGGTTTCTCTGAAAATATGGATATGGAAATACAATCTAGAGGATATAGAATATTAAGTAAAATACATAGACTTCCATCTAGTATAATTGAAAATTTAGTTAATTATTTTGGAAATTTCCAAGATATATTAGATGCAACAATAGAAGACTTAGATGATGTTGAGGGAATAGGTGAAATAAGAGCAACATATATAAAAAATGGACTTATAAAAATGAAACAATTAGTGTTATTAGATAGGCATATATAACTGAATGTTACTACTTTGTAATTGAAAATAATAGGTATTATGGATATAATAAAACAAGCTAGGTACATAAACCAGGGGGTGAAAACTTGATAGGTAAAACAATGAGAGCTATAGTTGGACTACTTGGATTTACAATCGGTCTTACAACATACGCTTCAATAGATAAAGCATTTCCAAATTTTGATTTTGGTATAGGTACATATGGAGTAGCGGTATCCATAGGATTAGGACTTGTAATAGGTTTGATCTTTTATGTTATAGAGCCATGGGTTTTAAATAAATTTAAAGAGTTAGTTAAAATAGTAGATAAAGAAATATCAAAATATCCTCAGACAGATATACTATTAGGTTCGATAGGACTTATAGGAGGATTTTTAATAGCATATTTATTAAGTAGCTTATTAATAGGTTCAATTCCTATATTTGGAGGATTATTATCTTTAATTACATATGCATTCTTTGGGTACTTAGGTATAAGAGTATCTTTAAAAAGTAAGAATGACTTATCTAATATAGCCAAGATAGGAAAACTACCTTCAAGTAATAAAGAAAAAATAATTAAGAAAGAAGTAAAATCTATTCCTCCAAAGATATTAGATACAAGTGTTATAATTGACGGAAGGATAGCAGATATATGTAAGACCGGATTTATAGAAGGTAAACTAGTAATTCCAAAATTCGTTTTAGATGAATTACAACATATAGCAGATTCTTCAGAGGATTTAAAAAGAGTAAGAGGAAGAAGAGGACTTGATATATTAAATATAATTCAAACAGAACTAAAGATAGAAGTTGAAATAAATGAAATGAAGTTTGAAGATATTTTAGAAGTTGATAGCAAGCTTCTTAAATTAGCTCAAGTTATAAATGGAAAAGTTGTTACTAATGACTATAACTTAAATAAAGTAGCTCAAGTTCAAAAAGTTGAGGTACTAAATATAAATGAACTTGCAAATGCTATAAAACCAGTTGCTATACCAGGTGAAGAAATGGTAGTGCAAGTGGTTAAAGAAGGTAAAGAAAATAGTCAGGGTGTGGCTTATCTAGATGATGGAACAATGATAGTAGTAGATGGCGGAAGAAGATATATTGGTGAAACTATAAGGGTATTAGTTACATCTGTACTTCAAACGCCTGCAGGTAGAATGATATTTGGTAAACCAAAAGAATAATAAATAAAAGTCTTCGTATTTTCGAAGACTTTTTGTATATAAAAATATAATTAAGAGGTAAAATTATGAATGGTGTTATTATAGTTGCTGCTGGTACTGGAAGTAGAATGAAGGCTAATATAAATAAACAATTTATAAAATTAAATGATAAAGAAATAATTACTTATACAATAGAGAAGTTTTATAACAATAAGAATATAAATGATATAGTTATTGTTGTAAAAGAAGATGAAGTTGAATTTTTCAAAAAAGAAATATTAGTTAAGTATAATTTTAATAATATTAAAATTGCATATGGTGGAAAAGAAAGACAAGATTCTGTATATAATGGAATAAAAGTATTAGATAAAAATTGTAAATATGTTTTAGTGCATGATGGAGCTAGACCTTTTGTCAATGAAGATATTATAAATAGGTCACTAGAAGAAGTTCAAAAATATAAATCTGTAGTAGTTGGAGTTCCAGTAAAAGATACTATAAAAGTTGTAAATAATAATAATTATATAGTTGATACTCCAAATAGAAGTACACTATGGTCAGTTCAAACTCCTCAAACATTTGATTATAGTGTTATAAAAAGGGCATATGAAGATGCTTTTGATAATAACTTTTATGGAACTGATGATGCTATGCTAGTAGAGCGTATAGGATACACTGTAAAAATGATATATGGATCTTATAATAATATAAAAGTTACAACAACAGAGGATATAGATATAGGAATACAAATACTTAATAGTAAGGTATTATAGGAGGTTAATATGAGAGTTGGGTTAGGTTATGATGTCCATAAATTAGTAGAAAAAAGAAAATTAATAATTGGTGGAGTTTATATACCACATGAAAAAGGGTTACTAGGACATTCAGATGCAGATGTTTTAGTACATGCTGTAATGGATTCTATATTAGGAGCACTTGCACTTGGAGATATTGGTAAACATTTCCCAGATACAGATGAAAGATATAAAGGTGCTGATAGTATAAAATTATTACAATTTGTTTATAATCTAATAAAAGAAAAAGGATATAAAATAGGCAATATAGATTGTACTATAATTGCTCAAAGTCCTAAAATGGCACCACATATATATTTAATGAGAGAAAACATAGCAAAAGCTTTAAGCACAGATATAGAAAATATAAATGTAAAAGCTACAACAGAAGAAGGTTTAGGATTTACAGGAAGTAAGCAAGGAATAGCAGCTCAAAGTATATGTATGCTAGTTAAAGTTGACAACTAATATTAAATAATATATTATTATTTTAATATAGAAAGAGTTTTTTTAATCTTAGTTTAAAAGTTAGAGTAAATAAAATTATTACAATTTATTTTATATCATATAAAGTATATAAAAGCTATGATAAAGAAATAGTAAAAGGTGAAATCTTTACAGAGAAGAAACATTAGCTGAGAGTTTCTAAGAAGAAGTCTTTGAACCAGTCTTTTAGCTTAAGAGCGTTAAAAAGCTCTTACGGTAAGGACCGTTATATCCTATAAAGAGAGTCTTTATGGCTAATTAGAGTGGTACCGCGGAAATATAACCTTTCGTCTCTATACATTTGTATAGTGATGAGAGGTTTTTTTATTATAATCTAGGAGGAAATAAATTATGAAAATGTCTAAAATGTTAATATCAACATTAAAAGAAGTTCCATCTGATGCAGAGATAACAAGCCATCAATTAATGATGAGGGCAGGTATGATAAAGAAAATGGCATCTGGAGTATACAACCAGTTACCAATGGGTCTAAGAGTATTTAATAAAATACAAAATATAATAAGAGAAGAAATGAATGCTAAAGGTGCTCAAGAAATATTATGTTCAGGATTGATACCATCAGAACTTTGGAAAGAGTCAGGTAGATGGGATGTTATGGGGCCTGAAATGTTTAGACTTAATGATAGAAATGAAAGAAGCTATTGCATGGGCCCAACTCATGAAGAAGTATTTACGGATATAATAAGACAAGAGGTAACTTCATATAAGCAATTACCACTTAACTTATATCAAATACAAGTAAAATACAGAGACGAAAGAAGACCAAGGTTTGGAGTTATGAGAACTAAAACTTTCACGATGAAAGATGCTTATAGCTTTGATGTAGATCAAGAAGGATTAGATAAATCATACCAAGATATGTTTGATGCATATACAAATATATTCAGAAGATGCGAATTAGAAAATAGCCCAGTTCAAGCAGATTCAGGTGCTATGGGTGGTTCTGCATCAGCTGAATTTATGGTTAAGTCAGAAGTTGGAGAAGATGAAATAGTATTCTGTAGTGGATGTGATTATGCAGCTAATATAGAAAAAGCTGTGTCAGTAAACCATGAAGCTTGTAATGAAGAAATGAAAGAATTAAAAGAAGTTCATACTCCAGAAGTAACTACAATAGATGAATTAGCTAAATTCTTTAATATAGAATCAGGAAAATTTGGTAAGACTTTAATATACTATGCAGATGGAAAATCTGTAGCAGTAGTAGTTAGAGGAGATAGGGAGGTTAACGAAACTAAAGTTGCTAATGCTATAGGTGGAGCTGTTGAATTTGAACTTGCTAGTGAAACAACTATAAAAGAAGTAACTGGTGCAGAAGTAGGATTTGCAGGTCCAATAGGAATAAAGACTGATTACTTATTAATAGACCAAGAAGTAGCAGATCAAAAGAATATAATAATAGGTGCTAATAAAACAGAGTATCATGTAGAAAATGCTAACTACGGAAGAGATTTTGAAGGTACAGTTGGAGACTTTAGAAATGTAGAAGAAGGAGATAAATGTACTAAGTGTGGTAGTGCATTAGAAGTTGCTAGAGGAGTAGAAGTTGGTCATATATTCAAACTTGGAACTAAGTACTCAGAATCTATGGGAGCTACTTACTTAGACAAAAATGGTAAAACTCAACCAATAGTTATGGGATGTTACGGAATAGGCGTTGAAAGAACGGCAGCAGCTGTAATAGAACAACATCATGATGAAAATGGTATAATATGGCCTTTATCTATAGCTCCATATCATGTAGTAGTAGTACCAGTAAACATGAAAAAAGAAGAGCAAGTTAAAGCTGCTGAAAAGATATACAACGAATTAAAAGATATGGGCGTAGAAGTATTATTAGATGATAGAGATGAAAGAGTTGGATTTAAGTTCAAAGATAGTGAACTTATAGGTATACCAATGAGAATAACTGTTGGTAAAGATATAACTGACGGTAAAGTAGAATTTAAATTAAGATCAGAATCTGATAAAGAAGTGATAGCTTTAGATGAAATAAAATCAAAAATTGAATCTGAATTTGCAAAGAATAACGTAAAGTTAGGATAATTATTTAATAGATAGTATATATATCCACTAAGTTATTAACAATTATGATTAAAATATGGATATATATACTATTTTAATTAGGAAAAAAACAACTTTATCCACAAAATAAAATAGTAGTATTATTAATAAACCAATTTGTTTTTAATTTAATTTGGACAAAATAACATTACAATAATTATGTTATTTTGATATTATAGATACGTGTAATATTATAGGAGGTAAAATTATGAGCGTAAGAGTAAGATTTGCTCCAAGTCCAACTGGATTTGTACATATAGGTAGTTTAAGAACAGCACTATATAACTATTTATTTGCAAAGAAAATGGGTGGAGAATACATATTAAGAGTAGAAGATACTGACCAAACTAGGTTAGTAGATGGTGCCATAGAAAATATGCTAAATGCTATGAAGTGGGCAGGAGTTAACCACACTGAAGGAGTTATGTTAGATGATAACGGAAATATAACTCAAATTGGTGAAAATGGACCATATATACAATCTGAAAGATTGGACATATATAAAGAATATATAAAAGAGTTACTAGATGCTGGTAAGGCTTACTATTGTTTCTGTACTAAAGAAAGATTAGATGAAGTAAGAGAAAAGCAAAAAGAAGCTGGAGAAACTCCAAGATATGATGGTCATTGTAGAGACCTTACTCAAGAAGAAATAGATGCTAAAATAGCTGCAGGTGAGCCTTATGTAATAAGACTAAGATTACCAGAAAATCATGTTATAAAGTTCACTGATTTAGTAAGAGGAGAAACAGAATTCAATACGAATGATTTAGATGATCAAGTATTAATAAAGACTGATGGATTCCCAACTTACCACTTTGCAGTTGTTGTTGATGACCATTTAATGAAAATAACTCATGTAATAAGAGGAGAAGAATGGGTTTCTTCAACTCCAAAACATGTTTATTTATATGAAGCATTTGGATGGGAAGCTCCGACATTTGTACATTTACCAAACATACTTAATAAAGAAAAGAAAAAATTAAGTAAGAGACATGGTGATGTTGCAGTTGAAGATTTCAAGAAAAAAGGATACTTACCAGAAGGACTTGTTAACTATGTTGCATTAGTTGGATGGTCTCCAGAAGATAATCAAGAGATATTCTCTATGGAAGAATTAGAAAATGCATTCTCAGTAGAAAGAGTATCTAAGAGTGGTGGAGTATTTGACACAGAAAAATTAAACTGGGTTAACCAACATTATGTTAAAGATGCTGATGATGCATTATTAACAGGTTTAGCAATGCCATTCTTAGTAGAAGCTGGTTTTATATCTGAAGACGAAGTACAGACTAAGTACGATTTTGTAAAAGGTATGGTTTCAGTTCTTAAAGAAAAATTATCATATGTAAAAGAAATAACTGACCATGCATCTATATTCTTTGGAGATACTGTTGAGTTAGAAACTGAGGAATGTAAAGAATTTTTAAGCTTAGAGCATATACCTACATTAGTAAATGCTTTAGCTGAAAAAATAGAAAAAACTGAAGCTATTGACGAAGCTTTTGTTAAAGCTATGTTCAAAGAGATACAAAAAGAGCATGGAATAAAAGGTAAAAATTTATTTATGGGATCAAGAATAGCATTAACAGGTCAAATGCATGGACCAGACTTACCAAAGACTATGGAAGTTTTAGGTAAAGATATATGTCTAAATAGAATAAACTTTGCAAAAGAAAATCTTATATAAACTAAAAACTCCTACTCCGTCTATTATTAGACGGAGTTTTTATATATTAATCTAGAATATGTAATAATAATCTTAAATAATAAGTCTATTTTTAGCTTCTTAATTGTATTATGAAATTATGTAAAAATTTTTATGTAGTTATTTGATGAATGAATTTAATAGTAAAATCAAAGGTATTTTCATAGATTGATTTAATATATTAGAACAGTGAAAAATTAAATTTAGAATAATAAATTTAAATATATGGTAGTTTTGTTTGGATATGAGGGGGTAACTATGTATAGTAGTACAGAGAAAGTTAAAAAAGAATTACAGCAACTGTGTAATGATTATTTAGATATATTAAAACGACTGAAAGATGAGGATATAATAAATAAAGAGACATTTGATTCGTGTAGTTTAAGCAAAAAAATATTTTTAGAAGAATAGATTACTAATAAACTAAAGGGTAGATTTTTTTTAAACCTTAAGGATATAATAGTAATACTATTATTTGTAAAGATTTTAAACTATAATATTATTGTAAGATATAACAACATAGCGAGGTGATAATTATGAAATTATATAATACATTAACTAGAACAAAAGAAGAGTTCATTCCTATAGAAGAAGGTAAAGTAAAAATGTATGTTTGTGGTCCTACAGTATATAACTATATTCATATAGGTAATGCTAGACCATTTATAATTTTTGATACTTTAAGAAGATATTTAGAGTATAGAGGTTATGATGTAACATTCGTTCAAAACTTTACAGATGTAGATGATAAAATAATCAAAAGAGGACATGAGGAGCAAATATCTCCAGAAGAAGTGGCTAATAAATACATAAATGAATATTTTGTAGATGCAGATGGACTAGGAATAAAAAGAGCAAGTGTTCATCCAAGAGTTACAGATAATATAAATGAAATAATAACATTTGTAAAAGAACTAGAAGATAAAGGATATGCTTATGAAGTAAATGGAGATGTATACTTTGATACTAAGAAATTTGAAGGATACGGAAAGCTTTCAAAGCAAAACCAAGATGATTTAGAAGCTGGGGCTAGAATAGAAGTAAATAGCCAAAAAAGACATCCAATGGATTTCGTTTTATGGAAGTCTAAAAAAGAAGGAGAACCAGGATGGCAAAGTCCATGGGGAGAAGGAAGACCAGGATGGCATATAGAATGTTCTGTTATGTCAAATAGGTATCTAGGAGAAACTATAGATATACATGCAGGTGGTCAAGATTTAGCATTCCCTCATCATGAAAATGAAATAGCTCAAAGTGAAGCTAGAAGTGGTAAGCCATTCTCAAATTATTGGATTCACAATGGATATATAAATATAAATAATGAAAAAATGAGTAAATCAAAAGGTAATTTCTTTACAGTAAGAGATATATCAAAATTATATGATTTAGAAATTGTTAGATTCTTTATGCTATCATCTCATTATAGAAATCCAGTTAACTTCAGTGATGAATTATTATCTCAGTCTAAAGCAGGTTTAGAAAGATTATACAATGCAAAAGAAAGAGCTGAATTTATAATAAGCAATCTGCAAGAGTCATCTATAACAGAAGATGAAAAATCATTAGTAGAAGAATTAAATTCATATAGAACTAAATTTGTAAATGCTATGGAGGATGATATAAATACAGCAGACGCTATAAGTGCTATATTTGAGTTATCTAGATTTATAAATACTAATGTTAGTGATAAATCATCATTAGAATTTGCTAAAAAGTGTTTAGATGAATTTAACGAATTAACATCTGTATTAAATATAGTTAATAAAAAACAAGATGATATATTGGATGAAGAAATAGAAAACCTAATACAAAAAAGAGTTGAAGCTAAGAAAAATAAGGATTTTAAATTAGCTGATGATATAAGACAAGAATTATTAGAAAAAGGAATAATCTTAGAAGATACAAGACAAGGTACTAAGTGGAAAAGAGCATAATTATGAATAAAACAGAACTAATAGCAATGTCACCATTAGTATTGGCTTATATAGGAGACACTATATATGAATCTTATATAAGGGAATATCTAATAAGAAAAAACATAAATAAAAAAGTTAATGATCTTCATAAATCTGCAGTGAAGTATGTTAAAGCAAAAGCTCAAGCTACTATAATGCATGAACTAGAAAGTGAATTAACTGAAGAAGAACTTAGAATATATAAAAGAGGTAGAAATCAAAAATCTCATACATCTCCTAAAAATGCAGATATAATAGACTATAAACATGCTACAGGATTTGAAGCATTAGTTGGATATCTATATTTAGGAAATGAAAAGGAAAGGCTTGATTATATAATATCTAAGGGTATAAATATAATAGAAGATAATATGAAAGCTTAAAAGTATTGCCTAGTGGCAATACTTCAGAGCGTAGACAAAGTCTACGCTTTTTTATTTTTGTTAATACTCTTTATG
>CALESE010000135.1 GCA_937907205.1 uncultured Romboutsia sp. | reverse complement strand
TCTTTTAATTACCTTTCTTGATTGTTCTAATCCTTTAAACAATTTAAATACTCTTTTTACATTATCTAAATCTATTTTTCTTTTAAAACCTTGTACAGTTACAGTTTCTATATTGTAACCATATTTAGGAACTATTTCAGATTCTATACCTTTTGCTGTACCTACAAATAGTATTTCGGCATCTGGATAATCTTCTTTTATTCTGTTTGCTATAGCAATAGCTGGATATACATGACCTCCAGTACCGCCTCCTGATAATAAGACTTTCATTATATCATCTCCTGTTAATTAATTTTGACATGCTTTGAGATGTTTAGTATTATACCTATTGCACTCATAAATATTATGAGCGATGTTCCTCCATAACTTATAAATGGTAGTGCTACCCCTGTAACTGGCATAGATGATGTTGCCACTGCTATATTTAATGCAGCTTGAATTCCTATTTGGCCACCTATACCTATAACTACCATACAAGCAAATATATTAGAACATTTTAAAGCTATTCTTATACATCTATACACTAGTAAGACAAATAGCATAATAACTACTACACATCCTACTAATCCTAATTCTTCACCTATTATAGCAAATATAAAATCGTTTTGTGGTTCTGGTATGTAAAACCATTTCTGTTGGCTCTTTCCTAAACCCATACCAAATAACCCTCCTGAACCTAAAGCATACAATCCTTGGATTACTTGATATCCACTACCTAGCGGATCTTGAAATGGGTCTAAAAATGATAATATACGCTTTAATCTATATTCTGATGTTAACCCTAATGCCAAGAATAAACCTATACCACTTGCAAACATTACACCAACAATTTTCATATTCATTCCAGCTACAAATATCATTACAAAAGTAACTAATATTATAGTACCTGCTGTAGACATGTTAGGTTGTAACATTATAAGTATAAAAAATATTCCAGGTATTATAAGAAGAGGAATTACCCCTTTAGTTAATGATTTTATATCATCATATTTATTCTCTATTAATTTTGCTGTAATTATTATAGTCGCAAACTTAGCAATTTCAGCAGGCTGTAAGCTAAGTGCACCTACTCCAAGCCATCTTTTAGCACCATTTGCCTCTATTCCTAAAGGTGTTAATACTAATATTAATAGAATTACTGCTATTATGCCTATAGCCTTAGCATTTTTCTTCCAAAATCTATAATCTATATTTGATATTATCATCATAGATATAAATCCTAAAATTGCAAATATTAAATTTCTTTTTAGAAAATAATAAGCATCATTATGTTTAAATGCAGATTGAACAAAACTTGCACTAAAAACCATAACAATACCTATAAATACCAAAAGCATTGTAGTATAAAATATTACACTATCAAATTCAACTTTTCCCCCTTTGTCTATTTGCTTTTTAAGCTTCTTTTGCCATTTTTGATAACCTACCTCCATTCCCAAGGTAAGAGGTTATTTTAAGCTATTTACATTATACTTGAAGTCATCTCCTCTTACTTCAAAACTTTTATACATATCCCAACTTGCACAAGCTGGTGAAAGAAGTACAACATCATCTTCAATAGCTATATCATATGAAGTTTGAACAGCTTCTTTCATATCATTTACTATATATATATGTTCAAATCCTTTTTTTCTAGCACATTTTTCTATTATAGGTGCAGTTTCTCCCATTAATACTAGTGCCTTTACTTTATTTTTAGAAATATCTAGTAAATCATCAAAACTACTACCTTTATCCTTTCCTCCAGCTATTAATACTATTGGTCTATCATAAGATTCTATAGCTTTTATAGTAGAATCTGGATTTGTTCCTTTTGAGTCATTTACAAACATAACATTATTTATATTTCTTACAAACTCTTGTCTATGTGCTACGGCTACAAATGTTTTTAATACATTTTTTATAATATCCAAATTTACATTTAAAACATATGATATTGCTATTGCTGCCATAGCATTTTCTAAATTATGGTTTCCTGGAAGACTTAAGTCTTTTTTATTTAATAAAGTTATTTTCTTATCTATACTTATAACTATATTATCTTTTTCATCTATATATATACCTTCTTCAAGCTTTTCTTTTCTCGAGAAGAATATTACATTAGCTTTTATTTTATCTTTTAGTTCTCTTACTTTCTCATCATCATAATTTAATATACAAAAATCTTTTTCATCTTGATTTTTAAATATATTAGATTTTGCAATTATATAGTTTTCCATTGTATGATGTCTATTCATATGGTCTTCTGTAAAGTTTAATATAGCACTAACTTTAGGTTTAAAAGTGTCTATACTCTCAAGCTGGAAACTACTTAATTCTGTTACTAAAACTGAATTTTCATCTGCAATTCCAACAGTATCAATTACAGGATTTCCTATATTTCCAACTATATAAGTATCAAATTTATCAGCTTTAAATATCTCTCCTACTAAACTTGTTGTTGTTGTCTTTCCATTTGTTCCAGTTATTCCTATAAATGTAGGATTATTAGATAATCTGTAAGCTAACTCTACCTCACCTATAATCTCTATATTTTTTTCTTTTATTTTTAATATAAATGGTAAATCTAGCGCAACTCCTGGCGAAACTATTACCATATCTGTATCATCTATATTTTCTGGATGATATCCAAGTATATATTCAACATTCTCTAAATCATTTAAATCTTTTAATATATCTTTTAAAGTATCCTTACCTTTTATATCATTTACTATTATCTTAGCTCCTAGCTTATCTAAATGTTTAATTGTAGATACTCCAGTTTTAGCTAATCCTATTATCAAAATTTTCTTTGATTTTAGGTTCATATCTTTCCTCCCAATTTTTAAAATACTGCTATTATCCCTATCCAAGCTAATATTACAGTAGTTATCCAAAATACAAATACTACTCTAGTCTCAGGCCATCCACATTGTTCAAAGTGATGATGTATAGGCGCCATTTTAAATATTCTTTTCTTTCTTATTTTGTAAGATCCTACTTGAAGTATAACTGATATAGCTTCTACGAAATAAATCCCTCCAACTAATGGTATTAATAGTATTGAGTTAGTTAAAACAGAAAATGCAACTACAGCACCTCCTAAAGCCATTGATCCTGTATCACCCATAAATATTTTTGCAGGGTATGAATTAAATCCTAAGAATCCTAAGCATGCACCTATTGTGACAGCTGCAAGTATAGCAATATCTTGATTAGCTATACCCATTGCAAATAACATAAAGAATGTTGCAACTATTAAAGTAACTCCTGATGCTAATCCATCTAATCCATCAGTTAGATTTACTGCATTTACTATTCCTATTATTATAAATGTCGTTATAGGTATATATAAAGGACCTAAGTTTATAACTGCATCTGTAAATGGTATTATAAGTTGAGCTGCACTAGCTGATTTAGTATATTGATAATAAGATATATATAAAGCTAATGCTAATTGAAGTACTATCTTTTGCCAAGGCTTAAGACCTAATGATCTTCTCTTTTTTATTATTATAAAATCATCTAAAAATCCTACTAACCCAAATCCTACTACTGATATAAGTCCCACTACCATATCTGAACCTATTTTGCTTCTAGTAAGTCCTGTTATAAGTATTGCTAATATCATTAATACTCCACCCATAGTAGGTGTTCCATTTTTTGCTAAATGTGTTTGTGGTCCATCATCTCTAACAGTCTGACCAAATTTAAATTTAGTTAACATAGGTATAAATATTGGACCTAATATAACTACTATTAGAAATGAAATCAATGATGTGTAAGTAAGTTCTGTTATTCCGAACATAATATCTCCTCTCCCTTGCTCATTTATCTTGTCTTTTTTACTTATTAAGATGTTCTACTATTTCTTCTAATTTCATACCTCTTGAAGCTTTAACTAGTACTATATCTTTTTCTTTTATTATATCATCTATTTCTTTAAGAGCTTCTTCTTTACTTTCAAAATGGTGTATATATTTTTCTTCTAATCCATTTTCTTTCGCTTCATAAGATATAAACCTTGAATCTTTTCCTATAGTGATTAATATATCTACACTTTTTGATGCTTCTTTTCCTACAATTCTATGTCCATACTCAGAAACTTCACCCATTTCAAAAATATCTCCAAGTATTGCAACTCTTCTTTCTTTATATCTTTTTAAAATTTTTAAAGCTGCATTCATAGAATCTGGACTTGCATTATATGTATCATTTATTATTGTCAGTTTATCATTTTTAACTATATCTAACCTCATTTTTGTTGCTGTAAAATTTTTAAGTCCATCTTTAATTTCATCTATTGTAAGATTTAAGCTCATACCTACTAAAATCGCAGACATTGCATTATATATATTATGTTCTCCAACTGTTGGTATGAATATTTCTTCTTTAATTCCATTTATATAGCATATAAATTTAGTTTCTTCTTCTCCCATATCATAACTTTCACAATAAATATCATTGTCTTTATCAAATCCAAATGTTTTTAATATAAAATTATGATTATTATCTTTTAGTGTAGATAAAAGCTTATCATCTCCATTTACAATTAAAATATTTGAAGGTCCAAAGTTTGTAGTTATCTCCATTTTAGCTTTTAAAATACCTTCTTGCGAGCCAAGATTTTCTATATGAGATAGACCTATATTTGATATCACACCGATACCTGGGTTAACAATATCTGCCAAATACTTAATTTCATTAAATCCAGACATTCCCATTTCTATAACTGCACATTCATAATTTTCATTTAAGTTAAATAATGTTAATGGTACACCAAAATGATTATTTAAATTACCTTGGTTCTTTAATGTATCAAACTTCGATGATACTGCAGCATATATCATATCTCTAGTAGTGGTTTTACCTACACTTCCTGTTACTCCAATATATGGTATATTAAACTTTTCTTTATAATACTTTGCAATCATTCCTAGAGCCAATTCTGTATCTTTTACTTCTATTAAATTTATGTCCGAACTATCTAAATTTATGCTACTACTTTCATTTTTTATAAAAGTTTTACATCCATTTTCATAAGCTGATTTTATAAATTTATGCCCATCTAGGTTTTCACCTATAATTGCTACAAATACATTTTCTTTACTTGCTTTTCTACTATCTATAACAACGTCATATATACATTCATTTTCATTTCCAATTAATAGATTTCCATCACTTGCAAGCACTAACTCTTTTATGGTTAGAGACTTCATATGTATACCTCCTTATATTTTATACTATAATTATTATATTACTCTCAATAAAAGGCAATGTATATTTAATATACATTGCCTTTTATTAATTCTTAATAATTTAATTATATAATATATTTTATCATTTTTGAAGGTATTTCTCATTTCTGTCATCTATATGTTACTTTTAATTATTCAAAATATAACATTATAGTTGATCCTTCATCTACACTTACTCCTGGTTTTGGGAACATATCTTTTACCTTTGTCCCCTTATCTATTTTAGCATCAGTATCTATATTTTCAGATAATTTTGCTTCTTCAAGTACCTTAGTAGCCTCTTCTATTGATAAATTTCTTACATCAGGAACTTTTACTTTTGCTTTTTCAAGCTCTTTCTTTTCTTCTTCAGTATACTTTGGTTCAACACCTAAATAAGGAAGTGCATCACTCATTATCTCTTTTATTATTGGTCCTGCTGTTGTACTACCAAAAGCACTTACACCTGTTGGTTCATCAACTATTGCAAGTATTGCAATTTGAGGATCATCTGCTGGTGCTATACCCATAAATGAGCATATATATTTGCCTTGTGCATATCTTCCATCTATAACTTTTTGCGCTGTACCTGTTTTACCAGCTAATCTATAACCTGGTAAATATGCTATTTTACCTCCACCCTCACTTACAACAGATTCTGCAATTTTCATCATTTCTTTAGATGTTTCTTCTGATATTACTTGTCTAACTACCTTAGGCTTTACTTCTTCAATTATATTTCCTTTATTGTCTGTGTACGCTTTTACCATAGTAGGCTTCATAAGTTTACCATCATTTGCTATAGATGATATAGCTGTTATTAATTGTATTGGCGTAACTGATATAGATTGGCCAAAGGACATAGTTGACAATTCTACTGGACCTACACTTTTTTCATTATATAGTATACCCTTTGCTTCACCAGGTAAATCTATACCTGTTTTTTCAGTAAACCCAAAAGCTTCTATATAATCATACATTTTTGATACTCCTAATCTGCTTGCAACTTCTACAAATACTGGGTTACAAGAATTTTGAACGCCTTGTGCAAAGCTTTGTTCTCCATGAGGTCTATAATGTCTCCAACATTTTATTCTTCTTCCACCTACTGTAACGCTACCTGTACATGTAAATTTTTCATTATCCTTTATTACATTTTCTTCAAGTCCGGCTGATGATGTAATTAATTTAAATGTAGACCCTGGCTCATATGTATCACTTACCAATGGATTTCTCCACATT
>CALESE010000134.1 GCA_937907205.1 uncultured Romboutsia sp. | reverse complement strand
AAGATATTATTGTTAATAAAATAGATAATACTTGTGATAATGGGTTAAGTAATAAATCTATAATATTTAACAATGTTTCTCATATAAAAATTAGCGCTATAATGGATAGTTTAAAAAAATTTAGAGTTCAAAGACCTTTAGTTGCTATGACTACTGAAACAAATCTTAACTGGGATTTAAATACTTTAATACATAATCTAGTTGAGGAAAGAGCTGCTATGAAATCAGGAAGGATTGTAAAACACTAAAATTCCGACTCAATTAAGTGAGTGTCACTTCAATCTTTCTTAAAATATAAATGGGAACAAAATTAATTTTGTTCCCATTTTTTTAATATATTAATCATAAATTCTTTTATATCTAATCCATAAACTTGTTTTAGTACATCATTATTTAAAACTTCATCTACTTTTCCATATTTTATCAGCATGCCATCACTTAATAAAAGTACATTATCAGCTATATATTGTACTAAATTTAAATCATGAAGTACTGCTATTACTATCTTATTATTTTCTTTAGTCCATTTATTTAAATTTTCTAATAATTCGATTTGATGTTTTAAATCAAGATGATTTGTAGGCTCATCCAAAAGTATTATATCTGGATCTTGAGCAAATACTCTTGCTAAAAATACTCTTTGTAATTGACCTCCAGATAATTCGTTTATCATTTTATCTTTATAATCTATAAGACCTACTTTATCTATACAATCTAAAATTATATCCTTATCTTTTTTTGATATTCCAAATAAATTATCATTATAAGCATATCTACCAATAGATACTGCATCATACACACTATATGGGAAGTAAATTTGAGATATTTGACTCATAAGACCTATTTTTTTTGCTAATTCTTTTCTTTTCAAAGAAGATACTTCAAGATTATCTATTTTGATATTTCCTCGATAATCTATTATATTTGCTATTGTTTTAAGCAAAGTACTTTTACCACATCCATTTGGGCCTATTATGCATAAATTTTCACCTTTATTTATATTAACATTTATATCTTTTATTATATCTATACCATTATATCCACTATAAAGCTTATTAATTTCTAACATTAAATCACCTAACTTTTCTTAAAATATACCCATGCAAAAAAAGGTGCTCCAATTATAGCTGTTATAGCTCCTACTGGAAGTTCTGATGGTGATATAATAGTTCTTGCTATAAGATCTGTTATTACCATTAAACACCCTCCAAATATAAAAGACATCGGTATAACATACTTATGATTTGATCCAAATATCTTTCTTACTACATGAGGAGCTATTAAATCTACAAATCCTATAGTACCACTTAGTGATACAGCCCCACCTGTAAGAACAGTTGAGTATATAAATAATTTCTTTCTAACTTTTTTAGTATCCACTCCAACTGATTTAGCTTGTTCTTCTCCAAAAGTTAATATATCCATCTCTCTAGTATACTTTAATATACCTAACATTCCTGCTATAAAAAATGGCAATATCAACCATACATAAGACCAACCTTTCATAGCGAAACTTCCCATTTGCCAAAGAGATATACTCTTTAAATCACTTGAAAATAATGCTGTTAATGTTGTAAGTATTGCATTTACAAACAAAGATAATACCATACCACAAAGAATTATAGTATTATTAGACATAGTTTTGTCTATTTTTGATGAAAATGTAATAACAGAATATACAGTAGTTAAACCAAATATAAATCCAATTATCGGTAATATATATCCATTAAGAAAAGGAATAGATGCTCCAGTTACTATTACTATACCTGCACCTAGTGATGCTCCCGAAGATACTCCTAATGTATATGGTGATGCCAATTGATTCTTAAGAATTGACTGTACAACAGCTCCACTAGAAGACAGGCACCCACCTACAATAAAAGCTAGAATCACTCTTGGCAATCTAAGCTTCCAAACTATAGATATATCCTTTGCCTCTATTCCTTCTCTTAAAGGTATATTTAACATTTTGTTAGAAAGTATTGATATAGTATCCATCAAATTAATATTGGAACTTCCCATAGAAGTTCCAATACTTATAATTATAAATACTAATATTATACTTAATATTACTTTTTTATTATTTTTCATACTTATCTGGATATATACTTTCAGCCATTTGACTAAGAGCTAGTATTATGTTTTGTGATGGACGTGATGATGAATTTTTATCTATCTGGTAAACTGCATTATTTTTTACTGCACTTATATTTTCAAAACCATCTCTAGTTTCTATTTCTTTTATTGGATTTTCTGTGTAATCAACATTTGTAAATATTATATCTGGATTTTTATCTATAACAGATTCTGCACTTGGAGATATCCATCCTTTTTCATCAGCAAATATATTTTTTGCTCCAATTATTTCTATCATTTCATTTAAAAATGTACCTTGCCCAAATGTAAATAAACTTGGAGCAGGAGATATTTCAAAGTAAACAGATTTTTTATCAGTTATATTTTTACCTATACTAGCTATTTCATCTATTTTAGATTTCATATCATTGACTAATTCATTTCCTTTATTTTCAACATTTAATATGTTAGCAATAAATTCAATATCTTCATATATTCCTTTTATACTTTCACTACTTGGTATGTATACTACTGGTATCCCAGTTTCTTTTACTAATTTAAATGGATCTTCACTTGAACCTGTTTTATTATGACCTGAAGCTATTATTATATCTGGATTTAATCCAATTATTGCTTCTGCATCTGGATTTGAAAAATCTATTTTAGTTAAATCTTTACTTATTCCAGGTACATCAGATGAATATTTATCTACGGCTACTAATTTATCACCTAACCCTAAATCTACAATAACTTCAGTATTTGATGGTGCTGTTGATATGATTTTATCAATTTTATTTGGTATGCTTACTTTAGTACCTTCTCTATCTGTGATTTCTCTTTCTTTATTTTGACTACACCCAGCCATTATAAACATAGTCATTAAAATTGCTATAATTTTTTTTTTCATTTTGTTCTCCTTAATATTTTATTATCTTACTTATAATTTCTGCTTATAAACTCTGTCTCATCTAGATAATTATCTTTATTGAACTTTAATGCTAGTACAAAAAAATACCCTGAGTAAAGATTTGTAAAATCAAATAGTATATCGTCTACATGATTTCCTTGTTCTTTGTACCTACTAAGTAATCTTACTATAGATTTGCATTTACTTCTTATTACATGGCAATATCCAGCTTCAGTTGTTCCTTGTGGTAATACGAATTTATCAAATCTATCTTTTACTTCTTCTTGTAGTTCTATAAATCTCGATTCTAGCCACATTAATTCTTCATTTGTAACAGTTGTCTTAGTTCTTAATGATGGATTTATATGATACATTAATTCATTAATTTTACTTAAGTCTTCTCTTAAAGTTTTATCTTCAACAAATGACCTTAGTAACCCTATCATACTTGAAACTTCATCAGTTAAAATTTCAAAATCACATCTCAAATCACAAGACTTATCATACAAGAAAGGATATGCTAAATACTTTTTCATAATGTCCTCCTTTCCTTAAAATGTATTTTAAGTAAGATGTTAAATATTAAGTTATATATTTACACCTAACATCTTACCCTCAGCAGACATTAGTAAAACATTAGGCAGTTCTCCCGGCTTAACTTCATCCTCCATCTAGCCTTCCCAAAATTAATCAGTGGCATTTAAGATTTCGTCTGTATCACGGTTACTGGGGTAGCTTAGAAATTTAATCTAATTCTCTTTTAAGTAAAACTACACCTAACATTGATTTTAATATACTATCTCATTTACCCTATTATTACATTTTAAAACATATTTTTCAAATCTTGTATATTTTATAATAAATTTTAATATCTATTATGATATTATTTACTTACTAAGAAAATATTTATTTTATAAAAAATAAAGTAGGAATTCCTACTTTATTTAATAAAAATGCTTTAACTGTTTTAGTCTACTTGGATGTCTTAATTTTCTTATTGCTTTTGCTTCAATTTGTCTTATACGTTCCCTAGTTACACCAAAAACTTTCCCAATTTCTTCTAGTGTTTTAGGAGTATCATCATCTAATCCAAATCTCATCCTCAATACTTTTTGTTCTTGGTCTCCAAGGCTTGTTAGTATCTCATCTATTTTTTCTCTTAAATTTTTTTGTTCTACTTCGTGCATGACTACATCTCCAAAGTTAGAATCTGAAGGTATAAACTCTACTAAACTACTATCCTCATCTTCTTTTATTGGAGTATCTAATGACACTATATTTTTATCTCTCTTTAATATATCTATAATTTTTTCAACTTCAATGTCACAAACTTCTGCTAACTCATATAAAGAAGGTTCTCTTTGTAATTCATTTGACAATTCCTGTCTCTTTCTTTTTACAAAATTTATTCTTTGATGTAAGTGTACTGGTATTCTTATTGTATTTTCACAATCATCTATATATCTTGTTATACTCTGTTTTATCCACCAAGTAGCATAAGTACTAAATTTATATCCTTTTTTATAATCGTATTTTTCTACAGCCTTTATAAGTCCAATATTTCCTGCTTGAATAAGATCAAGCATATCTACGCTTTCTTTTCTATATTTTTTAGCTATACTTACTACAAGCCTATAGTTTGCATTTATAAATTGTTCCTTAGCTTGAGGTGAAGAGTCCATTATTTGTTTTGCTAATTCTACTTCCTCTACTGCAGATAGCATTTTGTACTCTTCTATTTCTTTTAAGTACATCTTCATAGCATTAGATGAATTTGATGAATCATTATAAACGTAATTTTCATAAACTTGTTCCCTTTTAGCACCCATAATTTAACCCCTTCTATTTATATAGTTTGTTAATTGAATAAATAAACAGTCTTATTCTAGCTATCATAATAATATGATAATTAATATAAAAAGATGCTATTCAATTTAACTAAATGTCAATATATTTATTTTTCTAATATTCTACTTATGTTATCAAAATTCCTTCTTTTTTGTAATTATTTTTTGATAGAAAAAAAGACTACACATTGTGCAGTCTTTTTTTCTCGAACGACATTATAAATCCCTTCATTAATAAATCCTTAGTGTTTGCCCCAACACTTACGGTATAATAGAATTTTTAACCATTTAATAATAACATCATTATAGATTGTAGTCAAGTTCAGTTGTTATGTAATTATTTATGATTACATCCACATCCACCATTGTGTCCACCACAGCATCCTCCTTCTTTATGATGATCATGGGCATGACCACCACAACATCCTCCTTCATGGTGATGATTTTGCTCTTCCTTATTAGCTAATTCTTCCATCTTGAAGAATTCTTCTACCATAACATCATACGTTGGAAGTGAAGCTTCTGTATCATATTCTTCACCTGTCCAATCTGCATACATCATCTGGTCTCCATTAGTTAAAACCAATCTACCAGCCATGGTTATATTATCTACATCTTCTAAGAAGTCCACTTGCTTTTGTACAACTTCACCTTCTAATGCAACATCTTCATCTAAACATTGAACTATCATAACCGGTGCATAGTAATCTTGTTTATCTTTGACATTTACTATTATATCTAATACACCTTCTGCCCCTTCTTCAAACTCTGCTAAAGTTACATCTGTATCTATCATATCATGTGGAACTAATAAGTCCTCCATTAAATACTTTATTACTCTTTCTTTTACTAATTGTTTTGACATAATTTTTTCTCCTTTCAGTTTATGTTAAAATCACCTAAACTTTTCCTTA
>CALESE010000133.1 GCA_937907205.1 uncultured Romboutsia sp. | reverse complement strand
TTAATTTATCTTTATCATCATACTTTTCTAGTTCTTCTTCATAATATGGATAAATTGGTGTTCTTGAATCGTTAGGGTCATAATCTGGTTTTGATGCAAGTGATAATATCCCTCCTGTTTTAATATCCATAGCAATTACACTAACTCTTTTTGCATTATTTAATTCATATGCTTTTTGGACTGCTTTTTCAGTATAATGTTGTATTACTTCATCTATTGTTGTAACTACACCTTTTCCTTGAGTTGGTTCATAGTACTTTTCCATTCCTCTTGGTATTTCTCTTCCTGATGCATCTGTACTCACTATTAATTTACCTGATGTTCCTTTTAAATGCTTATTATATTTCATTTCTATTCCAGCTATTCCTTCAGAGTCAGCTGATGTATGCCCTAATACATAAGGGGCAAAATTTCCATATGGATAATATCTTTGATTATCTTCAGCTACCCATATTCCTGGTATTTGAGCTTCTCTTATTTGTTTTGCTTTACCATCATCTATCCATCTTTCTATTTTTACTAATGCCATATTTTTTTTACTAACTAATTTATGTACATCATCATATTCTTTTCCAAGAATTTGAGCCACTTGTTTTGCCGTATTTTCTTTTTCTTTTACTTCTACCGGCTTACACCACACAGTATATTTTGTAACACTTACTGCCAATTCCTTCATATTCCTATCATATATTGTTCCTCTTTTTGGCTCTATTGGTATTTCTCTAGTTTGTTGGTCTGTAGCCTTTGTAGTTAACCACTCTCCTTTTACAAGTTGAAGGTATCCTGTCCTAAATATTAATACTAAAAAAAGTAAACAAGCTAAAACAAGTACTATAATTAGTCTTTTTTTACTTAATAATTTTATTTTTTTCAACTATATTCCCCCCTGATTTTCAATGTTTATATATTTTATTTGATTTTTTTTTGGGTAGTCCATATTTAGTTGTTCTTTAGCTCTTAATTCTATCTCTTGTATGGATGTATCAGTATCTACCTTTGCCTTTAGTTCTTCTAATGATATCTCTTCTTTCCTAAGTTCTTTTTTTAAATAATGAATTTTATATTTAAGTTCTGCTATAACTGCATATCCACATATATTAACTATTGTCAATCCTAAACATGATATTGTAGTCAATATTATTAGCATATGTTTTTTTATTTTAGCTTTGATCCTACATTTATTTTTATTCTTTTTATTTTTCTTATATTCATTTATATCCCTTATTTTGTTATTTTTTTTCACTTTATCTCACCCCTAAATTTCAATTTCAAATATTATATATTTAAAGTAGATCAATATTATTATATTTGTTTTTTATATAACAACTTCCTTTAAGAAATTATCGTAAAATTAATACATCAAATCACAAAAAAAATCTTCTGATAATAGAATATTTATATTTTCTATTATCAGAAGATTTATATTTTAGTTTATTTAATTATTATATTTGTTCATAAGAACCGTATACTATTATTTCTTTATTTTCTATCATTAATTTTCCATTTGCTATTACTGTATCTATTTCAAGATTTTTATCCATTAATAATATATCTGCATCTGAATTTTCACTT
The DNA here is from genome assembly GCA_937907205.1 of uncultured Romboutsia sp. Lineage (GTDB taxonomy): Bacteria > Bacillota > Clostridia > Peptostreptococcales > Peptostreptococcaceae > Faecalimicrobium. The sequence goes on along the minus strand of CALESE010000133.1, from coordinate 53,272 downwards.
ATACATCCTTTTTTAGGATAAATTTCTAATCCCTTAGCTACATTTGATGTTACAAATATAAGAGCATCCTCTATATTAAATTCTAGTTCTTTTATCATGTATTTAAATTCATCATGTAAACTTTTAACACTAGATACTCCCATCTTAAGTAAATTTCCAGCTTCATCATACGTTGACCAACTGCCATATCCATCAGAGCTTATTGTTATATTTTCCATAGGAACATTATTTTCTATTGCTCTTTTTATACAATTTCTAGGTTCTAAATTTTTCTTCATTCCACAAGTTAAGTCTATTCTACCTCCACGTTTTGCATAGTCAAACGCTTCTAATAAAAGTTCTTCTCGTCTATTTACATGAGTTGGTCTTATAGTTTTTATTGGTATCTCAGTTTCTTCTAAAATTTCATTTACAGGAGATAGTCCTAGTTTTCCATCTCCCATATGAAGAACTAATATTCCTGCTTTTCCACTTAACATACCAACAACTCTTGCATCTGACGCTACTCTTTTTAATTCATCATTACTTACATTTGGTGCACGATGATCTGATAATGCTAATTTTACACCTATTATTTCATCAATAAATGCAATATCTTTTTTTATAGACCCTGTAATTGTAATTGTTGGATATTCATATGATCCAGTATATGCATATGTACTTATACCTTCTTCTTTTAATGCTTTTGCTTTTGCAACTAAATTTTCTACGCTTCTAGTTGTTCCATCTGTACCTAAAAGTCCAACAACTGTTGTTATACCTGCTTTAGTTAACTTTGTTAGAGTTATTTCAGGAGCTTTAGTTTTAAAACTTCCTTCTCCACCTCCACCAGTTATATGAACGTGTTGATCTATAAAACCTGGTGTAAGTATTTTATCTGTACCATCTATAACTTTTATTTTATTATTGCTAAATTCAATCTTGTCATCTATTAAAACTATTTTTCCGCCACTTATAAATATATCTTTTTTTCCTATATATTTGGGTGAATAAATATCTATATTTTTTATTAATATCATGCTAAACCTCCATAACTTCTTTTTCTTTATTAACGTCAATTTTAGCTATACCAAATCCTGTTAATGCAAATATTATTGCAAATATTATTCCTGTATAGTTAAGTATTGCCCATGGTAAATATTCTAATGTTGAAACACCTAAAGTAGCTGCCATATATGCACCTGCTGCTGACCAAGGTATAAGAGGTACTATAACAGTTCCTGAATCTTCAAGTGTCCTAGATAAATTTTTTGGATGAAGATTCTTCTTAGGGTAAACATCTTTAAATAATTCTCCTGGAATAAGAATTGATAAATATGAACTACCCGTTACAAATGCAACTGTAAAACAAGATGCTATTGTAGCGATTATTATTCCTAGTGTTGATTTTACTTTTGATAATAATAACTCTAGTACAACATCAAGCATACCAGATACACTCACTATACCTGCAAATCCCATAGCACAGAATATCAACACCGTAGTACTTGTAACAGATACTATTCCTCCTCTTTCTATAAGCTTTACAACCTCTGGAATAGCTTCTCCACTAAACCCTGTCATAGCTATACTAAATCCATCAACTAATGATTTAAATCCATCAACTATATTAAACCCTTGTATCATAGTCCCTAAAAAGATTGTAAGTATACTTGTTCCTAACATAGTTGGTATCGTTGGCCATTTTCTAACCGAACCTAATATAACTAAAATTATAGGTAATAATAATATTATATTAAAATTAAACATACCGTCTAATTGGCTCATCATTGTATTAACTAATTCTGGAGTAACCATATCTCCAGATGATGTAAACCCTACTATTGTATAAACTATTAAAGACACTCCAGCTGCTGGTAATGTTGTATATAACATATGTTTTATATGATCATATAAGTCACTCCCTGCCGCCATTGGTGCTAAGTTTGTTGTATCTGAAAGTGGAGATAATTTATCACCAAAGAATGCTCCTGAAACTACCGCACCTGCTGTTGCTGGAAGAGATACACCTAATCCTCCTGCAATTCCCATCATTGCAACTCCAATAGTTCCTGCTGCTCCCCAAGATGTACCTGTTACTATAGATAAAACAGCTGATGCAAAGAATGCTGTTACTAATAAAAATTTGTGGTTTATCATTTGTACTCCATAATAAATTATCATCGGTACAGTTCCTGCAAACATCAAAGATCCTATTAAAAATCCTACACTCCATAGTATTAATGTTGCTGGAAGAGCACTAGATATTTTATCAATAATAGCTTTTTGCATTTCTTCCCATGTATAACCTAATTTAAGTGCAATTATACCTGCAACAAATGCTGACACAACCATTATTGGCTCTATTCTTATCTTAAGAATAGTATAACCTACAGTTAATGCAACTATCATAAATACTATAGGTGTTAGTGCTTGTAATAAACTTGGCTTTCTTTTTTCAATCTTATTCATATATATCCTCCTAATTTAAATTATATTTATATTAATAAGCAATTTATATGCCAAGTTTTTTATTTTAAAAAATTTTTTTAACCTTTATATATTAAAGTATTTTTTTAATTTTCTATAAATTTTTAAAATCATCGTTAAATACTACATTACTTTAAAAATTTAAGTTTTTTCTCTTTAAAGTAAAAAAAGAGTTAAAATAATCAAACTTTAACCCTTTTTATCCCTTTATCAGTTATTTTTGTCCCATTTAATCCTTTATCAACAGTAACATAATCTAGATCTTTTAATGTATTTATTATTCTTCTTAACTTTCCTTCTCCTAGGTTTAATCCTTCTTCATAAGATATATTAGATAAGTTACGTCTACCAATACCATTATAGCTATGTATTTTACTTAAAACCCATAATTCTTCTTTATTTAAGTCATCTATACTTATATTTTCTATATTTTCATTTTCTAGTATATATTTAGGCAAATCATAAATATTAATCTTTACATTATCTTCTTTTATATTTACCAAGTACTCTACTACATTTACAAGTTCTCTAAAGTTTCCTGGCCAATTGTAATTAATAAGAAATTCTATTACATCTTTTTCAAAAAAATAATTTATATCATCTATATTTCCAAATCTAAGAATATAATATTTTAAAGATTTTATTATATCCTCTTTTCTTTCTCTAAGAGGTATTGTATATAGGCATAACATTTAATCTATAAAATAAATCTTCCCTAAATTTATTATTTTTCACTTCATTTAATAAATTTTTATTTGTAGCAGCTATTACTCTTACATCTATAGGTACTATGTCTGTAGATCCTACTGGTGTTATTTCTCTTTCTTGTAATACTCTTAAAAGTCTTGCTTGTATATGTAACGGTGCATCTCCTATTTCATCTAAAAATATTGTTCCTTTGTGAGCTTTTTTAAATAGCCCATCTTTTCCACCTTTTTTAGCTCCTGTAAATGCACCTTCCTCATATCCAAATAATTCACTCTCTATTAAGTTTTCCGATATTGCAGCAAAATTAACTGCTATAAATGGATACTCTTTCCTTTTTGATTCATTGTGTATAGCTTGTGATAATATTTCTTTACCTGTACCACTTTCACCTTGAATTAAAACAGTAGAATTTGTATTAGATATTTTTTTAGCTAACTTTATATTCTTAATATTAGAATTAGAGTCACCTATCATATCATTAAATGTATACTTTGTATTATTATTTATACGCTTTTTCTTTTTTCTCAATTCTTCATCTATTTTATAGATATTATTTACTTCATTTATTGTTATTAATTTTCCTATATATCCATTGTTATTTATACTTTGTTTTGTTATAAGTAACTCTTTATTATTTATATTTACTATATCATCTTTTAAATTATCAAATAATTCATATATATTTTTATCTATTATATATTCTTTTTTAACTCCTAATAATTTTAGTGATTTTTCATTAAGAATTAAAACTTTATCATCTATATTAGTATAAATAATCCCTTCATTTTGGTTATCTAATATAAAATTTAACATGTTTTTTAGTTTGTTTGATTCATTTGCCATAGTTATATATTTTTTAGATATATTAACTATATCTTTATAATAATAAGATGATAATAAATCTCTATATTTATCTATTAAATTTAACTTTATAAGTATCTCAATTATACTTGTTATATCCATTTTTCTTTGATTTATATCAATAACTTTTTTTATATTTTTGGGAACTAAATGCATCTCTCCTGAGGTAATAGCTATATCGGTTTTTTCATATTTGGATATACCTGGATAGTATTCATAATATTTTATATGATCAATTCCCTGTTTTTTTAATTGCTTTATTACAATCTCACAACTTTCTTTATGATCATTTACTAAAAGTACTTTTTCATCTTTTTTTAATTTTAATAATTCATCTATACAGTTGTGGCTAATTGATCTTTTTACTACTATTGTTTTTTCCATATCTTCTATTTTAGATACTAATATTTTTTTTACAGTTTCACTGGAAAATATAATTAAATCCCATTTTAATTTAAAAAGCTCATTATTATCTATATCAAATATACTTATATTTATGTCTTCATTCATAATATCTTCTATTTGATTTTTGATTGTAAGGCCTGTATATTCCCATAACGATACTATAGCTATATTTTTCATTCTACACTCCTAAATGACTATATTAAAATAGGAGGAATTAATTTTCCTCCTTTAATTAAATTCTTTGTGCAACTCTTAATTTTGCACTTCTTGATCTTGGATTTTCTTCTACTTCTTCTTTACTTGGAAGTATTGGCTTTCTTGTTATAACCTTTACTAATGACTCTTTATCACATTGACACATAGGTATATGAGATGGACATACACAATCAAGTGCTAAATCTCTAAACTCATTTTTAACTATTCTATCTTCTAATGAGTGGAATGTAATTATACATACTCTTCCACCTTCATTCATAATAGATACTGCATCATCTATCATCTTAGTTATTACACCTAATTCATTGTTAACTTCTATTCTTATAGCTTGGAAAGTTCTCTTAGCTGGATGAGGACCATCTATTCTTGCTTTTTTAGGTATAGCTTTTTTTATTATTTCAACTAACTCTCCTGTAGTTTCTATATCTTTTTCTTTTCTTCCTTCAACTATAAACTTAGCTATACGCTTAGCCCAGTTATCTTCTCCATAGTCTTTTATTATCTTAGCTAGTTCTTCTTCACTATATGTATTTACGACATCATATGCTGAGAACTCTTGTCTTACATCCATCCTCATATCAAGTGGTGCATCTTGCATATATGAAAATCCTCTATCTGCTTCATCTAATTGATGAGATGATACTCCTAAATCTGCAAGCACTCCATCTATTTTATAAACACCAATCTTTGCTAATTCATCTTTTATATTTTCAAAGTTGCTGTGAACAAACTTTACTCTATCACTATATTTACTTAATCTTTCTTTTGCTGTAACTATTGCATTTTTATCTTGGTCAAATCCAATAAATAATCCTTTATCTGATAGTCTTTTTACTATTTCTTTAGAGTGACCTGCACCACCCATTGTACAGTCTACATAAACACCATCTGGTTTTATATCTAAATTTTCTATGCACTCATTTAAAAGTACGGATACATGATGAAATTCCATTTTGCTTATCTCCTTAAGTTTTGTTTCTTTATTCTTCTATTGTATCATTTTTATTTTTCTTAGAAAGGTATATATGAGATATTACTCCAACTATTACTCCTATTAAACTTATGACTTGAGCCATTCTTAAATGACCTATCATAAGGCTATCTGTTCTTAATCCTTCTATAAAGAATCTTCCTAAAGAATATAAAGTTATATAATAAGTTATTATTTGACCTTCATATTTCTTTTTCTTTCTAAATATCCATAAAAATATAAATATAGCCGCATCCCAAATTGACTCATACAAAAATGTCGGATGAACTTTAACTCCATCAACCATTATACCCCAAGGCAAATCTGTAGGTCCTCCATGAGCTTCTTGATTTATAAAGTTTCCCCATCTTCCTATAGCTTGAGCAAGCGGCATACCTATCATTACTGCATCAGCCATTTTTAAGAAATTAATCTTTCTAATTTTAGTAAATATATATCCTGTAAGTATTCCACCTATTAGTGCTCCATGTATTGCCATTCCTCCAGCTCTAAAGTTTAGAATTTGAGAAACATTTTGAGAATAATATTCCCAATTAAATATTACATAATACAGTCTTGCACTAAGTAACCCTATTGGTATTGCAAAAATAGCTAAATCTAATACATCATCTTCTTTTATTCCAACCCTTTTAGCTTCTTTTAGTGCTAATAATGTACCTAAAATTATACCTATCGCCATAAGTATTCCATACCACATTACATCTATTCCGAATATACTAAAAGCTACTCTATCCATATAATCACCTCTTATAAATATTAAACTAAAAGTTTATTGTAATATTATAACAAAATAAGAGTAGAATTGTAACAATTCTACTCTTATTTTTCTACTTACTTGGTTCTACAATTGATATTACACAGTTTTCTTCATTTAGATGAGATTTTAATCTTTCACTTATCTCTTCAAAAGTTACATCTTTTAATACATCTAAATAATCTAATAAGTTTATATCTTTAAATTTATACGTTATAAAGTTATTCGCTATAAAGTTTACTGAGTCAAAATATTTTAAGAAGTTACCTATTTTTTTCTTTTTAGTTCTTTCAAATTCTTTTTTATCAAGACCTTCTATTTTATATTTTTCTATATAGTCTAATATTATTTCTTTAACTTTTCTTGGATCTTTTGAATCTCCTCCAAGTATAGTAAATCCATAATCAACTTGAGATGAGAATCCACCTCCAAAATTATCATTTATAAGACCCTTCATATATAGATCTTCAAATAGCTTACTTCCTCTTTTAAATATCATATCTGTAAGTATTTCAGTTACAATTTCTTTACGTAAAAGTTCATTTCCTTTTATACCTACATTATTGTCTTTAAATGCTATATTAAACATTGGCATAGATACTGGGAATGTAGCTACTATTTCTTTTTGGTTTACATTATCAGGTTCCTCAGGATAGAACTTTTCTATCTTAGTAGATAACTTTTCTACATCATAATGATTTACCTTTTTTACTACATCCATAACCTTATTCTTATTTAAATCTCCTACTACAAATAAGTCCATGTTGCCTGGATTATAGAATGTATTGTAGCACTTGTATAATTCTTCTTTAGTTATTTTATATATACTATCAACAGTTCCTGCAATATCTATTCTTACTGGATAATTTACATATAATGCTTTTAATGTATTAAAGTATACATTCCATTCAGGGTCATCATCATACATTTTTATCTCTTGTTCTATTATACCTTTTTCTTTTTCTACATTTTCATCTGTAAAATATGGTGTTTGAACATAATCTATTAGGTGTTCTAAACTTTCATAAAAATTATCTGTTGCAGAAAATAAATATGCAGTCATTGTAAAGTTTGTAAATGCATTAGCATTTGCTCCCCATTTTGAGAACTTATCAAATGCATTGCCTCCATCTGGTTGTTCAAACATTTTATGTTCTAAAAAGTGAGCTATACCTTCATTGACTCTTATCTTTTTGTCTTCTCCTATTGGTATAAATTCTAATTCATTTGAGCCATAGTTTGTAGCTAAAACTGCATATTTCTTAGTGAAACCATGCTTTGGCATAAAGTAAACATCTAATCCATTTTCTAATTTTTCATAATAAACTTCTTCTTTTAATACTTCATTAACTATCTTTTCCATATATGTCACCTCACTTAGTTTCTTAAGAAATAAACAGTATCTAATTCTATATTTTCTAATACATTAACTATATCTTCTACTGTTACGCTAGAAACATAGTTTATTATATCTTCTACTGTTGAATTTGTTTTACTCATATCTTGTGCAAAATAAAAATCTGATAATCCTCCTATACTATCTGATAAAGATTGCATAGAGCTTATTAATGCACTTTTACTACTTTCTAGTTCATAATCTGATATTTCTCCATTTTTTAAGCTTTCTATTTGCTTCTTAACTAATTCTACTGTCTTATCATAGTTTTTAACTTCTATTCCTGCTGATATAAATAAAATGCTTTTATATTTTTCTATTGATGAATAGATGTAGTAACATAAACTTTCTTTTTCTCTTATATTTATAAACATTTTTGAGTGTGGTCCTCCACCTAATACATTAGATGCAACCACTAAAGAATAATATTTACTTACATCTGCAAAGTCAACATTAGATCTATAACCCATTATTAGTTTCCCTTGAGATATATCCATACTTTCATTTATAACTTTAACTTCTTTGATTTCTTTTTTATAATTTTCTCTTGGAATATCTATTATATTATCCCTATCAAAAGTAAACTTTTCTCTTAATATATCTACTATTTCTTCTTCATTAAAATCTCCTTCTATTACAATATCTATAGGAGATGTTCTTAGTACTTTTTTATAGTGGTTATATAAACCTACACTATCTATATTTTCTAAATCACTTTCATAACCATATTCACTTATACTATATCTTTCACCTTCACACATTTCTTCAAAAGCTCTTTCAAGTGCATATCTACCTTTATCATTTATAATACCTTGAATTCTATCTTTTAAATTTGCTTTTTCAATTTCTAAATATTCTTTATTAAATCCTCCATCTATCACTAAAGGATTATTTATTACTTCATTAAAGAAATCTATTACATCAACTAATATTTTTTCATCTAGATATCTTTCATTTGTACTAAGTATCTTAAATGTTAGTACTTGTTTTTCTCCTCTTTTAACTGCATCTCCAACCATAGATGCTCCATATAAATCATCTAGTTTATTTGATATTTCTCTTAAACTTGGATATTTTTCACTTCCACTAGTTATAATACTTGGTAGTAGTGCATTTTTAGTTACTTCTTCTTTATCTAATAGTCTTTGTATGTATATACTAATAAGATTAGATTTGAACTTAGTTGCAGGTATTAAAGTCAAATTTATATTTTTACCTAAATTTATTTTTTTTGTTTCTTTTTCCATCTTATCCTCCTATTTGCTTCATTAGTGATATTCTTGTGAAAAGTTCATCTACTATTACATCAATCTTTTTATCTGGATCTATATAATAAAACTTAGTGTTTCCCATATCTAGATTTTCAAATATACTTTTAACTAAATGTTTTGTGTACATAGTATCAATTGTACATGTTGGGAATACAACATACAATGTATCAATTCCATATTCTAGTAATTCTTCTCCTGATTTTATTATATCGTTTTTATTATTTTCTAAAAGAGGTAATTTTATTTGAATATCTATATTTTTATCTTGCGTTTCATTTTCTATGTAAGTTTTTATTTTTTCTCTAAATAATATATCTTGTTCTAAATTATTTTTATTATGTAATCCTACCAATAGTATGCCTGCATCATTTTCTAGTATTTTTACATTATTTAATATTTCATTTTTATAAAGATTTGCAAGATTATTTGATTTATAAAATGGTTCTAATATTTCTATACCCACTAAATTATGAGAAGCTAAATTTAATTTTTCATATCTAGATTTAAATATTTCATAATCTCTTCCTTCTGTCATAAATAAAGGGCAAACTATTATATTTTTATACCCTTGATAAACTATTTCTTCCATAGTTTTTTCAAAATATGGACTTGAATACATATAAGTATTAATTACATCATAACCATCTCCTAGGTTATATCTTAACTTTTGAGCTATTTCTTCTGTATCTAATTTAAAATTACTAGAACCTAATTTATTATAGTAATTTTTATAATTATACAAATCTTTAACTCCTGTTAGTAAAGATTTATATCCTTTTTCATAATAAATTTGAGTTGCTCTTTCTTTTAGATTAAATCTGCTATCTTCTCCTTCTGATACTAATAAAACTAATGTATCTTTTTTATCCAAAGAAGATTTAATATCTTTAAAATTAATATAATTTCTAAATCCAAATACTATTAGAAAATTTACAGTTACAATAGATATTATAAAAGATACTATTAAATATTTATAATCTTTATCAAGTATTATTTTTTTATAAAATAATATTGTAGATAAAATAATAAATATATTTTCTATATACCCGTTAAATATAAAGCTTAATAAAAAGCATAAACACAAAAGTATAGAAATTAACATAAAAATCATCCCCATAATATAAAATTAATACTTTTTTTATTAATTTATAAATGTGTAAACTAATATGTATAAAAGCCTAGTTTACAGTTATTATATATATGATGTATAATCAATATGTATGTCTAAAATAGATTTTTATAAATTTATTGAAGTGGCTTTATAACTAGGATTTAAGAAATCATAGTTTGTTTAATTTTAAATATAATTTTGATGGTAAAACTATCATTATAATATAAATCATAAAAAGAGAGGAAGATTACTATGAAATTAGGTATAGTAGGATTACCAAATGTCGGTAAAAGTACCCTATTTAATGCAATAACTCAAGCAGGAGCTGAATCTGCAAACTACCCTTTCTGTACAATAGAACCAAATGTAGGTGTGGTTGCTGTTCCAGATGAAAGATTAGATAAATTAAAGGAATTATATGACTCAAAAAAAATAGTTCCTACAGCTATTGAGTTTTGTGATATAGCAGGACTTGTTAGAGGAGCTTCAAAAGGTGAAGGTTTAGGAAATAAATTCTTATCTCATATAAGAGAAGTTGATGCTATAGTTCACGTTGTTAGATGTTTTGAAGACCCTAACGTTGTTCATGTTGATGGAAGTGTTGATCCATTAAGAGATATAGAAACTATAAACTTAGAATTAATATTCTCCGATATAGAAGTATTAGAAAGAAGAATACAAAAAAATACTAAAGCTGCAAAAGCTGATAAGTCTTTAGCTTCAGAACTTGAATTCTTAAAAGAAATAATGGCTACTTTAGAAGATAGTAAGTGTGTTAGAACTATGGACTTTAGTGAAGAACAACAAAAATTCGTTGATTCATTAAACTTACTTACTTCAAAGCCTGTAATATATGCTACAAACGTAAGTGAAGATGATTTAGCTGATGAGGCTAAAAACAATGAATATGTAAATAAAGTTAGAGAATTTGCAGCTACTGAAGGTGCTGAAGTTGTTGTTGTTTGTGCTCAAATAGAAGCAGAAATAGCTGAGCTTGATACTGAAGAAGAAAAGAAAGAATTCTTAGAAACATTAGGGCTAGAACAATCTGGTCTTGATAAACTAATAAAATCTTCATATGCACTACTTGGACTTATGTCTTACTTAACTGCTGGTCCTCAAGAAGTTAGAGCTTGGACTATAAAAGTGGGAACTAAAGCTCCTCAAGCTGGTGGAAAAATACACTCTGATATAGAAAGAGGATTTATACGTGCAGAGACTATAGCATTTGATGATTTAGTTAATGTAGGTACTATGACTGCAGCTAAAGAAAAAGGTCTTGTTAGACTTGAAGGAAAAGACTATATAGTTAAAGATGGAGACGTTATATTATTCAGATTTAACGTATAATAAAAAGGTAAGGATAATACTTCCCTCATATTGTAGACAAAATAGCCATTTTTAATTTATATAAGATGGCTATTTTATACTTTATTATTTTATTTTTAATATATTATTTTGTCTAGTTTTTGTTATTTTTTCAGCAGCATTTTTTGCAATATTAATTTCATTAAATGGTATTTGTTCTCCTTTTATTAACTGATACTCCTCATGGCCTTTTCCAGCAAATAATATCATATCTCCATCTTTTGCTATTTTAATTGCCTTTTCAATTGCTATTTTTCTATCTGGCTCAATTATATATTCACATTTGCTATTTTTAAATGAATCTGATATATCCTTTATTATCTCTATTGGATCTTCAAAATCTGGATTATCACTAGTTAATATACATAAATCACATTCTTTTGATGCTATATCTCCTAGTTCTTTTCTTCTTAATTTACTTCTTCCTCCAACTGATCCAAACAAACATATAAGCCTGTTATATTCATAATTTTTTAATGTCTTAAGTATATTTTTAAGACTTAATCCATTATGTGCATAATCTATTACTATAGTAGCATAATCAAGTATTGGTAATACTTCTACTCTACCCTTTACTTTTGTAACTTTTAAAGCATTTATTATACTTTTATTATCTATACCTATATGTTTACATACTGCTATTACTGCTAGTGCATTATATATACTAAATTCTCCTGGTGAACATATATATGTATCAATATTTTCATTGTTACATATACATTCAAAACTAACTCCTAAGGAGTCTATATTTCTTGAATATTTTATATTTTTTGCATAAAAATCTGCATGATTTTTTATTGCAAATGTTTCTATAGTACAAGTTGATTTTGATATTATATCTTTAGAGTATTTATCATCTATATTAATTATGCCATGTTTACACATTGTAAATAACTTAGCTTTACACTCTAAATAATGTTCAAATGTCGGGTGTTCTTTAGGACCTATATGATCTTTAGATAAATTTGAAAATATACCTATATCAAAATTAACATCATTTACTCTATCCATCATTATAGCACCTGATGATACTTCCATTACTACATATTCTATTCCATTATTAATCATATTTCTAAATATTTTATGAAGTTCATAACTTTCTGGTGTTGTATTATTAGTTTTTTCAAATATATCATTATAAAAAACTCCATTAGTTCCTATTAACCCTGTATTAATTTTTGATTTATTCAAGACAGTTTGTATATAATTACTTATAGTAGTTTTACCTTTAGTTCCTGTAACTCCTATAACTTTTAGTTCCTTTGAAGGATGATTAAAAAAATTAGCTGAAATTTTAGATAATGTCTTTCTAGAATTTTCAACTATTAAAATAATAGAATCCTCACCTACATCTATATATTTTTGTGATATAAAAATCCTACATCCATTTTTATATGCGTCTTTTGCATATTTATGACCATCTAAAGTTTCACCTTCTATACAAACGAATATATAATCTTTTTTTGCTTTATTAGAATTATAAGCTATATCTTTTATATATATATTATTAAGTTTATTTAAATCGTAATTACAAATAAACTTAATTCCATCCATTACATTTAATAAATTCATCTTAAAAGTTCTCCCTAATTCATAAAAGATTTTTTCTTTTCATCTTTACCACAGTATTTTATAACTTCTCTAGCTAATATTTCTAATGAATCTATATAAAATTCACCATCTAAATTATTTTTATTCTTTAATATAGAAAGCTCTGTACATCCTAATATTACACAATCACATTCATTATTTTTAACATGAGAAATTATATTTTCAAATTTTTTTATATTATAATAATTCCCAGCTTTTATATCATTGTATATTATATCCATTAAATCATTTTGATATTTTTCATTTAAAACCATATAATCTATATTGTACTTTTCAAGATAGTTTTGATATAAGTTTGTATATATTGTTCCTTTAGTTCCTAATATACATACTTTTTTATACCCTCTATCTTTAGTATATTTGGTTGTTTTTTCTATCATATTTATAACTTGTATATTTACATTTTTTTGTATTTCATTATAAAAATAATGTGCTGTATTACAAGTTATGGCTAATATATTAGCACCTATTTTTTCTAATTTCTTAGCATCATCTATCAATGTGTCTACTGGATTATTTTCTGATTTACCTAATATATAATCTGTTCTATCATAAGTACTACATCTATTAGTTATTACCATATCTACATGTTCTTGGTCACAATTAGCATCAGTCAAATCTACTACCATTTCTTGAAAGTATGCTGTTGCCATAGGACCCATACCACCTATAACTCCTACTAACTTATTCATTATCCCCATTACAATACCTCACTTACTTACAATATTTCTTAAATTTTCGCATTTGGTTTATATCAAATAACTTTAGATATATCCTTCTTTTTAAATTACCTTTTAAATCTTTGTCATATTTAAAAGAAGATGAACATTTATTTTCTTTTACAAGTTTTTTAGCCTTATTTACTAAACTTTCATCTTTTACAAATTTATATACTATGTTGTCTGGTATAACCCTCCAAAAGTACTCATCTTTGCATAAATTAAGCGATAATTCTTTATTTAATACATAATCATCTACAATATACTTAGCTATGTTATTTTTAGATCCTGTAACATAGTAATTACTTCTTCCTTGTCTTAAATTTATTTCAAATACCTTATATTCATTATCTCTTTCATCATACTTTATATCAAAATTAGAAAAACCTACATAGTTTATATTTTCTAAAAAGTTTTTAAATTTAATCATTATTTCTTCATTAAATTCAGTTATTATTGCAGCATGATTTCCTATTCCTTTAGGAGTATGTTCTTCTAGTAAAACATGTCCTAAACACATCATCTTTACTTTTCCAGACTTATCTGAATAAGCTGTTAAAACTCTCATTTTCGAATCATCTCCAGGTATAAAATCCTGTATTATTAGGTTTTCACTATATCCTGAAGAATATATTAAATTTACTACTTCTTTAAATTCATTATAATCATTTACTAAATATGCTTTTTTCATATTTTCAAATGTATTATGCCAATAAGATATACTATCTGCTGGTTTTACTATTATTGGATAAGCAAAATTCACATTTTCTACGCTATCATTTTTTGAATATATATATGTTTTTGGATATGGTAAATTAAATTTCTCACACATACTATAAAATGAATCTTTAGATATTAGCTCTTCCTTTAATTCTTTATTTATATATGGGATTATATATTTATGCTTTAATTTATCTTTGTTATCAATTATTAATTCTGCATATTCATCAGTACATCCCATAATTTTTTCTTCAATATTAAATTCTATAATATTACTATTTTTTGTAGCACCTAGTTCATATTTTCCAAATGCTATTGATTTTACATTATAAGCTTCATGAAATGCTCTAGCTACATTGTAGCAATTTAAATCTGCTCCTATTAATACTGGTTGTATATTCAAAATATTCTCCTCCCATTTATTAAAAATTTAATTTATTCTATTAAAATTATCTATAAAAATTAATCTTTTTATATAAATTGGATAAAAAAATAAGAGCGTCGTTATACAACACTCTTATTTAGTTTATAATTAAACTTTAAGCCAATTTTTACCTTCAACTAGCCTTGCTACTATCATAGAACATACAGTGTTTCCTGTTGAGTTTAACACTGTTGCTGGTGCATCTATTATAGTACTTATAACAGCTACTATAGGAAGTACTTCTGGAGAGAATCCATATAAACTTAATATTAACATCTCAGCCATCATACCACCACCTGGTATTGCTCCCATTACAGCACCAACTAAGAATGATACTACAAGTATCCCAAGTATTGCTGATATACTTGTCATATCTTTTCCGAATAATCCAAATAAGAAAGTTATCTTTAATACTCCACCTATTACAGATCCATCCTTATGAATATTAGCTCCAAGAGGTATAACTGTTTCTGCTATATCTTCTGGTACACCCATTTTCTTAGATGCATCTAAATTTACAGGTATTGATGCTGCACTTGAACAAGTAGCTAAAGCTGTAACTGTTGGAGGTACAACTTTAGACCAGAATACCTTTACTCCATCTTTTCCTCCTGCTATATAAGAATATAAAGTAAATAATCCAAAGTAACATATTGCTGTTAATATTAGGTAAAGTACAAATACTCTTGCATATCCTGAAAGTATCTGAGGTCCTAACTCTCCTATAACAGTAGCAAAATAACATCCTAGACCAAGTGGTGCAAGTTTCATTATTAAGCTTACAATTTTCATCATAACTTCAGAACCAGCTTCTACAAAATTAGCAATTGGTCTTGCTTTTTCTCCAGCCATAGCAGTTGCTATACCAAATAGCATAGAGAAAATTATTAATTGTAACATATTACTCTTAGATAATAAGTCTTTAAAGTCCGTTACAGTAACTGTACTTACAAGTTGTTGAATTAAACTAAGTTTTTCATGTCCTTCAGTTGATGCACCGTCCATAATACTACTAAACATATCTGGATTTAATCCTTTTGTTGGATTAAATATTAAAACTCCTATCATAGCTAATATTGCAGATAATATAGCTGTTATTGTAAATACTATAACTATATTTTTAAGTATTTTTCCAAGTCTTTTCATCTCACTCATATTAGATATAGCTGATGTAACACTGAAAAATACTAATGGAACTAACGTCATAAATAATAGATTTAAAAATAAATCTCCAACTGGCTTAAAAACAGTTGCTTGTGGTCCCATAAATACTCCGACTATACCACCTAGTATTATAGCTCCTAGAAGTAAAATCGTTGATTTGTAATTATCAAATAATGCTTTCATTATTATGTCTCCTTTGTAACTCTCCTATAATTTCGCTAAACAGTCTCTTGCTATTTCTTTATCATCAAAATGATGTTTAGTTTGTCCTATTATCTGGTAGTTTTCATGACCTTTTCCAGCTATTATAACTACATCATCTTTTTTAGCCATTTTTATAGCTTCTTCTATAGCTTCTTTTCTATCAATTATAACTTTATAATTTTTATTTTCTTTATCTAATCCATCTAATATATCATCTATTATTAATTTTGGATCTTCAGTTCTTGGATTATCAGATGTAACTATACATGTATCAGATAGCTTTTGTGATATTTTTCCCATTAAAGATCTCTTTGTAGCATCTCTATCTCCGCCACATCCAAATACAGTTATTATATTACCTTTAGCAAACTCTTTTGCTGTGTTTAATATATTTTCAAGAGCATCTGGTGTATGTGCATAGTCAACTATTACACTTATATCTTTATCATTTTGTACTGTTTCAAACCTTCCAGCTACCCCATTAGTGTCTCTTAATGCTTTAAGTACAATATTTTTATCTATATTTAACATATAACATGCAGCTATTACAGCTAATGTATTATATACTGTAAATTTGCCTGGTACTGGAATAAATACATCTTCCTCATATGTTGGAGTTATTAATTTATAAGATACCCCACTTGCACTTATGTGTATATCTTTAGCCATAAAATCAGCTTTATTGTCTATACCATAAGTATAAACCGGTGTTTTTAAAGATTTTATATTTTCATATATCTTCTTTCCACCTTCATCATCTATATTTATTATATTTGCTACACTAGTTTTATAAAATAATTTTTCTTTAGCTTGTCTATAATCTTCTAAATCTTTATGGAAGTCTAAATGATCTGGAGTCAAGTTTGTAAATAAACCTAATTTAAAATCAGTTTCATCAACTCTATTTAAAACTAAAGAGTGAGAAGATACTTCCATTGCACAATAATCACAGTTATTATTAACCATTGTATTAAAGCAACTTTGTAAATCAACACTTTCTGGAGTTGTTGAATTTGATTCAACATCTTTTTCTCCATCAAATATTTTTATTGTTCCAATTAATCCTACTTTGTTATTATTTGCCTTTAGGATTTCACTTAAAAAAGTTGTTATACTTGTTTTACCATTAGTTCCTGTAACACCTATAACACCTAACTTTTTCGATGGATGATTATAAAAATTATCTGCTACTTTTGCCATTGAAGATCTTGTATCATTTACTCTTATAAAAGTATATCCATCTATTTTTATATCATCTTGAACTAAAAATGCCTTAGCACCCTTTTCTATTGCACTTTGTATATATTTATGACCATCTGAGTTAAATCCTTTTATGCATATAAATAATGTATTTTCACTAACCTTTCTAGAATCATACTCTACATTATTTATATCTAAATCTAATTCTCCATCTACTTTAATTATTTCTAATCCTTTTATAATATCATTTAATTTCAATTTAATTTCCTCCTAGTTTTTATAACTATATTACTTATCTTAAATTTTATCACTTATTCTAGGATATGTCACAACTAATTATAACTACAATTTTTATCAATTAACATAACTAAAAGTGCTTGAAACATTGCAAAAAATGCTCTATTATAAAAATATATTCTACGGAAAGTGAGGTTTATCGTGAAAATTCAAAATAATAGTGTTGGATATTTAAATGATAATTTTAAAATTTTTCATATAAAAGATAAAAAAGATATTGCTTTTGAATATCATCACCATGATTTTAATAAAATAATAATTTTTATAAGTGGTAATGTAAATTATTTTATAGAAGGTAAATCTTACAAACTAAAACCTTGGGATATATTATTTATAAATAATAACGAAATCCATAAGCCACAAGTAAGTCCAGATGAATATTATGAACGTATTGTTATTTGGATTAAGCCTAATTTTATGGATAAATATAGTAGCTTAGATAGTAATTTACTAAAGTGTTTTGAAATAGCCCTTGAAAATAAATATAATCTACTTAGATTAAATCAACTTTCAATAAATACTATAAAATCTTTTACTAACCAAATTAAAGAAACAGAATCAAATAATGAGTTTGGTAATGATATTTTAAAAAATTCATTATTCCTTCAGCTTATGGTATTTATAAATAGATTATGATGAAAATATTGAAAATATATTAAACTATATAAATGATAATATTGAAAAAGACTTATCCATAGATAAAATTGCAGATAAGTTTTTTATAAGTAAATACTATCTTATGAGAAAATTCAAATCTCAAACTGGAAGTTCTATTCATAGCTATATTGTAAAAAAGAGATTAATGCTTGCAAAATCACTTATTGCTAAAGAATATACTATGTCTGAGATATCTACTAAATGTGGATTTAATGACTATTCTAGCTTTGTCAGAGCTTTTAAAAAAGTTTATGGCGTATCTCCTAGAAATTATGTATCTAATAACTCTTTTAATAGTAAATTTTTAGAATAAAAAATTTTCTTTGCACAAATTCTGTAAGTTGCCAAGTTCATAGGATAGGAAATTATATTTATTTGAAATAAAAAAAGTATGAATATAGATTGTAATCTATATTCATACTTTTTGTTATTTTTTAATTATTTTTACTCTATTAGCTTCTTTAGCTTTTACTTTTCCTGTTTTTATATATACACATTTGTCAGATTCTAAGTTAGTAAATATTACAGGACTTATTGTTGATTTTGCATTATTTTTAATATATTCTAAATCCATATCCGCTAATTTATCCCCTGCTTTTACACTCTGTCCAACCTCTACAAATATATCAAAACCTTTCCCATCTAACTTAACTGTTTCTATTCCTAAATGTATAAGAACTTCTCTACCACATGCTGATTTTATTATTATTGCATGCTTTGTAGGGAATATTACTTCAACAGTTCCATCTACTGGTGAATAAATATTACCATCATTAGAGTTTATTGCAAATCCATCTCCCATTAATTTACTTGAAAAAACTTCATCTGGTACAACTGATAAATCTAATATATCTCCATTTGTTAATGATAATATCTTTTCATTATCATCTATTTGAACTGGCTTAAAGTCTTTAACTATTGTTTCTACTTTTTCATTTGTTGTAGTAACTTTTACTTTTCCAGATATTATTTCATTAATTTCTGACTTTAAAGTATCAGACTTTGGCCCAAATATAGCTTGAATATTATTTCCTACTACCATAACTCCAGCAGCACCAAGTTCCTTAAGCTTATCTTTATCAACTACATTTATATCTTCGACTTGAACTCTAAGTCTTGTTATACATGCATCTAAACTTCTTAAGTTTTCTTTATTTCCTAAAGCTACTAATATTTCAGATGCTAATTCACTACTATTCATATTACTATTTGTTGATTCTTCTTCATCATCTTCTCTACCTGGAGTTTTAAAATCAAACTTAGATATCATAAATCTAAACATAAAGTAATAAACAACTGAGAAACAAAGCCCTACAACTATTGCTAAATACCATGGAGTTCTATTTGGTAATACTCCAAATAACAAGAAGTCTATTAATCCACCAGAGAATGTTAATCCTATTTTTACATTTAATATTTGCATTAACATAAATGATAAACCAGCAAATACACAATGTATTGCAAATAATGCTGGTGCAACGAATAAGAATGTAAATTCTAATGGTTCAGTTATACCTGTTAAAAATGATGTTAATGCCCCTGATAACATTATACCTGAAACGTATTTTCTTTTTTCTGGCTTAGCTGTATGTACCATAGCAAGAGCTGCTGCTGGAAGTCCAAACATCATAAATGGATATTTACCAGTCATAAATGTACCTGCTGTAAATTCTACACCATCTTTAAGCTGTGCAAACCATATACTTTGATCTCCCATTACAAGTTGACCTGCACTATTTACATACTCTCCAAATTGATACCAGAATGGATTATAAAATACATGGTGTAATCCAAATGGTATTAAGGCTCTTTCTACAACACCAAATAAAAATGCTGCTAATGTTTGGTTTGCATCTATAACATTAGTTGAAAATGCAAATAGTCCTCTTTGTATTGGTGGCCATATAAATGTTAATAATATTCCTAAAACTAAAGCTATTGCTGCTGTTATTATTGGAACAAATCTTTTACCTGCAAAGAATCCTAAGTATGGTGGTAGTTCAATTTTGTAATATTTTTTATAAAGACTTGATGCTATTATACCTATTATAATACCTCCAAATACACCTGTTTGAAGTGTTGGTATACCTAAAACACTTGCATACATTGGGTCATTTACCATATCACTAGTAATTCCCCCTATAACACCCATAGAAGTATTTAATACTAAAAATCCTACTATAGCTGCAAGTGCTGCTACACCTTCTCCTTCAGTTAAACCTACTGCTACACCTACTGCAAATATTAATGGTAAGTTATCAAATATTATTTGACCTGAACTTTCCATCATTGTAGCTAGTAATTGTATCCAAGTTGCACCTAAAAATGGCATTTGAGCTAAAACTGTTTCATTACCAATTGCATTACCTACACCAAGTAATATACCTGCTGCTGGAAGTAGAGCAACTGGTAACATTAATGATTTTCCTACTTTTTGTAATACACCAAATAATTTTTTCATACAACTCCTCCTATATATTTTTAATAAAAAAAGACTTAAGTTTATAAAATTCAAAATAGCTATATTAATGCTATATATTAAAATCAATACAAATTATTAATTTTAATATATAACACTAACTTAACTATAAGTTTTATTTTATAAACATAAGTCTTGCCTGCATAACCAGTAACAATCTATATTGTTTACTTAGTATTTAATTTTCACATTTTATTACACTTATAACCCTATTTATATGAAGTGTAAGGTAAAGTATTTCATCTTCACTAACTATATATTCATGATTATTTTCTATAAATTCTTTTATTTTACATGCACAATTATATGCATCATTATATTGTACTTTTATAATATTTATAAGTTCATTGTCTTTATTTTTTAATGTCTCTTTTTTTATAAGTCTACTTGCAAAAAACTTTAAATGAGTAATTAATCTATCATAATTAAAATCATTTTCTTCAAATTCAATAGAATAATAATATCTTATTATATTTAATATATCTTTTACTATTTTAGTCATTAAAAATGATTCACTTGTACTTTCTTTATAATTTGCATTAACTATATGCATTGCTATAAATCCAGCTTCATCTATTGGAAACTTTACATTATATTTTTTTTCTATGTAATCGATAGCCCATTTTCCAATTTCAAATTCTTTTTTATGAATTCGTCTTATCTCATATAATAAATCATTTTTTATTTCAACTTTTTCTTCATATCTTTTAAATGCAAATGATATATGATCTGTAAGCGATGCATATATATATTCATCTAACTCTGTATTTAAATAATTTTGTGCATATTCTATTATCTTAGAACTTATATTAAATATATTTTCATCCACTTCTTTAGCTAATTTTAGAATTTTATTTGTGAAAATCTCATCCTCTGTTATAAACTTCTTTTCAATTTTACTTTTATCTACATCTTGCCCAATTTTCTTTTGAAACCCAATTCCACACCCTGTAAGTACTAGTTCTTTTTTACTTTCTTTATCCATAACTAATACTATATTATTATTATAAATCTTTTGTATTATCATATATATTTAATCACCCCCTAAAGTTGATTATTATACTTATCCTTAAAACTACAAAATACCTAAATCAAGACACAATTATACTAGATATCTTAACTTAGGTATTGCCTGCTTATCAGTAACAATCCGATTTATTTAATTTATACATTAATTTTAATATATCTAAATATTTATGTCAAGAAGTTTGAAAACCTTTTTATAGATTATTTTACAAATATAAATTAGAAAAAATAGAAGTCAATTGACTTCTATTGCATTTCTTTTATTAACCCTTTTTTATATGCCATTAATAATAATTTTAAATCTTTTACTTCTTCTTCAAGTTTTCTCCCGGCATCAGTATCTCTTACTGTTTTTCTTTTTACTTTATGTTCAACGACTATTGTAGTTGATAATATATCAGTTTCATTTACTATTGCTTCTTCTGCTGATGTAAATGGTTCATGAGATACTAATTGAAGTTTTTGAGAATTATATATTAAGGTATACCCAGCTATACCTGTTTTATTTTGATAAGCCCTTGAAAAACCACCATCTATAACTAATATCTTACCATTAGCTTTTATAGGACTTTCTCCATTTTTACTTTCTACTGGAACATGTCCATTTATTATATGACTTTCTTGTGGGTCTAGGTTAAACTCTTTAAATATTTTCTCACACATATTTTCATCTTCTCTTAGTTTAAAATATGGATTTTTATTTTCTTTATGTGTTTCTTTTTCATCTATAAAATATCTTTCAAATGTAGCCATATCATCTTTTCCAAATAATGATGAACATTTACCTGTCCATAAATACCACATTATATCCATGCCATATTGTTTTTGTTCAGTGTTATCTTCAAAGAAATAACCTTCTCTTGCTAATACTTCCATTTTATCCATTAGCTCTTTACCACAATATTTTTTGCCTTGTATGTTCATACACATAAAACTTTTGTCTTTATTTAAAGGTATACATCCATGGAATAATAAATTAGAGTTAACCGTCAAATATATACTTCCTTTAGAAAATAAAAATGAAACATGTTTTTGAAGTTTTTCGCTATTTTTAAATGAAGAAACTAACTTTTCAATAACTATATTTTCTTTTTCTGTAAGCTTATATGGGTTATTTTTGTCTATCGTTGGAAAATATGAATCTTTTAGATTATATGTCTTGCCCTTTATTGATATAGTCCCTTTATCATAATTTATATTATTTAGTAAAAGTCTATGATTCATATCAAATTCAGGTCTTTTCTTTATAACTTCACCTTCTAGCTTAAACTGAATTATACTTATTGCTTTATGCATCTTTGCTATTAATGATTTTTCTGTACTTGATACACTTTCATCACTTATCTTTGGAATAAAATTAATACATGGGTCTTCTTTATATACATCCATTGCAAATGTTGCAAGAGGCAATAAATTAATACCATATATATCTTCAATAATATCTAGATTTGCATATCTAGCAGATATTCTAAGCGCATTAGCTATACAAGTTTTTTGACCAGATGCAGCTCCCATCCATAATACATCATGGTTTCCCCACTGTATATCTACACTATGATAATCCATAAGAGTATCCATTACTATATCTGGTCTAGGACCTCTATCATATATATCTCCTAATATATGAAGCTTATCTACAACAAGCTTTTGTACAACCTTAGATATTGCTATTATAAATTCTTTTGCTCTATCTATTTCAATTATAGTTTCTACTATACTTTTATAATACTCTTGTTTATGTTTGCTATCTATATCTTCATGTAAAAGTTCTTCTATTATATATCTAAAATCGTTTGGCAAAAGTTTTCTAACTTTCGATCTAGTATATTTACTTGATGCATATCTACAAAGTTCTATAAGTCTATATATATTTATTCTATAAAAATCATTTATATTATTTTCTTCTTTTATTATTAAGTCAAGTTTTTGCTCTGGATAATAAACAAGTGTAGCTAACGATTTCTTTTCACTTTCTCTTAATGTATTTGAAAATAGTTCTTCTATCTTTCTTTTTATAACTCCTGATCCATTTTTTAAAACATGAACAAATGGCTCATACTCACCATGTATATCTGTTAAAAAGTGTTCTGTTCCTTTTGGTAAATTAAGTATAGCTTCTAAATTTATAATTTCAGTACTAGCCTTAGATATACTAGGGTACTGCTTTGATAAAAGCTTTAAGTACTTCATTTGATTATCTAATGTTTTCAAATAAATACCTCCATTTTTTATATAGTGTATATAATTTCCTCCAAATAATAAGTACAATCATTTATTATTTTATATTATATAGCATTTTTATATAAATTAAAAAGGATGAACTTATATAAGTTCATCCTTTATTTTAAAATTATTGTAAAACCATCTCTTGTTGAGCTAATCTCTTATAATTTTCATATCTTTCTTTAGCCATTTCCTCAGCTGAGTTGAATAATTCTTCAGCTACTTCTGGGAATTGTTTAGCTATAGCAGAGTATCTTACTTGACCCATTAAGAAGTCTCTGAAGCTTTCTGTTGGTTCTTTAGAATCTAATGTAAATGGATTCTTACCTTGAGCTTTTAGAGTTGGGTTGTATCTGTATAAATGCCAGTATCCAGCTTTAACAGCTTGCTCTATGTTAGCTTGAGCTCTTCCCATACCTTCTTTTAAGCCATGTGATATACATGGTGAGTAAGCTATTATTAATGATGGTCCATCATAAGCCTCAGCTTCTACTATAGCCTTCATTAATTGGTTCTTATCTGCACCCATACCAACTTGAGCTACGTATACATTTCCATAACTCATAGCCATCATACCTAAGTCTTTCTTCTTAGATCTCTTACCAGCAGCAGCGAACTTAGCCATTGCAGCAACTGGAGTTGACTTAGAAGCTTGACCTCCTGTATTTGAGTAGATTTCTGTATCAAATACTAATACATTTATATTTTCTCCACTTGCAAGAACGTGATCTAATCCACCGTATCCGATGTCATAAGCCCATCCATCTCCTCCAAGTATCCATTGAGATCTCTTAGCTAAGTAATCTTTTCTACTTTCTATTTCCTTAACTAAAGCTCTAACTTCTTCATTTTGTATATGATGAGCATTAGCTAATAATGCTTCTACTTTCTTAGCAGCAACTTGTGATCCATTTGCATCTTCTTTATTTTCTAGCCATTCAGTAAATACAGCTCTAGCTTCTTCACATATATCCATAGTTACTAATTCTTGCATAACATCAGATATTTTATTTCTTATTTGTTCAACACCTAATAACATACCTAATCCGAATTCAGCATTGTCTTCGAATAATGAGTTTGCCCAAGATGGACCTTTTCCTTCATGGTTAACTGTGTATGGAGTTGATGGAGCTGATCCTCCCCATATTGATGAACATCCAGTAGCATTAGCTATCATCATTCTATCTCCGAATAATTGAGTAACTAACTTGATGTATGGAGTTTCTCCACATCCAGCACAAGCTCCTGAGAATTCTATTAATGGTTGTCTAAATTGACTACCTTTAACAGTATTAACATTCATTACATCTCCTTTTGGAGCTACCTTAGTTGGGTCTACACCAAATTCCCAGTTTTCAACTTCAACATCTTGAGTTCCAAGAGGCTTCATAACTAAAGCTTTACCTTTAGCTGGACATATGTCAGCACAGTTTCCACATCCTGTACAGTCCATTGGACTTACTTGCATTCTGTAGTGTAATCCTTCAAATCCTTTACCTTTTGCTACTTGTGTATTGAAAGCTTCTGGTGCATTAGATAATTCTTCTTCATTTACTAAAACTGGTCTTATACATGCATGTGGACATACATAAGCACATTGGTTACATTGGATACAATTATCAACTATCCACTCTGGTACATTTACAGCTACTCCACGTTTTTCGTATGCTGCAGTTCCGCATGGGAATGTACCATCTTCTATTCCATTAAATGCACTTACTGGTAAGTCGTTACCTTCTTGTGCGTTCATTGGTCTTAATATATTCTTAATGAAGTCAGGTTCAACTACTTCATCTTTCTTTTCATCTGTTGCTTGAGCCCAAGATTCTGGAACTTCTACTTTAACTATAGAATTAGCTCCTTGTTCAACTGCTTGATAGTTCATGTTAACTATCTTTTCACCTTTTTTACCGTAAGCTTTGTTTATAGAATCTTTTAAGTATTCTACAGCTTCTTCTTGAGGTATTATATTAGCTAACTTGAAGAATGCTGATTGCATTATCATGTTTATTCTGTTTCCAAGACCTATTTCTGAAGCTATCTTAGTAGCATTTACAGTGTAGAAGTTTATTTCATTTTCAGCTATGAATCTCTTCATTTTTGCTGGTAAATGTTGATCTAATTCTTCTGCATTCCATATAGTGTTAAGTACGAAAGTACCTTCTTTTTTAAGTCCCTTTAATAAATCATATTGATTTACATATGATTGGTTATGACATGCTATATAATCAGCTTCATCTATTAAATATGTAGCTCTTATTGGCTCATTACCAAATCTTAAGTGAGACATAGTTATACCACCAGATTTTTTAGAGTCATATGCAAAATAAGCTTGAGCATATTTATCTGTGTGATCCCCTATTATCTTTATAGCTTGCTTATTAGCTCCAACTGTACCATCTGATCCTAATCCCCAGAACTTACATCTTACTGTTCCTTCTGAAACTATCTTTATTGGCTCAGCTTGTGTTAATGATGTATTAGTTACATCATCAACTATACCTACTGTAAAGTTATTCTTAGGAGCATCTGCTTGTAAGTTTTCTATTATAGTTTTTATATCTGTAGGAGTAGTATCTTTTGATCCTAATCCATATCTTCCACCTATTATTAATGGATTTCTTTCTGAATCATAGAATGCTCCACGAACATCTAAGTATAATGGTTCTCCTATTGAACCTGGTTCTTTAGTTCTATCTAGTACACATATTCTTTCAGCTGTTTTTGGTATAGCGTCTAAGAAATGCTTAGTTGAGAATGGTCTATATAAGTGAACTTTAACTAAACCTATCTTTTCTCCTCTAGCATTTAAGTAATCTATTGTTTCTTCTATTGTTTCTGTTACAGAACCCATAGCTACTAAAACATGTTTAGCATCTTGTGCTCCATAGTAATCAAATAGTCCGTAATTTCTTCCTGTTAATTCTCCAACTTTATTTAAGTACTTCTCTACTACACCTACTATATTATTGTAGTATTTGTTTGAAGCTTCTCTTGTTTGGAAGTATATATCATCATTTTGAGCAGTACCACGAGTAACTGGGTGGTTTGGAGATAAAGCTTGATTTCTAAACGCTTCAAGAGCTTCATTATTTATTAAACTTGCATAATCATCATATTCTAATAATTCTACTTTTTGTATTTCATGTGATGTTCTAAATCCATCAAAGAAGTGAACAAAAGGTAATCTTCCTTCTAGTGCAGCTAAATGAGCAACTGGTGCTATATCTGCAACTTCTTGAACTGATCCAGATACTAACATTACACATCCTGTTTGACGAGCAGCCATAACGTCTTGATGATCTCCAAATATAGATAATGCTTGTGACGCTAAAGCACGAGCACTTACATGGAATACTCCTGGAAGTAATTCTCCTGCAACTTTATACATATTTGGTAACATTAATAATAGCCCTTGAGATGCTGTAAATGTAGTTGTTAAAGCACCAGCTTGTAATGCTCCGTGGAATGTTCCAGCAGCACCTGCTTCTGATTGCATTTCAACAACTTTAACTTGTTGTCCAAATATATTCTTTCTTCCTTGTGCTGACCATTCATCAACTACCTCAGCCATAGTTGAAGATGGAGTGATTGGGAATATAGCAGCAACTTCAGTAAACGCATAAGCAACATGAGCAGCAGCTGTATTTCCATCAAGTGTTTTCATAAACTTAGCCATGATCGTGTATCCTCCTTATATATTACTCCAATTGTACTTAAATAATTAAATTTGCACTTTGAATATAATGTATAAATTTATACATTCATCCCCCAATACATAAATAATTTACATAAAAACTTCTATACTTTTGGAGAAAATCCTTTTTAATTAATTACATATGTATCATAAGCGTTTATTATAGAAATATAATCATTTATTATAAAATCACTTAAATTTCTACATAGTTTTGTTTCTTGTATACTATATACCCTCAATACTACAATTTAAAACATTTTTTTTGTAATAACCCAAATTATAAAGCTTATTTCTAAGCCCTATAATTTTTATATTAATAATCACTACCAGTAGTGTTATCTCCACTTACTATTGCTATTGATGAACTAGCACCTATTCTACTTGCTCCAGCTTCTATTACGGATATTGCATCTTTTTCACATCTTACTCCACCAGAAGCTTTAACTCCTATGTTAGGCCCTACTGTTTCTCTCATTAATTTTATATCAGCTGGAGTTGATCCACCTGTGCCAAATCCTGTTGAAGTTTTTACAAAATCAGTTCCAGCCTTAACTGCTAATTCACAAGCCTTTACTTTTTCTTCATCAGTTAAGTAGCAAGTTTCTATTATTACTTTTACTAATGCTTTTTTATCAGCTGCATCAACAACTGCTTTTATATCTTCAAATACTAAATCATAGTTTTTCTCTTTTAAAGCTCCTATGTTTATAACCATATCAACTTCGTTGGCACCATTTGCTATTGCATCTTTAGTTTCAAAAGCTTTTACAGCTGGAGTATTTGCTCCTAAAGGGAATCCTATAACTGTACAAACAGCCACATTGCTTCCTTCTAATTCTTTCTTAGCTAATGCAACATGTGTTGGATTTATACATACTGAAAAGAAGTTGTGTTTTTTAGCCTCTTTGCATATATTTATTACATCTTCTTTAGTTGCTACAGCTTTTAATACTGTATGGTCTATCATATTTGCTATTTTGTTATTCATTGTTGTATCCTCCTTTTGTCTATATTATATTTATCACATAATATGTTATTACATTACAAAAACTATATAAACTTATTTTTTCCTATAGACTATTTAGCATACACAATTTAATTATATTTTGATGGTATTTATATGATGATAATATGCATAATTTATATAGCAATTATAAAGTTTTTTCATGTATGAACATTTTGTATATATAGTATACCAAAGCATACTTTGCTTTTTCATAATTATTCTTGCTTTTGTATGTTAAATTTAAATAAATCACAAAATTAAAGATATGTGAATTTCACATATCTTCAATTTTTTAATAATTATTCAACTATTAATTCTACTTCATCACCATTTCTAACACCTGCAGCGTTTCCTTCTTCAACGTCTACGTGCATTTCTAATGCAAAGTTAGGATTTGCTCTAACTAATACATTTTCAAACACTACAGCTCTTGGTCCGAAAGTTCTAACTTTAACTATTTGCTTATCAGTAACACCGAAGTTTTTAGCATCTTCATCACTCATATGTATATGTCTAGAAGCTACTATAACACCTTCAGATAATTCAACTTCTCCAGCTGGTCCTACTAATTTAACTCCTGGAGTTCCTGCTATATCTCCAGATTCTTTTATTGGTGCTTTTATACCTAATGCAAATCCATCTGCTAAAGATATTTCTACTTGTGTAGCTGGTCTAGCTGGTCCTAAAACTCTAACACCTTTTATAGTACCTTTTGGTCCTACTAAGTCAACTTTTTCTTCACAAGCATATTGTCCTGGTTGAGATAATGGCTTAAAGTGAGTTAACTCATGCCCAGCACCAAATAACACTTCTATATCTTCTTTACTTAAATGTACATGTCTATTTGATAATGCTATTGGTAATTTCATAGTAAAATTCCTCCTAATATTTGATAGAAAATATTGTATACACGATACAATTATACATAATATTTAAAAGTAAATCAAATAATTTTGATTACTTTTGTATTTTTATAATTATCTATAATTTTTATACTTTAAATACATTATTTCCTAAGAGAGTTTAATAAATCAAAGTATCCTGGAAATGATATATCCACACAATTTGGATTATCTAATTTTATTTCTTCTTCACAGATTAAATTTGCTATTGAAAATGCCATTGCTATTCTATGATCATTATAAGTTTGTATGTACGATGCTTTTAATTTATTCTTACCTTTTATTATCATTCCATCTTCAAGTTCTTCTATATCACAATTCATATTTTTTAAGTTATCTACTACGGCTTTTATTCTATTACTTTCTTTTACCTTTAGTTCTTTTGCATCTTTTATTATAGTTGTTCCCTCAGCCTGAGATGCTAATACTGCTATTGCTGGTATTTCATCAATCAATCTTGGTATTATAGTTTTGTCTATTGTTGTTGCACATAAATTTGGTGTGTACTTTACTAAAATATCACCAACAATCTCCCCACCAACTAATCTTTTATTAAATATCTCTATATTTCCATTCATAGACTTTACAACATCAATTATTCCTGTTCTTGTTTCATTTAATCCTACATTTTTTATTAATACTTCAGAACCCTTACTTATTAATGCACCAACTATTATAAATGCTGCCGAAGATATATCTCCTGGAACATATATATCTTGACTATAAAGTTCGTCTACTGGATTTATATTTATTTTTAGATTATTAACATCTATATCTGCTCCAAATGATTTAAGCATTATTTCTGTATGATTTCTACTTTTTACCTTTTCTTCTATTGTAGACATTTTGTCTGCATAAAGACTTGCAAGTATTATTGCTGACTTTACTTGTGCTGATGCTACTGGCATCTTATAATTTATAGAACTTAAATTTCCACCATATATTTTTATTGGTGTATAATTTGCATCATCTTTACCTTCTATTTTACATCCCATACTTCTAAGTGGTTCTGTTACTCTTTTCATTGGTCTTTTACCTATTGAATTATCACCTATAAGTGTTGCATCAAATTTATTTCCTGCTAATATCCCCATAATAAGTCTTATAGTTGTCCCTGAGTTTCCAACATCTAATATATTATTTGGCTTTTTAAGACCATATATACCGTTACCTCTTACTATTACATCTTTATTTTCTATTTTTATATCAACACCCATTTTTCTAAAACAATCTATTGTACTTAAGCAATCTTCTCCCATTAAAAAGTTACTTATTTTGTTATGTCCTTTGGATATTGAAGAAAACATTATTGCTCTATGAGATATGGATTTATCTCCTATAAGTTCAAAACTACCTTTAAGCATTATGACACTCCTTTATAACATCAAGTATTTTTTCATCGTCTATATAATCTATAATTTCTACTTTTCCATAAGAAGTAGGTAATACTAAATTTATTTTTGAAAAACTATTTTTCTTATCATTTTTCATTATATCTAAAACTTTTATTATATCTTCGTCTAAATTAAATGTTAACGGTAGTTCATATTTAGTGCATGCTTTTATAAATTTATCATAATAATTTTTAGTTATTAGATTTTCATTTAAAGATAATTTAAATGCCATATTCATTCCTATACTTATTGCATATCCATGGCTAATATTACAAAGCTTTTCTACTCCATGACCAAATGTATGTCCAAAGTTTAATATTTTTCTCAAACTACCTTCTTTTTCATCCTTACCTACAACATCTACCTTAATACTTGCACACTTTGTAACTAGGTATTTTAAGAATTCATTTTCTTTATTTAATATTTGTTCACTATTTTCTATAAGATAATCTAAAAATTCGTAATCGTAAATTATTGCATACTTTATTACCTCTGCAATACCACCTATAAATTCTTCATATGGTAAAGTTCTTAAGGTATTTGTATTTATATATGTAAATTTAGGTTGATAAAAACTTCCTATTATATTTTTTATATTACCTAAATTTATTCCTACCTTACCTCCTATTGATGAATCTACTTGAGCCAAAAGTGAAGTTGGAACTTGTACTAAATCTATCCCTCTCATATATGTTGATGCTATAAATCCTGCAAGGTCTCCAACAACCCCTCCACCAAGTGCTATTATTAAAGACTTCCTAGATAAATTTATTCTAATACAATAATTTATTATTTCTTCATATATATCTATTGATTTAGAATATTCACCATCAGGAATTATATATTTATATATATATTTGGATTTTATATTATTAACTAACTCTTCTAAATGATAATTATATACATTTGTATCTGTTATTACCAAAACTTTATCATATATTTTATTTATATTTTCATCATTATAATGTTCACATATTACATCATTAAAGCTTTTAAAGTTTTCATCTATAAATACATT
The DNA here is from genome assembly GCA_937907205.1 of uncultured Romboutsia sp. Lineage (GTDB taxonomy): Bacteria > Bacillota > Clostridia > Peptostreptococcales > Peptostreptococcaceae > Faecalimicrobium. Next base: position 20,981 of record CALESE010000133.1, on the reverse strand, counting down.
ACATATAGAATTTACTATCTTCTCCATCCAGCTTCACCTAACCTTTTTGTATATGATTCATAATTAGATTTTAGATCATTTAAATTATCTCCACCTATTTTTTCTAAAAAATATTTACAAATAACAAATGCAACTACATTTTCACAAACTACACTACATGCTGGTACTGCACAATTATCTGATCTTTCAATACTTGCTTGATAATTTTCTAGAGTATTTATATTTATAGAACTTAGAGGCTTATATAAAGTTGGTATTGGCTTCATTATACATCTTATAATTATCTCTTCTCCTGTTGTCATACCTCCTTCTATTCCACCTAGCCTATTGCTATTTCTTTTTATACCTTCATCTTCATTATAATAAATCTCATCCATAACATTAGACCCTGGTAATGATGCTATTTCAAATCCTAGTCCAATTTCTACACCTTTAATAGCCTGTGTTCCCATTAAATGCATAGCTAATTCCCCATCTATTTTTTTGTCAAAATGAGTATATGATCCAAGTCCTGGAACTACATTTTTTACTCTTATTTCTATAATTCCACCTAATGTATCTCCTTCTTTTTTTACTTTATCAATTTCTTTTATAATACTTTGTTCCACTTCTTTGTTTATACATCTTACTACACTATTATCAACATTTTCTTTTATATAATCAAAATCATAAGTTTTAGTATCTTTTACATTTCCAATTTGTACTACATGTGATGCAAACTCAATATTGAAATTTTTTAATATTTGTTTACATATAGCTCCTATTGCTACTCTACTTGCAGTTTCTCTAGCACTTGACCTTTCTAATACATTTCTTGCATCATCAAAATCATACTTTAAACACCCAACTAAATCAGCATGTCCTGGTCTTACATTGTTTACTTTTCTTCTTTGTAAATCAACCTCTTCCATTGGATTCATATAATCTATCCAATTTTGATAGTCTTTATTTTTTATTTCTATTGATATAGGGCCTCCTAAAGTAACTTTGCCTCTTACTCCTCCTATTATATTTATTTTATCTTTTTCTATTGCCATTCTACCGCCACGGCCATATCCACATTGCCTTTTTTGAAGCTCTTTATTTATTTCATCTATATCTAGCTCAATATTTGAAGGCACTCCATCTAATATTGATATTAAGCTTTGTCCATGTGACTCTCCACTAGTTAAGTATCTTAACATATACCCTCCTTAAAACTATATTGATTGTTTATACTATAAATCCTTATATGTTAAAGAAGCTTGATTAATCAAGCTTCTTTTATTTATTATTTATATAATACCTTTTTTATTTATCTCTTAACATAACAATTAGTATATCATCATCATAGCTATCTTTTCTAGAAAATTCATTTAGTTCATGCTTTAAGTTGTCTATTATTGTTTCTTGATTAAACTTAAAATTATTTTTCATAAAGTTTTCAAGTCCTTCTATTCCATATTCTTCTTTATTATCATTTTTTATTTCTAATATACCATCAGTGTACATACAAACCATTGGATAATCAGATATATCTAATGTGTTATTAACGTATGTCGTATCTTCTAGTACTCCAATTGGAACTCCCTTTTTACACTTTATATTATTTACTAAACTACCATCACTTTTTATCATTATAGGGCTATAATGACCTGCATTTGATATTGCAATTGTATTTTCTTTCATATTTACTAAATTTATTAAACAAGTCGTAAATACACCCATTTTATCAAATTCATCATATAATAATTTATTTAAATTTGTCATTATATCTGCTGGTGTACTATATTGATAAGCAAGTACCTTAAATGCTCCCTTTATCATAGCAACTACATAGTTTGAAACAATACCATGTCCCATAACATCTGCCACTATATATACAATCTTATTTTCGTCTAATTTTACAGCATAGTAAAAATCTCCGCCTACAACTCTTGCTGGCCTATGATAAAAATCTAATTCCTTTTTATCATTGCATTCCATTTTACTTTTATCCATTATAAGTTTTTGCTGTTGATTTAATAAGTTTAACTCATTAGCTAATACTTTATGCTTTACTTCTTCAACATTGTACTTATAAAGCTGCATACCAACTGCAACTTGCTTTGCTAATATACTTAATATATTTAAATCATCATTAGTGTAACTTTGACTATTTGAACATATAATACATCCCATTATTTTATTTTTATTTTTTAATTTATAATATATATAACTATTTATCTTATTTCCATCTTTGTCTTTTATATTTATATTATTTTCATAATGACCTATATGATTTTGCTTTAAAGTATAACTTAATATTTTTTCTAGATTTCCTTTATTACTACCCTCTGTACTATAATAATTAAATAATTTGTCTTTATATTCATTCTCATCAATTAATATTATTGCATCTTTGCTATTTGTTATATCAGTAGCCTGCTTACTTAAATGTTGTAAAAACTCATTTATATTTCTATTTAAGTAAAGTTTTTTTGTTGCTTCATTAATAGATAATATTGCTCCTCTTAATTTTTGAACTAATAAGAGTGTTCTATTGTTTTTATCAGTTATTTCTACAGATAGTGCTAAAAGTGAAGCTATCGATGATATAAAATCTATATCTTGTTCTGTCAAAATATCTTCCTCTCTTAAAAAACAAGTCATAAATCCTACAACTTTATGATTTATAATAAATGGAAAAACTATTCTACCAATGTACCCTTCGTTTTTAGCTAAACTTCTTTCTCCTATAGCCCTGTCATCTTCAAATACATTCTTTATATATATTATTTTTTTCTCTTTTACCGATTCTCGTATATATTCTGGATAATCTTGAAAATCTATCTTTACTCCTCTTGGAGTTGTTGTTGGAAAAACTTGAGGAACATAATCTAAAGTTTCAGAACATACTAAATAAGCATATTGATAATTATTTTTATAAAATAAGTTCACACATGCCTTAGTAGGATGAACAACTTCAAGCATTTTTTCTATTATTTTGTCTTTTATCTCAAAAAAGTCTGAAGATTGTGTTACCATCGTTGATACTTCTACCAAAATTTTCATTTTAGAAATATCACTACATTTAGTATTCATATTAATTCCTCCCCTCCCCTATTTTTTTATCTACTTAATATTACTATATATAACTTTTGTAGTAAACAATTAGGATAATTATATTTTTTTATTTGTTATTTTGTATATAGATATATAAATTTCTTTTAATATAAAGATAAATGTCAATAAAGAACATATTTTTATAATTATATTAAAACCCATAAAAAATCCTATTATCATTAAGTTACATATTAAAGTTATATATTTCTTACATTTTGTACTTATAGCATATTTTATAAACATTGATAATTTATATTTAGTATATTCTATTATAGTAGTATACTTACGACCTATATAAAGATTACTAAATTTAATAGCTATATAAACTATTCTCTTTCTATAATACGACAAAACTAAAAAAAGCATTATTAAAGACATCACACCTATTTGTATACTAATATTAAAGGATATAAAAACTATAAAGCTCGATACCATAACTAATATAAGTTTTGTTATAATGCTATGAATATTCTTAATAGTGTTAACAAACCCTGACGCTTCTTTCTTAACTATATATATAGGTTCTTCTAAATTCCCTTCCATTTTAGGTCTTATTTTATTTGAATATAAATTGTTAATTAGTGTATTTATCATAATTATCACTCCTTTTTACATATATTTGTAATTTTTACAATTATAATATTTTTTATACTTGTCAATAATATATGTATAATATCTTTTAGCATTTAATTGAGAGGATGATTGCTATGCAAATTGAACAACTTAACCTTGATACACGCAGCAAAATATATAATTATACTAAAAAAGTACTTAGAAAATATCAAAAAGGTATTGTTAGTGGCAAACTAACAGCTGATAAGTTTGCTGATAATATTTTATCTAATGAAGATATATATCATATTATTGATACTAATATTTTAAAAGACTCTGATTTTAAAGCTTCATATATTAATTACATAGATAAGTTAATTAATATTCAAAATGATAACTTACCTAATTACAAAAAAGGAAAGAAAAAATCTATTCAAAAAAAACCTACTATTAATCAAAAAATTAAACTTAAAAACTTATTAGTTGATAATGAATGTAGTTTAAATATACCTTATGAATATTTAAACTCTGATGATATTGAAAGTATAATACAATACATAACTACTGGTACTATAAATTTAGGTGATGAAAGAATTTATAATTATGTAAATATACCTACTTAAATATAAAAAAAGAAGTCATATGACTTCTTTTTTTATCCTAATGCTTTTTCAAGCTTAGATAAATGTTGTATTGGATAATACTTTAATAACTCTCTAAATTGCATTACTGATAACCCTTCTGTTGTTGTATATATACGTATTTTTTCATCTAAATCTGCGTTTATAAATTTAGTTTTTATTTCTTCAAAGTTTACTGTAGACATAATTAACTCCTCCATAATCAATATATTTTTATTATGTCCATAGTTTATACTTTTATTCCTTAAGCCTAAAAAATATAATTAATACACTTTTACATAAAAAGGAATTTTTATATTTGTCATATTATGTATTATTTTTTTATTATTTATAGTAATATAATTATTGGAGGTATATTTTTATGAAGAATATTAACGAAAAAAAAATTGTAATAATAAGTTGTTTGATAACAGGATTAGTATCTGGATTTATATCTATAGGAAGTAATGAAACTATATTTTCTTCAAAAAGTATATATGCTAGTGAAGATAATAAAGAAAAAATACCTACTTTAACAAATGAAGATTATGAATTATTAGAAACACAAAAAGAAGAAGATAAAGATATATACAGTGTTCTTTTAAAAAAAGATTTTAATACTGATGAACTAATCTCTTTATATGAAATCTTTGAAAATGAATATGATAGCAATTTAGAAATCCATTTATTTAATAATTCTGAAGATACAGATCCTATTACTAAAATATCAAGTACAGGTGATAATTCTATCAGTATAAAACAATATTATAAATTAAATTTAGGGTCTAATGCATCACCAAAAGAGTATGAGGTATTATCAGTTGAAACAGAAAATGATGAAACTTTCATAGAGTGTGAATTACCAAATGTAGATAATGAGGTTGATGCATTAAAGTATATAAGATATATAGGTACTAATATTAGAAATTCTAGTAGTGAAAACTTAGGAAAATTAAATATAACAGCCTATACTGATACTGACAAAAAAAATAGTTGGCAATATGATGGAAATTATAAAGATACTATTATAAAAGAAAGTATTATATCTTTAGATAAATAATAATTAAAATTATTAAGTATACTAAAAAAGCCTTATAGTCTTACTATAAGGCTTTTAAGCAACTTTATATTATTGTTGTTTTCCTGATAATTGTTGTTCAGCCATTTCAACTAACTTCTTAGTCATATATCCACCTACATAACCATTTTCTCTAGCTGTAAGGTTTCCTTTATCTACTTGTTGGTAGTTAGCCATTCCTAATTCGTTAGCTATTTCTAATTTCATTTGATTTAAAGCTTGTTTAGCTCCTGGTACTACTGTTTTATTATTGTTGTTATTGTTTGACATTGTTGATTACCTTCTTTCTTTTAATTTTGTTGCTTGGTAGTATTATATGAAATTCTCTGTCTTTAATACTCGGTAATTTTTGGAAACAACTTTATATAATCAACAATATAAATTAACAATAATATCCTGCTAAATATCCAGTTGAAAATGCAATTTGAAGATTAAATCCTCCTGTATAGGCATCAACATCTATAACCTCACCTGCAAAAAACAATCCTTCTATAATCTTAGATTCCATAGTACTTGAATTTATTTCACTTACTTTTATTCCTCCAGATGTTATTATAGCTTCTTCTATGGGTCTATATCTTTTTACTGTAAAAGTAAAGTTTTTTAATAATTTAACTAAATTTTTTCTTTGTTCCTTAGATATTTGATGAACTACTTTTTGAGGATCTATTTCACTTAATTTTATTATTATAGGTATTAATTTTTTAGGAAGTAAATCACCTAATGCCTTTTCAAACTTCTTGTTAGTATATTTTTGAAAATCTTTTTGAATCCTCTTATCTAACTTTTCTTCATCTAGTGCAGGTTTTAAATCTATTGATATTTTATAGCTTTCCTTTGTTGTATCTTTCATTCTACAACTTGCTGACTTTATTACTGGTCCATCAAGTCCATATTTAGTAAATTCAAGTTCTCCAAAGTCATCATATACTTTTTTATTTTTACTATTATAAACCTTTATTGCTATATTTCTAAGACTTAATTTTTCAAGTTCTTTTACAAAATTTTCTCTAACTTCTATTCCAATTAAAGATGGTTTTGTATCAATTATTGTATGTCCTAACGACTTTGCAAATTTATATCCATCACCTGTCGAACCTGTTAGTGGATAACTAAGTCCTCCAGTTGCAATTATTACAGAATCACATTTTATTTCTTGTTTATTTTCTAATATTACTTTTTCTATTTTATTATTTTTAGATATTATCTTATCTACCTTAGAATTTAGCATTAATTTTACTTTTTTTTTTATTTGCTTTTCAAGTGCATTAGCTATATCATGTGCCTTATCACTTTTTGGAAATACTCTTTTTCCTCTTTCAGTTTTTGTTTTAACCCCTAAATTATTAAACATATTTATAACATCAGTATTTGTAAATGTATAAAAAGCACTATATAAAAATTTACCATTTGTAGGAACATTTTCTATTAATTCTTCTATTTCACAATCACTAGTTATATTACATCTACCTTTTCCTGTTATTAATATTTTTCTTCCAACTCTATTATTTTTTTCAAGTAATATTACATCTAATCTTCTATCTGCTGCTATTGCTGCTGCCATCATTCCTGCTGCACCAGCTCCTATCACTACTACTTTTTTCAAATTTCCACCTCAATTTTGTATTTATAAAACTTAGTTTAATTTAAGTAATTTAAATACAGCAGGAGCTCCTGCTATACCATAAAATACAGTTATAGTGTATCTTATATAATCATATACTAATCCTTGTGGCATTATATATTTAAAACCTATATATATTAATGCTAGAGTAAATATTCCAACTATAAATCTGTATACATTTGTAAATATTAATTTATTATCTTTCTTTGAGCTAAAATTATATTTATTTCTCTTTATTCTAGTTTCAAATTGTATATATTTATCTTCAACTATATATCCAAGTATAAACCCTGTAATAAGACCTAATATCTTTATATATTTACTACTATTTATTATAAATGAAGATAATATGAATAGTCCTAAAACTATTAATAGTATATTATAGCTTTTATTTTTATCTACATAATCAAATATATTACAAAATAAAATAGTAAATATTACTCCAAATATCCATCCAAATAATACATCAATTGGCCAATGTACTGCTAAATATAATCTAGATATACCTACTCCTAGAATTATTATTGTCCCTAGTAAATATATCCATGTTTTTTTTAATATCATCATTAAACTAACCCAAAATGTAGTTGCACTTTGTGTGTGTCCACTTGGAAAAGAATATCCTGTAGCAGTAGAAACTCTCATTGAATCTAGTCCTTTTATACCGATTGGTCTTGAAGCTTTTACAAACTCCTTAATACCTGTATTTAATGTTATACTTGAAACTAATGAAAATAATATCTTCTGACCAATCTTTTTATTTATGCACCAATACATAGTAGCCGTAAATAATACTAATATTGGAAGTTCTGTGCTTATGGTAAATATTAAAAATATTGCATTTAATATTGGTGATCTCAAACTTTGAAAAAATTCTAATACACTTAATTGAATATCCATTTAAACACCCCTTTATATAAATTATCTCTTATGCAATTATACCTAAATTTTCTTGATAAATATACATATTTATTCAATATTAAAAACTTAATCTTATTATTTTGATAATTTTTTGTATATATATTTTATTTATGGATATAATACAAAAAATATTTTATTAGGATGTGAAATTTTGAGTAATTTTTTTAATAATTTAAATGGTATTATAAGAAATTATAATTCTATATGTGATAGTTGGGTTTTAAATAATGATATTTCTTATGAATACGAAAAAGGATATAAAACTCCTTGTTTATTAATGTCTAAGTCTGAGTTTCTTGAATATAAAACCTTTAATGAAATTAAATTTATTGATGGCTTCAAAAAAGTATTAGTAGATTTACTTATTAATTTAGATGATAAAAAAAGTTCTCAAATAGACTTAGTCGCACTTCATAAAAGTGGTATATACGTTATTGAATGTAAAAATATCTCCTCCATTATTAATGGAAATTACTCTGATGAGTACTGGAGCTACTCCAATAATTCAATATATAGTCCACTATATCAAAATAATAGTCATATTGAAGCTTTAAAAAATAAATTAAATATATATGATGATTTTTATTTTAATTCAATAGTTGTTTTTGGGAATAAATCTAATTTGAATATTTGTAATGATTCTTCTGATAAACAATTTTATAATCCATATATTATAAATCAAAAGGATATTAAATCTACTTTATATAAAATTTCAAATGAAAAAAAAGATTTATTCTCTGATGATGATTTGATTAGAATTTACAAAAAATTATCAACTTATTCTAGACCTACTCCTGAATCTAAATTAAAACATTTAGAATATGTAAAAAAGATTAGAAAATAGTAATTCTAATCTTTTTTATTATTAATATATTACTTTTTCAAAATGTTGATAATCTGGATTATTCCAATCTCCTCCCCACTTCCAACCTCTTTTTATAAATGCATTATAAGCTACATCATTTTTTATTATCATACCTTTTCTAATATTTTTTCTATCTTTGTAAAGTTCTCCTTCAGGTGGACTAATTATTATTCCTTTTACATGAGGATTTTGAAGTGGGTTTATATCTATTGCCATTCCTTTGCCATGGTTTGAAATTTTATTAGTTCCCCAAATAGTTCTATAATTAAATGAAGATGAATTATTATCTTTCATAGATAAATTATCATTTGCATTGTATTCATCTATTAGTTTTATTTTTTCAATAGGATATCTATTTTTATATAGTTCTTTAAATATATCTACTACTTCTTTTGCCAGCTTTTTATTGACAATCATTTCTCCAATATGAGTATTATTATCAAATCCAAAGTAAGTTAACTTTAAATATGAAAGTTCTTCAAAACTTATATTAGCATTTAGAGGCATTGATTTACCTATCATATTATTCTTTATATCATATGGTATATCAATATATTTAAATATTACATAATTATCTACTCTCATATTTATTCCCCCCTAAATATATATTTAAGTAGTTTAATATTTTAAATTTTATAATTTTAAAATAAAACAACTTATTATTTATATATTTTTAATACTTAGTAATGTTTCCATGCAAAAAAGCCTCATATATTTACTATATGAGACTCTTTTATAAAAATTTTAATTTATTCTTCTCCTACTACACCTATATATGGTAAGTTTCTATATTTTTCTGCCCAATCTATTCCGTATCCTACTATAAATTTATCTTCTATAACAAATCCTACATAATCAACATGTATGTTTGCTGTTCTTCTTTGAGGCTTGTCTAATAATGTACATATTTTTAATGACTTTGGATTTCTAGTTTGAAGTGCTGCAACTAGATTGCTTAAAGTTAATCCAGAATCTATTATATCTTCAACTATTAATACATTTTTCCCTTCTATATCTACATCTAAGTCTTTTAATATTTTAACAGTTCCTGAACTTTCAGTTCCACTACCATAACTTGAAACGCTCATAAAATCTATATTAACATCTAAATCTATTTTTCTTATTAAATCAGAAACAAATACACTTGCTCCTTTAAGTATTCCTACTACTAATAAAGATTGACCTTCATAATCTTTTTCTATTTGTTTAGCTAATTCTTCAACTTTCTGAGATAATTGTTCTTCCGTTATCATTTTTTCTGTAATTTTAAGCATAGTAAACCCTCCATTTTTTCCGTATATTTAGTATAATTATTATATCATAAATTATATATATTTTGAATTTTTTTTTATTTATTTTTGTAATAATTCGTATTTTTATTCATTTATTTAATTATTTATTATAATTTTTTAAATAAAATAAATAAATTTTATAATATAGTTTTTACTTATATTATTATTTATATATAATTAATAATATATAAGGAGGTTTTTTTATGAATATAAATCATGGAGCAAATTTATATGAACTTTCTAAGAGTCTTGGATTTTCTAAATCTGATTTTTTTGACTTTAGTTCTAATATAAATCCTTTAGGCTGTTCTAATATTGCAAAAAAATACGTTGTAGATAATATAGATATGGTATCAATTTACCCAGACCCTAATTATATAGATTTAAAAAATTCTATATCAAATTATTGTAAATGTTTAAGTCAAAATATAGTTTTAGGAAATGGAGCTACACAGCTAATATCAGGATTTATAAATACTATTAATCCTACTAATGCACTACTAATATGCCCAGTTTATTCAGAATATGAAAAAGAATTAAATAAAATAAACTGTAATATAGATAAATATTTTCATAAAGTAGAAAATGACTTTATAATAGATATTAATGATTTATGTAATACTATATCCAATAATAATTATGACTTAGTTATCATATGTAATCCAAATAATCCCACTGGGTTTACTTTTTCTAAAAATAATATTGAAAAATTACTTAAATCTAGTAATTCATTTTTTATGATTGATGAAACTTATATCGAATTTACAGATATAGATAAATTTTCATCTACTAGTTTAGTAGATACTTATGATAATTTATTTGTTATTAGAGGAACTTCTAAATTCTTTTCAACTCCTGGTATTAGACTAGGCTATGGTCTTATATCTAATACTAAAGTAAAAAATAGTATAAACTCACACTTGGATTTATGGAATATAAATATATTTTCATCTATAATGGGTGAAGTAATGTTTAAAGATTATGATTTTATAAAAAATAGCTATGATTTAATTAATAATGAAAGAAAATATCTTTTAGATGAACTAAATTTAATAAATAATTTAAAAGTATATAATACTAATAGCAATTTTATATTATGTGAAATAAAATCAAAGAAATTAACTTCATCTGAACTTAAAAGTAAATTATTAAATAAAAGAATTATAATTAGAGATTGTTCTTCATTTGAAGGACTAAATGAATATTTCTTTAGAGTTTGTGTATTAAAACATGAAGAAAATAAATTATTAATAAATAGTATAAAATCTATCATATAAAAAGGTTGAGCTTTATGTAAGCCCAACCTTTAATTTTTATTTATATTTTTATACAACAACTTATTAAATTTAATAAGTTAAGCTGCATCTTCTATATCTTTATCTTTATGAGATTTAACTTCTTTATTAACTACTATAAATGTTATTATAAAAGATATTACATCAGCTACTGGTTGAGAGAACCAAACACCATCTAGTCCTAAGAATTTTGGTAAAATAAGCATCATAGGAACTAATAATATTACCTGTCTAAGTAACCCTAAAAACATTGATTGTTTAGCATTACCAATTGATTGAATATAGTTTGATCCAATCATAGACATTCCTATTAAAGGCATCATAAATAAGTATTTTCTTATTCCATCTACTGATATATTTAAAAGTTCTGAATCTCTATTAAACATACTTACTATTGGTTCTGGATATAATTGAACAACTACCCAACCTATAGTTAATCCTATCGTAGAAGCTATTGTAGCTAATTTAAGAGTTTGTTCTACTCTATCATATTTTTTACATCCGTAGTTAAATCCAATTATAGGCTGTGCCCCTTGACTTATACCTACTATTGGCAATCCTACCATCATTATTATAGAGTTTATAGTAGCCATAGCACCTATAGCTAAATCTCCACCATAAGTTCTAAGTGCATTATTACTTATTACTTGAACACCACTTGCCGCTATTTGCATAGCAAATGGAGCTGCTCCTATTACAATTATTGTATATACTAATGATTTGTCTAGTTTTAGATTAGATTTATTTAGCTTTAAATTTGATTTTCCTTTTATATAATAAGATAATCCCCAAATAGCAGTGATAAACTGAGATATAATAGTTGCTAATGCTGCACCTCCTATACCCATATTAACAACAAAAATAAATACTGCATCTAAAATTATATTTAACAAACATCCTACAACCATTATCTTTGCAGAAAGTTTTGGATTACCATCACCTCTAATAGTACTATTAAAAACAAATCCGATTAGATTAAATACAGTTCCTATTAGTATTATATTAATATATGCTTTTGCATATTCTAAGCTATCTTCACTAGCTCCAAATAATTTAAGTATTTGATCTCCAAATAATAATCCAATTGCCATTATTATTAATCCAACTATTACTGATAATGTAATTGAATTTCCTATAAGCTTTTCTGCTTCGTCTTTTTTTCCTTGTCCTAATTTAATAGAAATATTAGTAGCTGCTCCTATACCTATAAGCATACCAAATGCTAATATTATAGTCATTACAGGCATTGTAACACCTAAACCAGTTATAGCAAGTGGCCCAACTCCTGGCATATTCCCTATAAATATTCTATCTACTACATTATATAATCCGTTTACCATCATACCTATTATTGCTGGTAGCGAATATCTTAAAAGTAATTTTCCAATAGGTTCTGTTCCTAAAATTTGTTGACTGTTACTCATTGACGCCTCCTATTTTATATTTTGATTTATAATTTGTATAATCTGTAAAATTGCATATCAACTATTATATAATGATTTAGTTGTATTTACAACTTTTTTACTTAAATATTTTCCTATACTATCTTTATAGTTTTAGTTAATAAAATAAAGGGTTAAAATTAACCCTTTATTCATCATCTTTTATATGAAAATTTACTCCATCAATTACGTTTGAATCTTTATTATCTTTTATGCTTTTTTTGTATCTATGAAGTTCTTCATTCACTTTTCCTAAGCTAAATGTCATTACCATTATATCATCTATATATCCAAATACTCCTGTTAAAATCTCTGGTACTATATCTATAAATGATACAAAATATATAATAGGTAGTGCCAATGAAAATAAAACTTTAAACTTACTAAATATACTAACATTTTTATCTGCAAAAAAGTCAGGTAAAACAAATATATTTATTATAAATGATAACCCAAATTTGTTATCTTTAAACCTTACTAGCATTCTTTTTAATAAATCTAAAAAGAAATCTATATAACTAATAATATTTTTCATATTTATCACTCCTATATGCTTACTTAAGTTATATTATATAGTAAATATAAGAATTGATAAATATAGCTATTATTAAAGTAGTTCTATTCCATTTTTTCTACACTTTTCTATCATTTCATTTGGCCATATACCAACTTGAACTTCTCCTATATGAGCTTTATTTAAAAAATACATACATATTCTTGATTGACCTATTCCTCCACCTATTGTATAAGGTAATTCTCCATTTAATAATGCTTTATGATAATCAAGTTCACGTCTATCATCACATCCAGATAATTTTAATTGTCTATCTAAACTTTCTTCATCTACTCTTATTCCCATTGAAGATAGTTCTATCGCATTATCTAAAACTGTATTATAAAATAATATATCTCCATTTAGATTCCAGTCATCATAATCTGGGCTTCTTCCATCATGCTTTTGACCATTAGTAAGCTCTTTACCTATTTGCATTATAAATACAGCCCCTTTTTCCCTTACTATGGCATCTTCTCTTTCTTTTTGATTTAATTTAGGGTACATATCTAACAATTCTTGAGATGTTATAAATGTTATTTCTTTAGGTAATATCTTTTTTATTTCAGGATATATTTCATGTACTCTTTCTTCTGTTTCTTTAAATACATCATATATTTTTCTAACAGTTTCTTTTAATACTTCTATATTTCTATCCTCTTTATCTATTATAACTTCCCAGTCCCATTGATCTACATATATAGAATGTATATTATCTAATTTTTCATCTTTTCTTATTGCATTCATATCTGTATAAAGTCCTCTACCTTTAGAAAAACCATACTTTTTAAGTGCTACTCTTTTCCATTTAGCTAAAGATTGAACTATTTCAGCTTTTTGGTTCATATCTGGAACTTCAAAACTTACCGCTTTTTCAACTCCGTTTAAGTTATCATTTGTTCCTGTTTCTGGAAGAACAAATAATGGTGATGATACCCTAGTAAGTTTTAAAACTTCACCAAGTCTTTGTTCAAAAAAATCTTTTAAATCCTTTATAGCTTGTTGTGTTTGAATTACTCCTAAGCTACTTTTATAATCTTTTGGTATTATTAAACTCATATAATCACTCCCTCTTATTAATATAAAAACCTCTCTTCTCTATATACATATATGAACGAAAGGTTGTGTTCCACTGTACAACCATAATTAAAATTTTATTTTATAATAATTTTCATCAATCTTGTCAAATCTAGTGCTTGAGTTACATTAAATATAGCTTCTTTAACTTCTTCAATACCAACTTCTATATTTTCAATATTCGATGTAGTAAAATCAATTCCTTTAAGCTTTGATTTATGAAAATTAGATTCTTTTAAATTTGAATTATCAAATATAATACCTTCATTAATTATTTCTTGGAATACACTATTTTCTAAATTACTATCTTTATATCCCACATTTTTTAATTTTGAAAAAGAAAAATTACTGTATTTAGCTATACAATCTTTAAATAATACATTTTTCATAATATTATCATTAAATGAGCAACCTATCAATTTACAGTTTTTAAATTCAACTCTATATATACTACTATCATTAAAATTTATATTAGATAAATCACAGTTTTCAAATATTACATCTAGTAAATCTATTTTTGAAAAATCACAATCATAAAAATTTACATTTTTAAAAATACAAGAATCAATACTCACACTTATATGATTTATATCACTTATATCAGTATTTTCGATTAATTTATCTACTATTTTTTCTTCATTGTATACTTCATTATATATACTATTTATTTCTTCTAAATTTAGTGATACTTTAGGTTTTTCAATTTTTATAACCTTATCCATATTTATCACCTATCCTAAAACCTATTAATATTTTAAAAGGTCGCTAATTTAGCGACCATTATATATTACATATTGAAAGTTTTATCTATGTATTCTTTTATTTCTTTTGCAGTTCCCATAGTTAATACTTCATCTGCAAATTTCTTCATATCTTCATGCTTAACTGAAGTTATGAATTTTCTTGCTGGAAGTATAGATATTGGACTCATAGAGAATTCATCAAGGCCAAATCCTAAAAGTATAGGTATCATTCTTTGGTCTCCTGCAGATTCCCCACACATTCCAACCCATTTACCTTCTTTATGAGCATTATCTATAGTCATCTTTATAAGTCTAAGTACTGCTGGATTAAATTGATTATATAAATGACTTATCTTTTGATTCATTCTATCTACAGCACAAGTGTATTGTATTAAGTCATTAGTTCCTATTGAGAAGAAGTCTACATGCTTAGCTAATATATCTGTTATTATTGCTGATGATGGTATTTCTATCATCATACCAACTTCTACATCTTTAGAATAAGCTATACCCTCTGCATCAAGTTCTGCTAAAACTTCTTTTATAACTTCCTTAGCAGCTAATAATTCTTCAAGTGAAGATATCATTGGGAACATTATTCTTAATTTTCCGTGTACACTTGCTCTATATAAAGCTCTTAACTGAGTTTTGAATATATCAGTTCTATCTAAGCAAAGTCTTATAGCTCTATATCCTAAGAATGGATTCATTTCAGGTTCCATATCAAAGTATGGTAACTCCTTATCTCCTCCTATATCTAATGTTCTTATTACTATAGGCTTACCATTCATTCCTTCAAGTACAGCTTTATATGCTTCAAATTGTTCTTCTTCGCTTGGGAATGCATCATCTTTATCCATGTATAAGAATTCTGTTCTATAAAGTCCAACACCTTCAGCATCATTTTTTATTAATCCTTCTACATCATTAGGGCTACCTATATTACCTGCAAGTTCTACATGTCTTCCATCTAAAGTAACAGATGCTTTTCCTTTTAATAATTGTAATGATTTTTTATATTCTTCAAAATCTTCTTTTAATTTAGCATATTTTGCTTTAGTTTCTTCATCAGGATTTATTATAACTTCTCCAGTCTCTCCATTGAATACTATAAAGTCTCCATCCTTAACTTTTGAAGTTATATCAGTTAAACCTACTACTGCAGCTATTTCTAATGTTCTAGCCATTATAGCTGTATGAGAAGTTCTTCCACCTATATCAGTTAAGAAACCTAAAACCATTTTTTTGTTCATTGTTGCAGTATCTGATGGAGTTAAATCATGTGCTATTAACACAACTTCTTCATCAAGTCCTGCTAAATCAACAACCTTAACACCTAATATATGTCTTAAAACTCTGTTTGTAACGTCTTTTATATCAGCTGCTCTTTCTCTCATATATTCATTGTCCATAGCTTCAAACATTCCTACGAACATTTCTTTTATTTCATTTAAAGCATAATCTGCATTAACTTTCTCATCTCTTATTTTAGCTTTAGCTGAATCTATTAATTCAGGATCTGCTAATACTAATAAATGAGCTTCAAATATTTCAGCTTCATGTTCTCCTAGTTCATTGAAAGCTTTTTCCTTAACTTTAGTTAATTCTTCTGTAGATATTTTTACAGCTTCTTCTAACTTAGCTATTTCAGCTTCAACATCTTCTATAGGTTTTCTTTCTATAACTAATTCACTATGTTCAACTACTAATGCTTTTCCTAGAGCTATTCCAGGAGATGCCCCTGTTCCTTTGTACATGTGTATTCCTCCCAAAGTTTTTATTTTAATTTGTATCAAACAAACCTCGGTTTAAACCGAGGCTTAGTTATTATTCTCCAAATCCACCTTCAACTAATTCAACTAATGCGTTAATAGCTGACTCTTGGTCTTCACCATTTGCAGATATAGTTAATTCATCTCCTTGAGCTAATCCTAAGCTCATTATACCCATTATTGACTTAGCATTTACAGTTTTTCCTTTTGCTATTACGTCAACTGTAGATTTGAATTCAGCAGCTTTCTTAACAAACATTCCTGC
This sequence comes from uncultured Romboutsia sp., assembly GCA_937907205.1. Classification (GTDB taxonomy): domain Bacteria; phylum Bacillota; class Clostridia; order Peptostreptococcales; family Peptostreptococcaceae; genus Faecalimicrobium. Next base: position 3,798 of record CALESE010000133.1, on the reverse strand, counting down.
TGGTCTAGCATGTAATCCACTTGCATTTTTTATAGTTACTATTTTTTCCATTGTAAAAACCTCCAATAAATTTATTTTAAAGTATTATTTACTTTATTAACTAGTCAAATTTTTTCCATAAATATAGCTTTATGTGTCCCACCTGTTATTTTTTGTCCCACTAAATTAAAATAGTACTAAATTTGAGTTTTAAAATCTTTTATAAAACTATTAGTTATAATTTTTATTAGTCTATTTTTCTGTAATGATAACACGGATCTATTTTCCAAATCAATACTTAAGTTCTTATTAGAATTTATATTCTTATGTGAAACGTCAACAAGTTTATTAAAATCATAAAGTTTAATTCTATTTATATCATTTTCTTCAAGTTTTTTTTCATATATAGCATAAAATAAATCTTTATACGAAAAGCCCTTTGATAAATTCAATAAATCTCCAACTCTTGGTATTATTATTTCTAATAATGCTCTAAGAGAAGGCTCTTGTTTTATACCAAGTAAAATTAATAGGTTTGATATGGTTGTTTTATCTATTTTTATAAATTTATTAAAACAATATTCTTCATCAAATTTGTAATTTGGATTAAAATAATACTTTACACCTTCATATCTATTATATGCTTTCATTGCATCTAAATACCCTAAATCAATATTTTTTGATACATTTATCTTATCTTTATTTAAAGATCCTCCAAGATATTCTGATGGTGTTATTGTTTTTATATTTATATCTCTATCCTTATACTTATTTAAATTAATTTTTCCAAAAAAATCATCAATAAGTCTTATTACAACTATATCTTTATACCCTTTAGTTTCTATAAGACTAATTGGCATATTTTCTGAAAACATTCCATCTAAATAAACTTTATTATCTATTTTATCTAATTTAAAAATAGGTAAACTAGCACTAGCTATTAAATAGTCTATTAATCTACCTTTTGGTATATCTTCTAAATACATTGGGTATGGATTAATTTTTTTATCCCAATAAACTGTCATTAGTCCAAAATCTTTATTTGAATTCCTAATAACATCCTCATTTAAGGTTTTTTCTAATAGATGTCTTAATGGAGTAATATCTATGCCTTCGTTTTTTCTGGCCTTATTTAGTAGCTCAATTAATACGTTAATATTCTTAGGTGTGAAGTCTATATCTTTATACTTTTCATAACTTTCTTCATCTATATCCATAAAGTAAGTATAATCATAAGTCATCCATATATCTTCCATAACCTCAATATCATTTTGTAATATATAAGCTCCATTTAGTGCACCGATTGAAGTTCCTGCTACACCTTGAAATTCAAGTCCTAAATCTCTTAAGGCTTTGTAAGCACCTATCTGATATGCACCTTTAGTTCCCCCACCTTCTAACACTAAACCTTTCATAGATATCACCTTTTAATCTAAAATTCGCTTTTCTCATATCTACAACGATTTCATACGTTGATAAAAATATTTTTTACTATCAAAATCAGTATATTTATATAAATATATTTGACAGTTTGTACACAATTATTGAGTTAATATAGTTTCTTAGAACATAAAAAATTTGATATGCTCATTTCGCTAACTATTAAAGGATTTTAAAAGATGCATACTTTTTATTAATCTGTTTATATTTTATCATAAAAAACTAAAAAAAGTATACATCTTTAAATATTTTTATAGCTAAAATTTTAAAGTTTTATTTAATTTCACTTTTATTACTTACTATTTTTACTGACTTAGTAAATAGCTTTTTTTCCATGAATCCAAGTGATAAATTACTCATTATATGATTTTTAGGGTCTACTAAATACATTTTTTTGTATCCAGTTTTTAAAAATAACATACATACAGTTCTTATATCTTCATTATTTTCACACTCAAATATAGATGGTGTTACAACTAATTTATATTGGCTTGATCTAAAATTTTTAGTTAATTGCTTATACTTTTGTAAAAATTTCATAGCTTCCTCATGACTTATATATCCACTTACATCTATATATACTGAATTGTCACTATTTGATATATTTGCATTAATCATAGCTTGCCTCCTAAAAAGTATTTTTAATAATACTATGAATTTAATATATCTTTAGTGATTAAGAGTTTATGTACTCTTTTACTAAATTATTTATTTTTCCTTGAATTATTTCTACTCTTTGTAAGTCATTTTCATTATTTTTATCTTTTTTCAATATATTTATTATTTTTTTTGATAAATTTTCTATTTTATCATAATTATCATCTTTAAATATTTTAAGATTCATTACTTTATTTGGGTAATAATCATAAATATTTTTACTCATTTTCTTAGCTATCATCTTAAAATACTCATCATATGTACTTGAGTTTAATATACCTACTAAATATTCATATGAAAATATATCTTTATAATTATCTTTTATAATAAAAGAATATATATCTGCACTACAATAACTATTTTTGTAGTCAATTGCAAATTTATTTTCAATGGATTTATAAGGGTACATTATTTTTATTTGTTCAAATAAATGTTTTTCTCTTCCCCATTGTAGTTCATACCACTTTCTTACATTATTTTTACATTCTCTTCTATTTAATAATTTTTCTCTATGCTTACCTATATGCTTTAATACATCATCATCATTATCGTCAATATCATCAGAATAAATTAAATTTAAATTACTATCTTCAATTATATATTTTTTTATATTTTTATTTTTAAGCCAGTTTTTTAATATTTTTTTATCTATATTTTTGTTATCTTTATTTATTACAAACGCTTTATCACATCCTGTAATTATACCTTGAAAACTAGTTGCTATATCTTTTAGTTCATAATTACATTTTTTATTTATATTTTTTAATAATTCTTTTTGTGTATTATTTAAAATTAACCATTCATCTTCTAATTCCTTTTGATTTACAATTAAATGTTCAAATTTATTTTGTTTTACTTCTTCTAATTTATAAATGTCATCTATATTTATATTTTCATCTTTTATTTTATAAACATCTATATTAGACCTATTTTTATTATTTTTAAAAGTAATAATAATACTACATATCCCAATATTTTTAAAAACATTTGCTCCTAAAAAATCTACTATTTCTTCAATATTAACATTTTCATTTATATAATTTCTCAGATGTAGTCCTGATGGACTTTCTAAAAAGTATCTTGGTGTTATAATTGAGCTTATTCCATTATCTTTTAATAAAGATATTATTTTTTTATAAAAGCAAAAATATAAATCTGATTTTCCTTTATAAACGTCTTTATATTTATCTGAAATAATTTTTTTATATTCTTTATCTAATACTTTATTACCAATATATGGTGGATTGCCTATTATATAGTCAAACTTATCATCAATTTCATTTATTAAAGAATCTATACATATTATATTAATATTATCTACACTTGAATATTTATCTTTGTCTAGTAAACTTTTTTTTAGTATATTTATAGCTTCACTATCTATGTCAAATCCATATATACATTTGCTTATTATATGATTATGAATATTTGATAAGTTAAAATACTCTCCATATCTTTCCCTTAAATCATATATATTTTCTTCAAATATATCATATAAAATATCATATACCTGCAATAAAAAATTTCCACATCCACAAGATATATCTAAAATTTTCGGATATGGATTTTCTATAATATTATGTTTTCTTATAGTTTTATTTATAATATAATTTACTATTACCTTAGGGGTATAATAAATTCCATTTTGTTTTTTCTTATCTATACTTAAACTATTTTCATATCTTTTAGACAAATAAAAGTGGTCTTCTACATTATCTTTTG
>CALESE010000132.1 GCA_937907205.1 uncultured Romboutsia sp. | reverse complement strand
TAATAATTCCTTAATATATAAAAAAATACATTTATATTAATCATATAAATGTATTTTTTAAGGTAATACTTATTCATTTCATCTATTTATCTTTTTATTTTATTTTTAACAATGTCTAAAATATACTTTGCCTCATCTACTCTAAGTATAGTAACTATTATTCCATAAGATAATGCCCCTATAATTATAGATCCACCTAGTGTAAATACTTCCTTTATAAAACCACTTCCTAGTATAATACTTAATTTATTAAAACATATACTAGTAACTATCCCCATAATAGTTGCTGCAATTAGTGATTTTAAAGATGTTGCAATAATTTTTTTAATTCCAAAGTTTCCAATCTTTCTTTGAAGACTTACGATAAATAATAATAGTCCTATAAATGCAGCTATAGTTGTTGCAACAGCTAATCCTATATATCCCATATACTTAGATAGTACAAAGTTTAATATTATATTAAATACTATTGCTATTGCTCCATTTATCATAGGAGTTTTTGTATCATGCAATGAATAAAATGCTCTAGACATTACATTTCTTAAAGAAAATGCTATTATTCCTATAATATAAACCATTAATATATTAGCTGTCATTATTGTATCTTTAGCATTAAATTGTCCTCTTTGGAATAATATCTTTACTATTGGATCTGCCAATACTATAGTTCCAACGCATATAGGTACCATAAATATTATTATAATATTCATTGTATTTTTTATATATTCCTTAAAAGCTACATCATCATTTGATGCTGAAATTTTTGCCATCATTGGATAAACAACTGATAGTAAACTACTTACAAATATTGCTGATACAAACCCATATAATCTATTTGCATAGTTAAATGCTGCTACTACACCACCACCAAATGTAGTGGCTAGTGTTCCATCTATCAATGTGTTTATTTGTTCTACTCCAACACCAATTAGTACTGGAAGAACAAGAGTTATCATACTCTTTACATTTTCATCTTTTAGGTTTATTTTAAAAGTATATTTTAATCCAGTTTTCTTAACTGCTGGAAGCTGAAATGCTACTTGTGAGATAAGTGCTATTAAAGACCCTATTATTAAAACATAAGGATTAGTTTTTGTACTTAAAAATATAGCGCTTATTATTATTATGTTGTATGGTATACCTATTAAAGCTGGTATAGTAAAGTTATTATTTAATTGTAAGTATCCAACAATAATATTATTTATACCTATAAACATTACTGCCCATAATATAATTCTTACAAAATTCATAGTTATAGCAAGTTTTTGACCTTCAAATCCAATAGCAAATACTTTCACTAGTGGTTCTGTAAATATAAGACCTAGTACAACTATTATAAAAGTTAACAAACTTACTATATTAACTAAATTACATATAAATTTTTGTGCTTCTTCTTTTCCTTTATTTTCATTAATCTTACTATATATAGGTATCAAACTTGTAGCTATAGCTCCTCCTATAGCTGCTAATAATACTGTAGGTATCTTCATAGCCGTTACGTATGCTTCTGCATAAATACCTGTCCCATAAGAAGCTGCTAAGACTTGTTCTCTTATTAATCCTAAAAATTTAGAAAAAATCGTCAAAGCCATTATTAATACTGTAGTTTTTGCAACCTTTGACATATTATTCTCCTTATCTATCTTACTATTTACTCTTATATGAGTTTTCTAAATCAATATATACTATATTATGATGAGATACTCTCTTTTCTTCTGGTGGAAGTGTCATAAAATCGCCATAATAATATGTTAGGTAGTCTTCAACTTTCTCTGGAACACTAAGTTTGTACCCTTCAAAGTCCATCTTTCTAGGTGTTCCAAATACATCTTTTGGGAATATATTTCCAAAATCATTTATATCTATACATAGTTTATCATCTTTTTTACAGTTATTATAAATTAATGCCTTCCATATATTTAAAATTGTATTATTTTTAACTAATGGTCTTATAATATTTTTTAATATACTTTTTGTATTTTCTTTATTATATATTCCTCTTCTTGTAAATTCAGTATACTTTCTTATTTTTATATTTAAATCTTGTATTTTCTTATTATCCGGACATTCATCTAATATAAATATATCTACATATATACCTTGATGCATATCCCAATCTTTGCTCCACCCTTCTACAAAAGCTGTATTATTAATTCTTATTTTGGGTAAAAATGATTTATAACCTTTATCTGTATCCCAATCTTGGAAAAAGTACTTATCACCTAACTCAGTTTTACATACTTCTTTAAACTTTATAAAATCTTCTTTAAACATTTGGATATCCGCATCATCATCCCAAGGTATAAAACCACTATGCCTTACTGCACCTATTGCCGTTCCATATGCAAGATAATATTTTATATTATGTTTTTCACATATTCTATCTATTTCTAGTACTATTTCTAATATTTTTAGCTGTATTTTTCTTTGAAGCTCATTATCTACGTTCATAGCTAATTCTCCTATATTTCAATTTACTATTATATATTTTTCCCCATTTTACCATGTTAAATAAGTATATCATAGTAAAAGTTTTTGTGTCAATGAAGGCAACTTTTAAACAATATAAAAGACTATAAAATTTTATAGCCTTAAAAGTTACATATTTTATATTTTACTATTTTTATTACATATTATCCCATATGCACCATTCATATATTCCATTCCCCCTCATTGTATATTTTTATTTATCTCCCTATAGAATAATATAATATACCTAAATCCTTCATATCATCTACTTTATAACAATTTCTACCATCAAATATTAATGGTACTTTCATATTTATCTTGTACTTATTTATATCATAGTTTAAAATTTCCTCCCATTCAGTCATTATAAAACAAGCTTCACTATCTTTTATTGCTTCATCTATATCAGTAGTATATTCTATACTATCTTTAAATATCTTTTTTGTATTTTCAATACCTATAGGGTCATATGCAATAACTTTAGCTCCTCTTTCTAATAAATACTCTATATTAGGTATTGATGGAGCTTCTCTTAAATCATCTGTTTCTGGCTTAAATGTAAGTCCTAATACACAGACTTTCATACCTTCAAAGTTTTCTATTATTTCTGATGCTTTTCTAGCTAATTTTAATTTTTGAGATTCATTAACTTCTATTGCTGCTTTTATAGTTTTTAGTTCATATCCATTTTGGTTTGACAGCCAATGTAGTGCCTTTGTGTCTTTTGGAAAACATGAACCACCATATCCTATACCTGCTTTTAAAAATTTATTTCCTATTCTTTCATCATAACTCATACCTTTTGCTACATCTTCAATATTAGCTCCAACTATTTCACAAAGATTAGCTATATCATTCATAAACGATATCTTTAGTGCTAAGAAATCATTAGATGCATATTTTATCATCTCTGCACTATTTCTATTAGTAACTACAATAGGTTGATTAAAGGGCTTGTATACATCTTCTAATATTTCCTTAGCCCACTCACTTTCAACTCCAATTACTATTCTTGATGCATTTAATGTATCTTTTACAGCACTACCCTGGGATAAAAATTCTGGATTTGATGCAAGTTCTATTTTTACATTACTTTTTAAGTTTCTTTTTATATACTTTTCAATCCCATAATTAGTTCCTATTGGTACTGTTGATTTAATTACTACTAATGTATCTTTTGTAACTGACTCTGATACTTGCTTAGCAACTTTTTTTATATAATCTAAGTTTGCAGAACCATCTTTTCTCTCTGGTGTTCCAACAGCTATCATAATTACATCTGCATCTTTATATGCATCTTTATAGTTAGTTGTATATCTAATTCTTCCTAATTTATAATTTTTTTGCATTAGCTCTTCTAACCCATCTTCATATATAGGCGATTTACCAGATTGCATAAGTTTTACTTTTGATTCATCTACATCAACACATACTACATTTTTATGTCCTACTTCAGCTAAACATACACCTGTAACTAATCCTACATATCCAGTTCCGGCTATAGCAATTTTCATGACTTATTCCTCCAAAATATGAACATTTAATAGTTCACAACATACTAAACTTTATCTTGTAATTATAATCTCTTTTTGATTGCATTAAATACATAAAAACAAAATACATATGTACATTTAAATATATTTAGTTTCTCTACATTTCTATATGTATTCCAAGTTCTTTTAAGAGCTTTTATTTTATTACTTGATAAAGAATTTCCTACTAATCTATAATCTACTAAAACTTCTTCAATACCATAAGCATACTCTTGACTTCTTAATATCATTAACCATGTAGCAGTATCTTGTCCTTTTTTTACTAAAGGCATTAAAAAGTCTCCTATTATTTTTCTATCTAGTACTACAGTAGAACACCCTATTATAGTATTTTTTAATAGACCATTATAGTTTATTTTCTTTGGTGCTTTTGCTATTTTATTAGTTTTAGTTCCATCTTCTTTCATATATCTGTAAGAAGTAAATGAAAAACCTAATTTTTTGTCTAACATATAATTTACCTGTTTTTCTAGCTTTTTAGGTAACCATATATCATCACTATCTACAAAAGCAATAAATCTACCTTTTGCATTCTTTATACCTGTATTTCTAGAAACTGCTGCTCCTGAATTTTTTTCAAGTTTTATATATCTAATTCTTTTATCATTTTTCATATATTCACTTATTATATCGTAAGAACTATCACTGGAACAATCATCTACTAATATAAGTTCCCAATCTTTATACGTTTGTTTTTGTATAGAGTCTATAGTTTCTGATATAAATTTTTCTGCGTTATATACAGGAGTTACTATTGATACTAAATGTTCACTCATAGCTTATTCTCTCCTTCGTATTTAGCCTTGGAAAGTTACATCTTTACTATTTCTTTAAAGATTCTTTCACAGTTTTTATCGTCTCTATTTTTGAAACATTTATCTATTCTTTCTTGATACTTTTCACTTACTTTAAAATCATTATCTATAAATTCAATTATCTTTTGTACTAATTCATCTTCATGCTTTACTATATCTCCAAAGCCATCTCTATCATATTCAAAATATCCCATTTTATAATGAGTTAATTTATCAAATTGATAATAAAGTATTGGTTTATTCATATATGCAAAGTCAAATACTACACTTGAATAATCACTTATTAATAACTTAGATTCTTTTAATAATGTTTGTACATCATAATTTTCTTTTTTAGCTATTATTACTTTATCTGATTTTGTATTAAAGTATTGTATATATTGTTGTATTTCATAATGAGGATAAAATACTACTTCATAATTAGATTCATTTAATTTATTTATTAACTTATCATTATTTATTAATGAGTTATATGTTTTATAATACTTAGAACTAGTAAATACACTATCTGGTAATAATTTTTCTTTTACATATGAAGGATTTACTATATCTTTTCTCCATGTTGGCATTATAAGAATTTGTTTTTTTTCATTTCTATCATAAAGATTATCAAATCTTGCAAGACCAGTTTGTACAACTTCACCTTTATTATATCCATATGATGAACTTATAGCTTCAAACTCTTTATCTGTACTAGTTATAAATAAATCTATTTTAGTTGTTCCTTTATTGTATATATCACTAACATCATGAAGTATAATTCCATGTTGTAAAAATATAAATTCTTTTTTATCTTTTCGATCTAAAAGTAACTTATATAACTTATATGCCCAAGGCTCTAAAAATCCTATATGTGTAGATATAGCTTTATCACAAAGTAAAAAAGCTATCTTATGTTCTTCACTTTTATATTCGATTATATTGCCTAAATCTTTTATTTTTTCATAGTCTTTTTCAAAAGATTTATCCATTAAATAGTGAATATTTATACTAGGATGATTTTCTCTTATATATTTAAATAGTACGTAAGCATTATCTTTTGCTTCATTTCCTCTTTCGCTTATAAGCCACATATTTTTATATTTAGGATTATTTTTATAAGAAAGTGATTTTATATAGAAAATTATCATATCTATAGCTTGAATTGATAGCCTGATAACTTTCCTAATCAAGCTAGTAAGCCTATTTTCATTCATACTTGATTTTCTCCTTTATAAGTATTACACTCTAAACTGAATACACTCTTTTATCGCTGACTTATATATACTCCAGAACTTACCTGGCTCAAATTTATCTATTAATTTCTTTTTCTTCATCCCAAAAGCTATTAACATTGGTAATCCTAGACTCTCTCCAAATAATCTTTTGAAAAGAGGTCCTTTTCCTATAAATGACCTTTCATCTAAATAGTTACATTCTTTCTTAGGATGGTAAGCTATTATAATTGGGAAAAAGCACATTTTTTTATACCCTTTATTATATAAATCCATTAAATAAATATTTTCCTCACCTGAATTATAAATACTACCTACTCCAAATCTTTCATCAAATCCATCTTTAAATGCAGGAACTCTATTTGTATTTACATATATATCAAAGGATATTTGCTTTAATGTATCCATTTTAGGGAAATTAATAACTTCATTATCTGGATATACCTTTGTATATTCGTTTTTATGTGGATCCATATGCTTAAAAGTTAATACATCTGCATCGTATTTCTCAAAATGATCTTTTACAACTTCTAAAGCATTAGACTCATACCAACAGTCATCATCAGTAAATGTTATAACATCTCCACTTACATAAGGAATACCTTTGTTTCTCGCCCTAGATATACCTTTGCCTTCCATTGGTATATGCTTATATTCAAAATCATAATTAGATAAAATATTTGATATCTTTTCATGATTACCTTGAGTTACTGCTATTAACTCAAAATTTTTATATGTTTGATTTTTTAGACTATCAAACAATCTAATTAGTTCTTCTTCTCTAGTTCCTAAAGTAGCCAATAGCATACTAAATTTCATAGACTGTCCTTCTTTCTTAACCTATTATTTATTTTTAAATAAATGCTTTTTCAAATTTACAAATGCATAATTAGAGAAACAATAAACTGCCTTTGGTAAAGGAGTATTTTCTTCCTTTCTAATTATATTCCACGTCCACATAGCAGACTTTATTTTATTACCTGATAAAGAATTTGTTCTTGTTCTATAACTGGCTAGATTCTCATCTAGTCCATAAGCAACAAATCCTCTTTTTAGTATTTTTAACCATGCACTATAATCTTCATGTCTAATTTTTTTCATTTGTATGTCTTGTATTTTACTTCTATCTATAACAACAGATAAACACCCAATTACATTGTGTTTTAGTAACTCATTATAGTCTACTCTATCCTTAGTATGAACAACTTTACCTAGCATATTACCATTTTCATCCATTAGTTCATATCCTGTATAAGTAAATTCATAGTCATTTTCTATCATAAAATTAATTTGTTTTTCTAGCTTATCTTCTTTCCATAAGTCATCACTATCTAAAAATGCAATAAATCTTCCATTAGCATTTTTTATTCCTTCATTTCTAGCATTGGCTACCCCTAAGTTTTCATTTAAAAGCACCGACTTTACTCTATTATCTATCTTTTGGTATTTGTCTATTATATCCCTAGATAAATCACTAGAAGCATCATCTACTAAAATTATTTCAAAATTCTGATACGTCTGATTTAATACACTTTCTATGGTTTGTGATAAAAAATCTTGGGCATTGTGAACCGGGGTGATAACGGAAACTAGTTCCATGTCCTTAAAAGTATCTTTCATAGTTTACTTCCTCCCTCAGAAGTTTATAATTTATCAGAAAAAAACAACGTACTCAAATAAATATTTGAATACATTGTTTTATAATTATCTTGCACCTTCTCCAGTAAATACTACTTTTACTG
>CALESE010000131.1 GCA_937907205.1 uncultured Romboutsia sp. | reverse complement strand
GTAATTAAGATTTGATTACCTGCTCAGATTAATCATTATCTGAATATCTGGCTTGGTTGTGTTTAATTCTTTAAAAGAATTATTATTTATAAATTAACCTACTGTTTAATTTTCAAAGTTCATATTCAACTTCCGTTATTTGTTTTGTCCTTATCTCTCGGACAAATAATACTATATCACCTTCTAAATATATCGTCAACACTTTTTTTAAACTTTTTTTATTTTTATTAAAAATATAATTTATTTTCATATTTTTATTATTTATTTTTTTCCAAATTGTTGATTTTGACGACATATTGAATACTATATTAATTTTGTGAAAAAATATATTTAAGTCAGTTTAATTATAAGGAGATGATTTAATGTCAGATTTTAATGAATTAAAAAATTTATATGAAGATGGTTATAGATGTATTTACCATGATGGTAAAGAAAATAACCACACTATATATCTAAAAAACTTTGATAATGATTATTCAAAATCCTTAGAAGTTAAAATTAATGATGAAAATGAGTTTAACCAATTCCAAAATTATATTAATGATTTAAAAATGTCATAACCTTATAATTCTAATATACAAAATAAGGAAGTTTATAATAAACTTCCTTATTTTGTGGTTACTATTTTCTTTATTAAACTTAAAAGTTCTTCTCTATTAATTTCTAATTTATTTTTTTTACTTTTATATTCCTGAAAATCAACAATCTTCGCTTTAGATTTATTCATAAAAATCACTTCCTAATTAACATTATTAACTTACTATATTAATAGTTCTCTAAAATATTATTTTCACCTTCTATTTTATATACAAATTTTCTTAAATATATTCATATTTCAAAATAAAAGTGTCTAAAATTCTTATTTTTTATTTTTTACAATTTTTTTTATAAAATAATTTAATTAGAAGTTTTATTTTTATTTAATTTGTTTTTTCATCCAATCAATAGCCACATCTAATTGCTTCTCTTCATTCTTTTCCTCTATAGTGGGTTTTATACCTTTTCCATTTATATATTCTCCATTAGGAGTAAAGTATTGAGCTGTTGTCAATTTATATCCTGTTCCATCCTTAAGTTCTCTAACACTTTGAACTAATCCTTTACCAAATGTAGTAGTCCCTACTGATACACCAGCTTCATTATCTAAAATAGCTCCAGTTAATATTTCTGATGCAGATGCACTGCCTTCATTAGTCAGTATTGCGATAGGCAATCCTAATTTACGTTTGTCAGATTTTAAATACTCTGTGTTACCTTTGTTATCTTTTGTATATACTATAGTTCCTTCACCTATTAATTCATCTGCTATATCTTTACATACAGTCAACAGACCTCCGCCATTATTTCTTAAATCTATAATTAATCCCTTCATACCTTCTGATTTTAGATTATTAAGAGACTTTTTGAAATCTTTATATGTATTTTCACTAAATGAAGTCATTTTTATATATCCTACTTTATCATCTAACATCTTACCATCTATAGTTTTAGAAACTATTTCATCTCTTTTTACCTTTACATCAAACTCTTTTCCATCTCTTTTTAATGTTAATTCAACCTCAGTACCTTTTTTACCTTTTATCATTCCTACTACTTCATCTGAATTTTTAGCATAAACAGTTTTTCCATTTACCTTTATAATTTTATCTCCAGCCTTTATGCCACTTTTTTCTGCTGGAGAACCTTCTAATGGAGATACTACAGTTAAATAATCATCATCTTCAGTTGGGCTAATTAATATACCTATACCTACAAATGCTCCACTCGTTTGTTCTTTTAATCTGTCAAATTCTTCTTTAGTATAGTATTGAGAATATGGATCTTCTAACCCAGAAAAAAGTCCTTTTATAGCACCTGTCACTAATTTTTCATCTTTTGGTTTTTGATAGAAATCTTCTTTTAATGCTCCTTCTAATCCTAACATTTTATTATACTTTTTGTATAAATTATACACTTCTTTAGATATTACTACTCTATCTCCTATAGCAATTTGAAGTGTTGATGTAAATATGGCCGTTACTAATGCAATTATCACACCGTAAATTATGGCCTTTTTCTTTGATATCATATTCGCTGCATCTCCTTTACATAATCTACTATACATTATATGACTAGCTATTAGTTTTATTACTATTTGTCCTTATATTGCTATATACTACCCAAATATACTAAAATTTATATACATATTATATCATAGGAGGATGATCTAATTGATTAAAAAAGATTTTAGAAAATATATGAGTTAATACAGTATCTAATAAATAATGAAAATAGTCTTAAAATAGGGGCTTACGGTATAAAAGAACCTGATAATTCATACTGCAAAAAGGTAAATACTTCTAATATAGATGTAGTTATAGTACCTGCTGTTGCTTATGTGATACTATACCAAAAGAAGAACATGATATCCAATTAAATTACGTTATTACAGAAAGCATAATTTTATCTTCTCATAAATAAAATAAAAACTATAATATTAAAAATTCATTTAATATTATAGTTTTTATAATTTTATTCTTTATCTTTTTTATCATCATCCATCTTTCTATATTTATCTAAATTTTCATTGACTGATTTATCTATTTCATCTATAGTCTTACCAGTTAATATTTCTAATCCTTCTTCAACATTTGATATAGCATATATATTAAATGTTCCTTTTTCAATAGCTTCTATGACTTCATCCTTAAGTAGTAAGTTTTTTATATTTTGTACAGGCATCATAACACCTTGATTACCTGTTAAACCTTTCATCTTACATACATCAAAGAAACCTTCTATTTTTTCATTTATACCACCAATAGGTTGTATCTCTCCCTTTTGGCTTACAGATCCAGTAACTGCTATACTTTGTTTTATAGGTATTTCTCCTATACTAGATATTATTGCGTAAAGCTCTGTACTCGAAGCACTATCTCCATCTATTCCATTATAATTCTGTTCAAAGGTTATTGATGTTGTTATAGATAGAGGTTTTTCTTTTCCATACTTTGAGCCTAAATATCCACTTAATATTAAAACACCCTTGTCATGTATACTTCCACTTTTTTTTATTTCTCTTTCTATATTTATTACTCCATTTCTTCCTTTATAAGTAGATGCTGTTATTTTCGATGGCTTTCCAAAAGAATACTCTCCTGTTCCCATTACAGCTAATCCATTTATTTGACCTACTTTTTCACCTTCTATATCAATTAATAATGTCTGATCTTTAAACATTTCATTTAATTTTTCTTCATATTTATTATTTCTATATATTTTTTGATTAATAGCATCTTGAACATCTTCTTTAGTTACATACTCATTATCGCTCAATGCATTAGACTCATATACTATATCTATAACTTTATTTAAATTACCAGTTAATTTTTCTTTGTCATCACTAATTCTATTACTATATTCAATTATTCTTTCAACAGCTTCTTTAGTAAAATGTTTTAAATTTTCTTCATTACATTTACTAGCTATAAGCTGAATTGTTTTATATATATTTTTTTCATTCTTATCTATCTCCATATCAAAATCAGCCATTATTTTAAATAGATTTCTAAAATCCTCATCATAAGAATATAGTACATTATAGTAATAACTATCTCCTATAAGTATTACTTTTACATCTAAATCTATAGGTTCTGGTTTTAAAGTTGATGTTACTACATATCCATATTGATTGCTTAGTTGCTCTATAGAAACTTTTTGTGTTTTTAAACTTCTTTTTAAACAATCCCAAGAAAATGGATTTGATAATAAATCTTTTGTATTAATAATCAAATACCCACCATTAGCTTTATGAAGTGCTCCTGGTTTAATTTCCATAAATGTAGTTGTTAATGCACCAATTTCATTTTTATATTCAACACAACCTGCAAGGTTATAGTATGTAGGGTTATTTTCTGTAATTATTTTACACTCTTCACTATCGCTATTATCTATAAATAAATTTACTTTGTATTTTCTAAATAATTTTTCTTCATTCTTAGGAGTCATCATTCCCAATAAAGCCATTGGACCTTGTTTTTTATCTTCTTCATCCTTTTTAAACTTAGAAATATTGCTTACAATATCTTCACATAGTAAGTTTATATAATTCTCTACTTTTTTATCTTCTCCATATTTACTTATTAGATATTGTTGATAGAATCCAACTAAGCTCTTACCAACACTTTTATCTAAACTCAACAATTTATCTTTATATTTTTCTTCACAAGATTTTATTTTATCTATATAGTCTTTGCTATCTTGATTTAATTTTATACCTTCTTCTCTTAATATTCTAATCTCTGATGCAGTTAAATTTCCAAGTTCACTTTCTTGCATCAGACTTCCATCTGGCTTCATCGGTATACTAATCAAACCTCTTTCTGTAACTTCAAATTTAAATCCTCTTGGTTTTGCAAATTCATTTAAATCATCAATTATCTTTTTTATATTACTTTCCAATTCACTCATTAAAATCCTACTATGATATTCATATTCTTTAGTGGTAAATATTTTTGGAATTTCACATTTTAATTTCTCAATAATATCATCAATGTCTTTCTTAAATAATTTACCTTCTCCAGCCCTAAAACTTAATGCTGTTGGTTCATTGATATTTTTAAAGTTATTTACATAAACCCAGTCCTTTAATGTTTTTTTTATTTTATTTTTTCTTATTAGTGTATTAGTATAACTACTTCTTCCTGTTCCACTCATTCCTGATACATATATGTTATATCCTTTTTGATTCATCTTAAGCCCAAACTCAATTGCTTTTACTGCTCTATCTTGTCCTATTATACCTTTTATAGGTTCAATTTCTTCAGTTGATTTAAAATTGAAATCTTTGAGTATTTCCCTACATTTTAGATCTTTTATATTTACTTTGTATTTATCTATATTCAACATTAATTCACCTCTATATATTAATTTAATTTTTATTTTTCCCTATATTGAAATAAATAATTTATATATCGGTAAATTATTTAAATAATAAAGCTAGAATTATATATAATCCTAGCTTTATTATTTAAATATGTAATTATTGATTTTTATTAGCATTTAATTCTATTCTATCAGGAAGACTTGTTAGATTAGTTTCCACAACTACATAAGGATATGATTTCTCTTTCGGTTTATATGTAGCTTTTACTCTAATTACACTTTTTTCTTCTTCTTGAAGCAATTCTATTTTATCTATATCAATCCCATTCTTATCATCATTGTTTCTAGTAACTATTACATATATTTTATTCTCTAACTTTGCGGCTAAAGCTCTTTCTTGATTAGTATACTTATCCATCATATCTAATATTTTTTCAGGTATAGCTTCTCTTTGTAAAACAGTATAATCTACAGGTTTTGTTTTTTCCATAAACATATTTGGAATTAATACAAATCCACCTATTATAAGAAATAGCAATATAACTCCATATATTACACCTTTGATATTAAATTTTATATTCAAATATATCACCTCCCACCTAATCTAAATATATGAATTCAATTAAGCAGTTAGAATATTAATTATATTAAATATAAAATTTTATAAATGAAAATATAAGTTGTGATACAAGCTTATTTAGTTGGTATAGTTTCATAAAACGTAAAAAAATATAGCCAAATGGCTATATTTTTTATTTCATAGATATTGCTTCTTTAACAGCATTAACTATATCTTTAGATGTTAGTCCGTACTTTTCTAATAATTCAGAAGGTGTTCCCGATTCCCCAAATGTGTCTTTTACACCTACTTTTTTAACTACAACTGGACATTCTTCTGAAACTACTTCACTAACAGCTGAACCTAATCCACCGATAATATTATGCTCCTCTGCTGTAACTATTGCTTTAGTTTCTTTAGCTGCATTTATTATTATTTCTCTATCTATAGGCTTTATAGTAGACATATTTATAACTCTAACATTTATACCTTCAGATTTTAATGACTCATGAGCAAGTATTGCTTCATTTACCATTATACCACAAGCTATAATTGTAGCATCGTTTCCTTCTCTAACTACACAACCTTTTCCAATTTCAAATTTATAATTTTCATTAAATAATGTTGGCACTGCACTTCTACCTAAGCGAACATACATAGGTCCATTATATTTAGCTGCTTCTAATATCATTTGTTCCGTTTCTATTCCATCAGCAGGAACTAAAACTGTCATATTAGGTAATGCTCTCATTATTGCTATATCTTCAATACTTTGATGAGATGCTCCATCTTCTCCAACTGTTAATCCAGCATGTGTTGCACATATTTTAACATTTAGCTTAGGGTAAGCTACTGAATTTCTTATTATTTCAAAAGCTCTTCCTGTTGCAAACATTGCAAAACTACTTGCAAAAGGTATTTTACCAGTTGATGCAAATCCACAAGATGCACCTATTAAGTTTTGCTCAGCTATACCCATATTGAAAAATCTTTCTGGGAATGTTTTATAAAAATCATTTGTTTTTGTAGATTTTGATAAATCTGCATCTAAAACTACTACATTATCATTTATTTGTCCTAATTTAACCAATGCTTTTCCATATGCATCTCTAGTAGCTATCTTACTCATTATCTACACCCCCTAATTCCATTAACGCTTTTTCTAAATCACTATCACTTGGAGCCGTTCCATGCCATACAGCTTCATTTTCCATAAACGAAATTCCTTTACCTTTTACAGTTTTAGCAATTATCATAGTCGGCTTTCCTATAGTTTCTTTAGCCATATCAAGTGCAGCAAATATTTGATCAAAATCATGACCATCTATTTCTATCACATTCCAACCAAAAGCTTTGAATTTATATACTATATCACCTATGTTCATTACTTTTGATACTTCACCATCTATTTGAAGTCCATTATAGTCTAAAAAGGCTACTACATTATCAAGATTATAGTGAGCTGCACTCATTGCTGCCTCCCATATTATACCTTCTTGAACTTCTCCATCTCCAAGTAATGTATATACATTCCATGGTGCATTATCTAATTTAGATGCCATAGCCATTCCACATGCTACTGAAAAACCTTGTCCTAGTGACCCTGTTGACATATCAACGCCAGGTATATTTTTCATATCTGGATGTCCTTGTAATAATCTTCCTGTTTTTCTTAGACCTTTTAATTCTTCTTTATCAAAAAATCCTTTTTCAGCTAAAGTTGAATATAAAACTGGTGCTGCATGTCCTTTTGATAAAACAAATCTATCTCTATCTTCTTTTTTACTATTGTTAGGATCTATATTCATTTCATCAAAATAAAGGGCTGTTAATATCTCAACTGATGATAATGACCCTCCTGGGTGTCCAGACTTAGATTCATGTATCATTGAGACTATATCTTTTCTGATATTGCATGCAATCTCATTTAATCCTTTATGGTCTCTCATGTAATTACCTCCCTGATCTTGTAAAGTAAAAATTACTCTTTATGTAATATGTTTTATTCTAACCTCTATTATTATATCACTTTTGTACAATTTTTTACTCTTATTTTTCAATAAATGTATATTATATACATTTTTTCATAAAAATATCATACTTTATTTTATATTTTTTCAGTATAATTATTTTATATAA
This sequence comes from uncultured Romboutsia sp., assembly GCA_937907205.1. GTDB lineage: Bacteria > Bacillota > Clostridia > Peptostreptococcales > Peptostreptococcaceae > Faecalimicrobium. Next base: position 10,172 of record CALESE010000131.1, on the reverse strand, counting down.
ATCAATTCAATTATATATTTTCCTTATAAGAAAAAAATATTGATATTAAAATTAATATCAATATTTTCATATTGAGAACAGTCCCAAACTTATTTGTAAACTATCATCAACCTTTACCATCATATTCTTATCTAGACAACCGATTTTTTCTCTTAGCCTTTTTTTATCTATAGTTCTTATTTGCTCTAAGAGAATAACAGAGTCCTTGTTAAGCCCATATTCATGTGCACTAATCTCTATATGCGTAGGCAATTTAGCCTTATTTATTTGAGATGTTATCGCAGCTACTATTACAGTTGGACTATATTTATTCCCTATATCATTTTGAATTATCAAAACAGGTCTAACTCCACCTTGTTCTGAACCAACAACAGGGCTTAAATCAGCATAATACAAGTCTCCTCTTTTTATTTCTAGGTTAATACTCACCTTGAGCTATCTTCCCTTCAGAACTGTCATCAGAAGATACCTCATTTGTCATACCTAATTCAGCTAATGAAAGGTTAATTTGACCCATTTCTTTATAACCCTTAATCATATACTCTTTAAAATCTATCTTTTTCTTTTGGGTTATATAGAATTGAAAAGCAGCTTTTGCAAAATCTTCTCTGTTGCTATTCTCCATATTTACTATATAGTCTACTTCAGATATTAGAGAATCCGGTAAAGTAAATTCTATCTTTTCATTACTTTTATTGTGCACAAAATCGCCTCCCGGAGTATACTACAAATTTTATTTTACCAAATAACTATCCACTTGTAAAATTGCATCTTTTTCCATATAAATACGTTCTACTCTTCTTGAAAACATACATAAAACTTCATAATTTATAATTCCTAAATCATCAGCTATTTTTTCTACGGTCATATTACCTTCTCCAAATATTATAACCTCGTCTCCTATTTTTATGTCTATATCTTTATTTATTTTTAACATACATTGATCCATACATATCAAATTCTAATTCATCTAAATCCATAGTTGTTGCACTGTTTGATAGATGCTTTATAGGTATGCCTATTTTTCTTTTTTCTAACTCATCAATAACAAATTTAAATCTTTCATATTGCTTATAAGTAAAGCTTTTTTCTGTTTCATCAGCTGTTGCAAAATGAGTATAAATACCTTCTATATTCATATTTTTCAAGTTATAGATATCACATATATCTTCAATTGATGAATTATCACATTTAAATCCTAGTCTAGACATACCAGTATCTAATTTAATATGAATAATGGCATTTTGATTTATATTGCTTGATATGTCACTAATTTTTTGTGCCATTTCTAAAGAATCTTAAGGAATAGATCCCAAGCATAATATAGGAAGTTTTATTTCATTTTCTCTAAGTTCTATGGCCTCTTCTAATCGTGCCACAGCGAAGTAATTTACCTTATCCTCTAAGAACTGAGGCAATTTTAACTGATCCATGACCATATTCATTAGCTTTTATAGCTGCACAAATTTTAGTATCTTCTTTTAATATTTTTTATATTATTTAAATTAAATCTTATGTTATCTAGATTTATCTCCGCCCATGTTGGGGCTGTTATTTTCATTTTCATATAATTCGTCCCCTTATTTCTTGTATTCAAAATCTTTATAGTTAATAATAAATCTTTTTTCACTTGTTTTATCTAATATTTCCATTTTGTCAGGTAGTCTAGTCTCTAAATCAATATATAATACTTGTTTATTAAAATATTGGTTATCTCCTGGTATGTAAGTTTCTAAAGATAGGTTTTCTTTAGATAATTTTATTTCTACTTCTTCATTTTGAAGATAATTCTTTATAAAATCACCTATAAACATATACTGGTTATTTTCACCTATATTAGGTAATTCTATAACATCATTAATGTCAGGGTTTTTTACTAGTATTGTATCTCCTTCATACTCCATAGTTTTTCCTTTTAAATGTTTTGGTGATAGTACTTCTAATCTATAATTGTCTGGCTTATTATATGTATGAATAAACTCATATTTATGTGCACTTTTATTTCCAATTACTTCTACATCAGCCTTACACTTATAATATGACATTACAGATATCTTCTTTTGAAATTCACTATATACATCTTCTTTAGTGGCTTCTTTTTTCTGGCATCCAATAGTAATTCCTACAATTGAAATAGTCATTGCCATAATAATAGTCCACTTTTTCACTTAAAATCCCCCTATTTATTCATTATACATAGCTCTAATTATATCGTATCTACATATTATTCCTTTCAAAGTATTATTTTCGTCTACTACAGGAACCCTGTTTACTGATTTTTTTATCATTAAATTAGCAATATCATCAAATCCATCGTCCTCAAATACCTTTACAATATCTTTAGACATTAAATCTCCAACCTTATATGCAGATACCCTTTTCATTTCTTCTTCTAATTTTTTGTAATCATCTAAATATATTAATCCTTGCATAAAATTTATTATATGTGGAGCTTCTACATATGTCTCTTTTTTCATTATATCCGTTTCAGAAATTATTCCTACAACTTTATTATCATTATCTACTACAGGTAAACCTCCTATCTTTTCTTTAATTAATAATTTAGCTATATTAGATAAACTATCATCTTTTTTTGCAACTATTACATCTTGAGTCATTATATCTTTTGCTGTTTTATTATTCATTTTTATCACTCCTTAATTATAGTCATTGCATTAGCTACTGCATAATCTCTACCATGCGATATCGATACTTTTATTTCTAAAACATTATAATCTATGCAAATTTGTCTTAGATTATTATATGTTTTAACTATAGGTTTTCCAATTTCATTTCTAATTACTTCAATATCACTAAAATTAAAGTTCCTTATGCCTGTTCCAATAGCTTTACTTACAGCTTCTTTTGCTGCAAAATTACCTGCAATGGTTTCAGCTTTGAATCCTTTAGATTTAAAGTATTTAATTTCATTTTCTGTAAATATTCGATCTAAAAATCTAGGATTATTCTTCATTGCATCTTTTATTCTATGTATTTCAACTATGTCTATCCCAATGTCTAGTATATTCATTATATCCTCCAACATCTTTATATTATTATTTTAATACTAATAAATGATTATATTCAATTAATTATATATTAATTTGTATCTAATTATAATATTTAATATATAAAAAAGAGCTAGGTTTACTCCCTAGCTCTTTTCATTTATATCCACTGTGCTGATTCTATAACTATCACAGTTTTTTCTTTATCTACATTCATAAAACCTTCAGATATCTTAGCGTCTTTAAACTTTCCGTCCTTTTTTATACGTAAAGTTCCAGCTTTCAAACCCGCAACCATAGGTCTATGATTTTTAAGTATACCTCTGTCTCCTTCAGTGGTTCTAACTATAACCATTTCAGCAGATCCATTGTAAAATGTTTTTTCAGGAGTGACAACTTCTAATGCAAATTCATTTGCCATTATTATCTACTCTCCTTTGCTTTCTCAACTGCCTCTTCTATGCTTCCTACGAATAAGAATGCTGATTCTGGTAAATTATCATGCTTTCCTTCAAGTATTTCTTTAAAACTTCTTATAGTTTCTTTTAAAGGTACATACTTACCTGCAAATCCAGTAAATTGTTCTGCAACGTGGAAAGGTTGAGATAAGAATCTTTGTATCTTTCTAGCACGAGCAACTGTTAATTTATCTTCATCAGATAATTCATCCATACCAAGTATAGCTATTATATCTTGAAGTTCATTATATCTTTGTAATATAGATTGAACTCCTCTAGCTACTTCATAATGTTCTTTTCCAACTATATTAGGATCTAGAACTCTTGAACTAGATTCTAAAGGATCAACCGCTGGGAATATACCTAGAGATGCTATAGATCTTGATAAAACTGTCTTTGCATCTAAGTGGTTGAACGTTGTCGCTGGAGCTGGGTCAGTTAAGTCATCGGCAGGTACATATACCGCTTGAACTGACGTTATAGATCCACTCTTAGTAGATGTTATTCTTTCTTGTAATCTACCCATTTCTGTAGCTAATGTGGGTTGATATCCAACTGCTGACGGTGTACGTCCAAGAAGAGCTGAAACTTCAGATCCTGCTTGCGTGAAACGGAATATATTATCTACGAATAATAAAACATCTTGATTTTCTTTATCTCTGAAATATTCTGCCATTGTAAGTCCTGTTAAAGCAACTCTCATTCTTGCTCCAGGTGGCTCATTCATTTGACCAAATACTAGAGCAGTCTTATTTATAACTCCAGACTCACTCATCTCTCCATAAAGGTCATTTCCTTCTCTTGTTCTTTCTCCAACACCAGCAAATACTGATATCCCACCATGTTGAGAAGCTATATTATTTATAAGTTCTTGTATAAGAACTGTTTTTCCAACTCCGGCACCACCGAATAGACCTATCTTACCACCTTTTAAGTAAGGTGCTAATAAGTCAACAACCTTTATACCTGTTTCAAGTATTTCAGCTGTAGGTTGTAATTCTTCAAATTCTGGTGATGGTCTATGTATTGGTAATTCAGGTGCATTACTAGGCGCAGGCTTACCATCAACTGGTTGTCCTAATACATTAAATATTCTACCTAATGTTGCATCTCCAACAGGAATACTTATTGGAGCACCTGTATCTTTAACTTCCATTCCTCTTACTAGTCCATCTGTAGAACTCATAGCTATACATCTAGCAGTGTCATCACCAACATGTTGGGCAACTTCCGCTACTATTTCTTTATCCCCATGTTTTATAACTAATGCATTTAATAGATTAGGTAAGCTTTTTTCACCATCAAACTTAACGTCTAATACTGGTCCTATAACCTGAACTATTTTACCTATGTTTGCCATGTCCTAACCTCCTTATTATTGAGCTGCAGAAGCCCCTCCAACTATTTCTGATATTTCTTGAGTAACTGCTGCTTGTCTTGCTCTATTGTAGCTTAATTCTAATTTAGATATCATTTCATTAGCGTTATCTGTAGCCGATTCCATAGCTGTTCTTCTTGCAGCTTGTTCAGATGCATAAGATTCAGCTATAGCACCGTGTATACTTCCTGCAATATACTTAGGTAATACATAACCAAGTACTGAAGATGCAGAAGGTAAATATTGAACAGTAACTCTACTTTTCTTTTCCTCTTTATCTTTATCAACTGTAACTGGTAATAATTTTATTAATTTAGGCTCTTGAGTTAGTGCTGATACAAATTCTGTATAAACAAGGTTTACCTCGTCTATTTCTCCATTTTTATAAGCTTCCATAACTTTATTAGCTACTCTACTAGCATCTTCATATAAAGCATCTTCAACAGTTTCTATAGAATCTATTAATTCAAAGTTTCTTTTACTTAAAAACTCTTTTGCTTTTTTTCCAACAGATACTACCTTTGCTTTTCCTAATTTGTTATGAGACATTACACTTTTAAAAACATTTGAGTTATATCCACCTGCTAAACCTCTATCACCAGCTATTACTATATAACATACGTTATTTACTTTTCTCTCTTCAAGAAACTCATTTTTGCTTCCATTAGCATTTTTTGCTATGTCTTGAACTGTTCCATACAAAGTATTAAAGTACGGTCTTGAAGTTTCAGCTTTTTCCTTTGCCTTTCTAAACTTAGAAGAAGAAACAAGTTCCATAGCTTTTGTTATTTGTTTTGTACTTTCAACACTCTTAATACGAGTTTTGATTTCCTTCATTCCAGCTCCTGCCAACTAGATTACCTCCTTTTTCAAAAAGGATTACGCTTCTACAACAAATTTTTTCTTAAATTTATTTATAGCGTTAGTTAATTCTTGAGCAAAATCTCCACTTTCAAGAATTTTCTTTCCTATTTCTGGATAGTTATTATCTATAAATTCATATAGTTCTTTTTCAAATCTTTGTATATTATCAACAGGTATATCTGCTAATAAGTCATTAGTAACAGCATGTATTATCATAACTTGATGCTGTACTGGTAATGGTTGATGTTCACCTTGTTTTAAAACTTCAACTATTCTTTCACCTTGAGCAAGTCTTTTCTTAGTATCTTCATCTAAGTCAGATCCAAATTGAGAGAATGCTGCAAGTTCTTTATATTGTGAATATATAAGCTTTAAAGGACCAGCAACCTTTTTCATTGATTTTATTTGAGCTGAACCCCCAACCCTAGATACTGATATCCCTGGGTTAACAGCTGGTCTTACACCTGAGTAGAATAATTCAGGTTCAAGATATATTTGTCCATCTGTTATTGATATAACATTTGTTGGTATATATGCAGAAACGTCTCCACCTTGTGTTTCTATTATAGGTAATGAAGTTATTGAACCTCCACCTAATTCATCAGATAACTTAGCAGATCTTTCTAATAATCTTGAGTGTAAGTAGAAAACATCACCTGGGTATGCTTCACGTCCTGGTGGTCTCTTAAGTAATAATGACATTTCTCTATATGCAACTGCATGCTTAGTCAAGTCATCATATACTACAAGTACATGTTTTCCATCAAACATAAATTCTTCAGCCATTGCAGTACCTGCATATGGTGCTAAGAATTGTAATGGTGAAGATTCAGATGCACTAGCAGATACTACTATTGTGTAATCCATAGCTCCACCTTTTTCTAAAGTGTTAACTAATTGAGCTACTGTAGAACGTTTTTGACCAATGGCAACGTATACACATATTACATCTTTACCTTTTTGGTTAAGTATTGCATCTATACAGATAGATGTTTTACCTGTTTGTCTATCACCTATTACAAGTTCTCTTTGTCCTTTACCGATTGGAACCATGGCATCTATAGCTTTTATTCCTGTTTCAAGAGGTTGATGAACAGATTTTCTAGCTATTATACCTGTTGCTTCTGATTCAACAGGTCTGAATTTATTTGTATTTATAGGTCCTTTTCCATCTATCGGTTGACCTAAAGCATTAACTACTCTTCCTATTAATGCATCTCCAACTGGAACCGAAACTATGTTTCCAGTTCTCTTAACTACATCGCCTTCTTTTATACTTTGGTCACTACCAAGTATAACTGCCCCAACCATATCTTCTTCAAGGTTTAATACCATACCGAAGATTTGACCTGGGAATTCTAAAAGTTCTCCTGCCATAGCTTTTTCTAATCCATAAACACTTGCTATACCATCTCCAACTTTTAATACACTACCAGTATCAGTTAATTCAGTTTTATTTTCATAATTTTTTATTTGTTGTTTAATTATAGAACTTATTTCATCAGGTCTTAAGTTCATGGGTTCACCGCCCTCCTAAGATATTACTTGAGATAACTCTTGTTTTAAATTCTCTAAACGAGTTTTTATAGTACCATCTATTTCTTTGTTTCCAAGTCTAACTAGAACCCCTCCTAATATAGTCTTATCAACAATGTTTTCTAAAATAATATTTGCGTTATATTTACTTGATAGGTTTTCTTCAAGTTTTTTAATTTCTTCTTTTCTCATAGGTATAGCAGTTATAGCTTTACCTTCAATTATGTTATTCTTTTCATTTAATAGCTCTTTAAATGATTTTTGTATCAACTCTAAATATGATATTCTTTCTTTATCTATTAATATTTTGAAAAAATTCTTCAAATCATTTTCTATTCTATTGTTGAAAACATTTTCTATGATTTCTTTCTTTTCACCCTTAGATATAAGAGGTGATTTCAAGACATTATAGAAATTTTTATCAGATTTTAATATATCTAAAACTGCATTAAGCTCTTCATACAATTTAGTAGTTGAGTTGCTTTCCTCCCCCACTTGAAATAAGGCTTCAGCATATCTACTTGCTATTATATTTATCATTTAGCTTCGCCTACCTCTTTTATAAAATTGTTTATAAGTTGTTCATGCTTAGATTTATCTATATCTTTTTCTATAACCTTAGATGCAGCAAGTAATGCTATGTTAGAAATATCATTTTTAACTTCATGCATAACTTTTATTCTTTCTTGTTCTACATCCTTAGCTGTTTTCTCTTTTATTCTACTTGCTTCTAATTTAGCATTAGATATTATTTCATCTGATTTTTGATCAGCTCTTAAAGTAGCTTGTTTTATTATTTCTTGTCCCTCAGATTTAGCAGAATTTATTTTTTCTTCATATTCTTTTTTGAAAGCTAAACCTTCTTTTTTGCTTCTTTCTCCCAATGCTAAGCTTTCTTGAATATCTTTTTCTCTTTCGTCTATTATTTTCATAACTGGCTTAAATAAAATTTTGCCTAGTATAACAAATAGCACTATTGTATTTATTATTTGAAATAAAAGATCCCAAGTTAGACTTATTAGATTTTTTTCCATAAATATCCTCCTTTCCGCTAGTCCAATATATAATTAGGAGATTAAATAAATCTCCTAATCACAATAATTTAATATTATTATACGTAAATTATACCCATGGATTAGCGAATATAAGGATTATAGATATAACTAAACCGTAGATACCTGTAGATTCTGCTACTGCAGCCCCAAGTAACATTGTTGACATTATATCTCCTTTTGCTTCTGGTTGATTACCAACTGCTTCTGCAGCTTTACCTGCTGCGAAACCTTGTCCTATACCTGCTCCTATACCTGATATAACTGCTATACCTGCTCCTATTGCTGAACCTGCTGCAGCTATTGCTTGCATCATTGTTAAATCATTCATTGTTAATTCCTCCCTATTTTTTAACTAAATTTTATAAATTTTTAATTTAAATTTAATCTGTTTCTGTTGCACTTCCAACAAATACCATAGTAAGCATTATAAATATAAACGCTTGTAAACACCCTGCAAATAAATCAAAATAGAAATGCAGAGGAACTGGTATTATTAATTGTCCTATTGGTATTGATAATCCAGTTATTTTTGAAGATGCCCATCCTAAAAATTGATATAACAAACTCATTATAACTGCTCCACCTAATATGTTACCAAATGGACGGAATGTTAATGATATAGGTCTTGCAAATTCACTGATTATATTTAATGGTAATAAAAATGGTAATGGCTCTAATAGACCTTTGAAGTAACCTAAACCACTAAACTTAATACCAGCAAAGTAAATTAAGAATACAGTCATTAATGCCCATGCTAAAGTTGTATCTAAATCTGTAGTTGGAGATCTAAAGCCTAATAACCCTATAAGGTTTGAACATGCAAAGAATAAAAATAAACTTCCTATGTATGGTATCATATAAGGCATTCTTTTTACTGCTTTCTCCCCCATAGTAGTTGTCACTAAGTTTCTTAACATATTTACTAAATACTCTAAAAATATTTGAACCTTACTTGTTGGAACTTTTTTTAGGTTCCTAGTTAATAAATACGATGCAATTATCAGTGCAGCCATTATAATCCAACTAACAATTATAGTTTCACTTATTTCAAAGGGCCCAATTTGAAAATATCTTGCATACCTCATGACTACGCCTCCTTTCTATCAAGTTTGTTCATTATAAATGGTTTTACCAATATAGAAAACTTAGGACTTATAAGTCCTATAACTACTCCTATTAAACTTAAGTGTGATGCTTTTACAGAAACTATTAATACTATAGCTACTATAAGCATCCTTAATAAATATGTACTTGTAGTATATATTTGAGCCTTATTTACAGGCATAGTTACAGATTTTTCAATAGATTTTGCAAGTAGTATTATATTTAAAATAGCTATAATCGTACCAAACATTAATCCTAAAAACATTTTCACATCAAGTGCAGATATTATTAAAAATATAGCTAGTACTATTAAATTAAATATCAATACTCCTTTTGCTATGTACTTAATTTCATCTATTAGTTTATCGTTCATAAATTCACTTCCCTTTTATGTACCTTGATATAGTTTTATATACTGACATAAATGCTCCTCCAACACCCAAAACTATAAATATCAGAAGAAATACTGGGCTTGTATTAAGCTTAGAATCTATAAATCTTCCTATAAACATACACCCTAATATTGAAACTAACATCATAATTCCAATTTGAGATAATAAAGAGAGCATTGTCGCTATTTCAAAATGTATATTTTTTTTACTCATGAATTTATCCTCTCTATAAACATGATAAAAAATTGATTCTTTTTTTCAATTTATTTTGTTGTTTAAGAAAAACTATACTAACATAGTACCACTTTTCAATATTTTTTCAATGGTTTTTTAGTATTTTTTTAATCTTTTAGTTATAAAGTGAATAAACTTGATTT
>CALESE010000130.1 GCA_937907205.1 uncultured Romboutsia sp. | reverse complement strand
TTGACCTTTTGTAAGTTGTCCTTCATACATCTTACTCCAATAATATAAGCTACGCCTTATCATGTTATATTTATTTTGAGCAACGGATGTATCCGTAGCGGTAGCAAGGATATATCGTTGGCGAAATGAACGAAGTGAATTTTTAACTTGTATTTCAATATTTATATGCTCCCCATTATTGGTTACTGCTTTTATGTCTAATCTTGAGTATTTATCTTCTATATGCTCTTTTTCTATATCTGTATTCTTTATTTGAACTGACTTTATTAAATCAGTTGGCTTTATAACTGCATTTAAAAATGATATTAATATATTTGGATGTTTTTCATTACCAAATATCTTTTTAAATACAAAATCTACTTTGGGACTTAATATTCCAAAACTCATCTATTATTATTCCTTTCTTTATTTGTCTATTGCAATATATATTTACGGTATAGGTCATAATCTCTTTTAGGATATGTTCATTTTTTATATTTAAAATCCTGTGCAAATATTAGTATCTATATCCTCAAGATTTAATTTTTCTGCCTTGGTTGTAAACCTCACTTACTGTCAGTATAGCAGGAATTTTATATCTACTTTTATATACAATATTAACCTAACTATATTTATATGTTAAACCATTTTTTTACTAAAAATCAATAGATTTACTAAGTTGTGCAAAGAAAATTAATGTACAAGATATATTATCTATGGCATTATATAAATATAAAAAAATAATCAAAAAATTATATAAGTTAAATGGGGGAGAAATAATTTATGGAATGCCTAAGATGTAATACAGAACTAAAGTTTTTAAAAGAATATAGATTTGACTCTCAGGAATCTAATAGAGGACTTTTTAAAGCTATTTTTGATGTAGAAGAACATTTAATGTTTAAAGTTTATGTATGTCCAAAATGTAAGCATACAGAGTTTATATACTCAGGATCAGATACTTGGGTTGATCTGTAAAATGATATGTTTTTTTGAATATAATAAATAGAGTAATGATAATGAAATAATTACTCTATTTATTATTATTTAATTATTATATAATTCCTATTATTATTTTAATTTCATATGCAGTATAGGGAATGGGTTACCTTGTTCATCAAACTCAGATCTTTTAAAAACTTCAAATCCAAGATGTTTATAAAATCCTAAGGCTTGTGGATTTTGCTCATTTACATCTACATAATTTACATTTAGATTTTCTATTGCATATTCTACAAGTCTTTTTCCAATTCCATTTCCTCTACTATCATTACTTACAAATAACATTTCAATTTTAAAATCATGTACTCCTATAAAAGCCTTTATAATACCATTTTTGTCTCTTACACATAAAAGATTACTAACATATTTAGCACCTTCTTTTACTTGAGGTTTTATTGATATTATATCTTCTTCACTTAAAAAGTCATGGGTTGCTCTTACTGCTGACTCCTACGTATCTAGTATTTCTTCCATATCTTTATCATTAATAATATTTAAATTTTCAATTTTTATCATATAATAATTCCTCCTAGAATTTGCATTAATTACTACATTTTAGTTAATTCTATATCTACATCTTCTAATAACTTTTCAAAAAACATTTCTATATACTTGAAGTTAGGTCTTATATTTCTTTTTATATCTGAATAATTAGATAACACTAAAGCATTTCTGAAGTATAAAGAATACTCTTTAAATAAATCATTATTTACATCATACCCAAGGCTTCTCAAGTACTTTATAATGAAAACTGCTGTAGTTCTTGTGTTACCTTCGACAAAAGGATGAATTTGCCAAATTGCAGAAGTAAATCTTGAAATTGATTTAACATTAATTTTACCGTTACGTGCTTTCTCCTCACTAAAGTCATACGCTAATAATTCATCTAACATTATGTAATCTCCGTATATAACAGTATCACCGTTTAATATAGGTTCATCTTTTACTATATTGTAGTCTCTAAAGTTCCCGATATATCTATCAAGTTCATTTTCAAATAGTCCTTCAAATAGTTGTCTATGAATACTCTTTAATGTAATAGGACTAAATGTGAATGCCTTACTCTCTAATACTTTCATAATTCGTAAAGACACAATGTCGCATTCTTTTGACTTTATAATTTCATCTGACATTATCTCATTATCTTTATAATAATTATATAAATCATGTTCGACTTGTTTATAGGTCTTTTTACCATCTATTAGTTCATCCATTACAGACTTCATATATTCCGAAGGTTCTACGTTATCTATTAATTGTAATCCTCTAGCTATATTCCAATTCTCTAATCTTTCTCGTTTACTAAAATTTTCTTCGCTTATTTTCTTGTATGTAAAATTCTTATACACAGTAACACCTCCGTAAAATTTTAAGACTAGCTACTTATTAATTAGTTACTTCCAAATTATTAAGAGCTATATCAAGTAATGTCTGAACAAGTTCTGATTTACCCATTCCTGTTAATTTAGAATATTTATCTATTTTCTTTATAGTTTCTTGATTTAAATAATAAGTTGTTCTCTTTGGAGGTTGTACCTTTTTGGCTTTCTTTATAACAATTTTATTTGATTCTATGGATGTGTTTACATTTTTGTTTTCATTTACATTTTCATATATGTATTCATTATTATTTTCTTTTACATCTTCATTACTTATTGAATTACTTGCATTTACTTTCTTTTTCATCATTTCTTCTTTTAGTTTTTCAAAATTTTTATTAACATCATTCTTAGCCAAGTTTCTCCACCAACCTCTCTAATACTTTAAAAAATTGTTGTGATGATTCATCATCATATTCAAATACAGTTTTACCCATTTTACCTGCTTCAGTTATTTTAACTCTACGACTTATAGGTTCAGATACTATATTATCTTCTTTAAAAAATTCTCTTAAGAAATTTAAATTTTCATTTGCATCATTAGTTCTTTTATCATACATATTTGGAACTACTAAAGCTATTTTATCTGATGATAATCTTAAATCAGATAAGTATTCATATATACTTCCACATGCTCGTACTGATGCTGCTTCAACTTGAACAGGCATAACTATTTTATCTACATAGCAAAGTACTGCATCATTTATTTTTGTTCTTTGTGGGCCACAATCAACTATTACATAGTCATATTCCATATTTTTAAGATTTTCTAACTTTTCGTCTAAAATTAAATCTATTCTTGGCTCTCTATAAAACTCTGCATTTATTTCTTGTATATTTGAATTTGGAAGTAAATCTAAGTTATCTCTAACATTTAATATACAATCTTTTATGTCTACATCATTTCTTTTATCAATTAAATCATAAAATGTTTTTTTATAATCACTAGAGTTTACTCCTAAAAATAAACTACTGTCATTTTGTCCATCAAGGTCAACTAAAATTACTTTAAAACCTAATTTAGAAAGACCATGTGATATTTGTACAGCTACTGTACTTTTACCTACACCGCCTTTATTATTTAATACTGCTATTTTTTTCATTAGAATCCCCCATCTCAACAAGAATTTTATCTAATACTTGTAGTCGTGTTTTTCCTAAAATTTGCTTTGGTTTTTTTGCTATTTCATCATCTTTGAAAAATTTATCTTTGTTAGAATTTATTATTGAAATTATATTTTGTTCAAATTCTTCTTGATTTACTTTATTATCAAAATATTCATCTATGTAATCCTTAATAGCATGTCCAAGTTCAAATTGATTTTTGTAAAAAAGTCTTATATTTTTAGACATATTTCTATCTCCTTTTGACTAATTTTGACCTAATTTGATACTGAATTTATACCATATTTACCTTAATTTTATACTACTTTTACCCAACTTTCAATATAAATAGTCTAATATTTATACTTTTATAAATATTAGACTTAATAGCTTATTCTTCTCTAAATTTAACAAATTTAATGTTTTTTCATAATATATATAAGTTAAAACTAATTTATAAAATACAAATATTTTATTTAAAAGTGGGTGGATGATTATGAGCGAAAATAACATATGTATAAATATTAATACAAATAATTTAAATTTATCCTCAGATGAAATTTCTACTTTATTTATAGAAGTAAAGAATAACTTAGATAAAAGAGTTGAAAATGTATTACTTAGAAATTTTATAGATAAGGAGTATATAATTATACAACCTAATGAGTTTAATATAAACAATAATAATTTTATAAATTTAGGTAGCTTTGCTCCTAATGAAAAAAAATCTTTACAATTTAATTTAAAAACTATTATTGATTATAAAAAGACTTGTGAAATATATTCTATAATTAATTACTCCATATTTGAAAATGGTAGACCTGTATCTATAAACATAAAAAGTAATGAACTTGAATTTATTTTAAACCCAAATTCTAATGATAGACCTTTTTATGATACTTCTATGTCAAATTTTACTAGGTCTAGTAAAATGATACTTGATGAAAAATCTTCTCCATATGATAAATTTTATAAAACTCAATCTAACACTATATCTAATTTAAAACCTAAATTAGTTGGCTTTAATAATTCATATGAAATAATAAAAATTGTAGATAATGAAAATCCTCATATTGGAGATATAATAACATTTAATTGCTATATAAAAAATGTTGGTTTTATTAATTGTAAAAAAATACAGTATGAAGATGAACTTAATCCATATTTGGAATTTATTGAAGGTAGCTTATATATAAACGACGAACTTTATGATGGTAATATTTCTTATGGAATAAAAATAAATGATTTTCAAGTTAATGATGAAATAAATATATGCTACCAAGCTAAAGTTGTTAATATATCTCAAAATAATATATTTAATAATTCAAGTACATTAATATATTCATATATATCTAACCAATGTATAAATCATAAAACAATTGAAATAAATTTCCCTAAAGTAAAAAAATCTAAGAAAAATAAACTAAGTTCACTTAATAATGTTGTTTTTAATAAAAATAATTTTAATCAAATGCCTATGAATAAAGATATGTTTAGAAATGAGTTAAGTATGGCAACTTATTCATTAAATATTTTAGATACTTCTGATTTATCATCTGTAATACCAGATAATAGATACCATTATAGATTTGAAATAGAAAATGATGGTAATATGAACTGTGAAAAAATTGAAATTAAAATAAATCTACCTAGTTTATTCAAATATATTAAAAATTCACTTTACTTAAATGGCAGTTTCGCTAATATTGTTAATTTAGATGATAGTATAGTCTTAGATAATATAGAACCTGGTGAATATATAGATTTAGATTTTGAATTTATACCTGAGTACTCTACTGATGTAAATGATGTTGTAATAAGTGTAGATATAAATTCAGAGTTTAGAAATTACTCTAATGAAAAAATAGAAAAAAAATTATCAATGAAAAGTATTCCAATAGAAATAGAAGATACAGTAATTAAAGATTTTGTAATAGAATCAGAGTATCATATAAAAAATCCTGATCCATCTGTTAATAAAATACTAGATGTAGAAAGTAAAGCATTTTTGTTAAATTGTACTGAAGTTAAACCTGCAAGAAATAAAAATTACAGATCTTATGATAAAAAACTATCTGTAAAAGGATATGTCCTAAATAAAATTCAATATTTATCTATTCATGATGAGGTATATTCAATTGTTAAAAAAACTCCTTTTAATACAATTTTATCAATTAATAATGATTCAGAATTTGATAGTTCCAAATTAAAGTTAAGATGTGATGGTGCATCATTTAGATATATTAATAGAAAATTAATCTATTTATCTAACTCTTTATCAATACACTAAATATAAAAAGCACTTAACAATTTATGTTAGGTGCTTTTCCATATTTATTTTAAACTTATTAATAATGTAAATCTTAGCATGATTAAATTAAAAATATTATATCTCAATGCTTATCCTTGTGTTTTTAGATATTTTTCTACGAATTATATTTAGTAAAAATCTCATACTTTCCCATAAATCCTTCTGAAACTAAAACTTTTGTTTCATTACCTTTTTCTAATTGAAATCCTCTTCCGAACTGTTCTACAACATAACCTTCTGATTCCATATAGCTTATAAAGTCTTCATATGATTTGCTTATATATCTTAATGGTTCATCTGATATTTTCTCAACTTTTTCTTTTCCTATCGATATTTGCACTAGACCTTTCAATCCTACAAATGGATTTTTTATTTTAGAAGAATATGATATAGATGCAAGAAACATAATAGTAGCTACTGCTATAAAACTAAATACTATAATCTTTTTATTCATTTTGATCTTTTTGGTTATCTCCCTTCACTTCTAAAAATTACATATTAAAATAAAATTACTCTTGGTGAAAAATCTTTATCTTGAGTATAATTCTCACCTATTTATTTGCCACTAGAATCGATTTTATATGTATATCTTGATATTTATATTACCCAAATTTCTTTTTCTGACTTTGTAATACCAGTTCATCAAATTCATCATCACTATATCGTGTAAATGTTTCATCAAAATTATGAAATTTAGTTTTCTTAAATTCATTATTATTTTCTTTTGTAAATAAATCATTTAGTTTATTTTCTAAAGTCTTTTTAAAATAATTATATGATTTTGCATATATTTTTTCAGCATCATCTTTTTCCAAAGTAGCTCCAATTGCTTCATAGAATTTATTTTTTATTTTACTTTCTTTAAAATCATACACAGAAAAATCATTTTTAAAATCTGATAATGTTTTAGATGTAAATAATTGTTTATTTGGAACATAGAAATCATCCCTTTTTATATCTTTATTATTTAGGTTATATTCCTTTTTATCTAATTCTATTGTATTTTCTTTAATTTCTTTTTTATCAAAATAAACTCTCTTATCAAGATCTTTTACTATAAAATCTATAGATTCAACTTTTCGTCCAATTTTATTTTCATTTATAGTTATATCAAAAAAACCAGTATCATTTAATCCCTTTATAGCTGGTATTATAACCCTTCTTTTAAAGTCATTATACCTATCATATTTATCTTCAAGCATCAAAAGTTCTTTAATCTCATCTATTTTATAAGTTATAACATTCTTTGTTCCACTCCACAATCTTAATAAATCATAAAATCTTTGAGAATATGAATTATTTAAAGATAGCCATATTTGAACATTCACAGGAGTATATCCCATTTTTAAATATTCTCTTAAAATCTCATGTATTTTTTCAGAGGCTTCGATATTAAAAGTCCCTAATTCGTCGTCATAAAAATACCCGTTTATAAAGCCATATGCTCCCCATAAATTACCCTTTTTATTTTTCTTCTCTTCTTTGAAAAAAATAGGTTTTTTTCTTAACTCTTCAAGAACATTTAAAATACCTTTAATAGTATTACTTTCTTTACATCTGATAATCTCTTTAAATTCTTTATGTGGAATAGAACATTTTAATACTCCATTGCACTCTTTTTGTAATTTATATAACATAAATAAAAATATTCTGTTTTCTACTAAACTTAAATTATATCTTGCTTTAACTAATAAATTATTTTTCATTAATATTTTATTATTCTCTAATTCTTCGATTAAATACATTTTAGTCCCCCATTAAATTTGTTATACATTTATATAATATGTATTAAGATATATTGCGTCAAGTTATTTTTTGTAGTCGCATTAAATCCCTAATTCGTCGCATTAAATCCCTAATTCGTCGCATTAAATCCCTAATTCGTCGTATTAAATCCCTAATTCGTCGCATTAAATCCCTAATTCGTCGCATTTAAACTCATGAAACATAGTAGTTTCAATGGTTACAGATATGCCTAAATACTATAAATACTATTAAATACTATTAAATACTATTAAAGAAGGGGGAAATTATAAAAATTACCCCCTTTATCATCTCAAAATATAAAGCGAAAATATAATAAATTAAATAAATATATTTTAAGCATTTTTTATATTCATTATGATTAAGTCTATTAGAATTAACAAAAATCATTCCTAACTACAATATTTAAATTAAATATAATCCATTTATTTGCCCCTAGAATCGATTTTCTAAGTATATTTGAATAAATTACTTAGAAACATATTAAACTAGCTTATAATCCAATTTAAGAATTATTATTTCGCAAAATAAGTAAATATTTGCAGTTTATTGTAACGCATACTGACATAAATCCATATATTAAATTAAGATATATTATATTAAGACAGAATATATCTCAATTTAAATATATGGAGGTAGGATGTATCGATATGGATAATAGGATACATGTTGAAAGATTAAAAGAGCAATATAATATATTAGCAAATTTAATAGCTAATATTCCTACAGAATTAGGTGAAACAAATGTAAATATTGTTACAGGTTACGATACATTTGAAGATCAAACTATTTTTGAATTATCTAGATTTATTTTTGTAGGTGAAGGTAATAATCCAATGGAAAGTGCATTGTGTAACCTTCGTTGCATCTTAAAAGATTTATTAGCTGATAATGATATAAGAAACTGTGCACTTAGAACAGAAATTAGAAGATTTTTATGTTTAATAGATTGTTTAATAAGAGTTTTAAGAAATATTGATTTTAATAACAATTCTAGAAGATTATTAGGAGTATTATTATGCTTATTATTTAGAGTAATATTAATATTATTATCTCTAATTGCAAAATTAATTATATTATTATTAGTTTGCAGAGATTGTGATATAAGATGTAATAATGTAAGATTTGGATTCTGTAGATGCTTACTTGATGAATTTGCAAGAGAATTAGAGGATCTTTCTAGAGTACTTTATAATCTTGAAAATTTAGCTATGGAGCTTAGAAGATGCAGACAATGTAACTGTAATAGACCTTGTAATTTTGACAGACCTTGGTAATTTATATAAACGTTAATAAAAAAGCTATGATTAGTTAATCATAGCTTTTTTATTGATTGGATTACATTATTCAAAAAAATATAAGCCATTAAGTATGGCTTATATTTTTTTGATTTATTAAAAACTTAATGTACTTATTAAATTTTTAATTTAATCTAATAGCTGTTAGAGTTGCATCACCTGATAAATTTACATTATTGTTAGATGAATTTAATTGTAGCGAAATGGTATCTCCAGCATTTAATTTTACAATGGCTACTGAGGTAATTGTATTTTGCCCTGTTGTTGTTATAGCCTTAGATTCAGCAACAGGTGTTGTGTTATTTACAGATAAATGAGCAGAATCTCCAGTGGATAAATTTCCTGAAACTATATAGTTAATATAGTAATCACCTGGGTTAATAGCTGTAAAAGTAGTATTATCAACAGTTGTAAATCCAGAAGATAAATTTTGAGTAGTTGTAAGAGGAATGTTGCCTACGTTTCTTGTCAATGGAACTGTACTTACAGCATTATTATTAGCATATAGATAATCTGATGTTGCAGCATTTACTATAGATCCTGGTCCAGTAGGGCCAGTAACTCCAGTTGCACCTGTTATACCAGTAGGGCCAGTTGCACCAGTAGGTCCAGTTGCACCCGTTACACCAGTAGGACCAGTAACTCCAGTTGCACCTGTTGCACCAGTAGGACCAGTTACTCCAGTAATACCAGTTACACCAGTAGGTCCTGTAACTCCAGTTGCACCCGTTACACCAGTAGGACCAGTTACTCCAGTAGCACCTGTTGCACCAGTAGGTCCAGTAACTCCAGTAATACCAGTTGCACCAGTAGGACCAGTTGCACCAGTAGCTTCTGTTGGACCAGTAGGACCAGTTACTCCAGTGGCACCTGTTGCACCAGTAGGACCAGTTACTCCAGTAGCTCCTGTTGGACCAGTAGGACCAGTAGGGCCAGTTGCACCAGTAGCTTCTGTTGGACCAGTAGGACCAGTTACTCCAGTGGCTCCTGTTGCACCAGTAGGACCAGTTACTCCAGTAGCTCCTGTTGGACCATTAATACAACAGCAATCAAAGTTGCAACAATCATCAAAGCAATTGCATTTATTGTAATTACAACAATCATTAAAATAATTGCAACCATTGTCAAAACAATCAAAATCATTACAATGACAGCCATTGTATTTATTATAATTACAATACGGTGTTTGTTGATTTATATATTTTTCTTGAGAGTTGTTCATGTTATTTAGGTTGGCAGTATATTGATTATTATCATATTTATTATAATTTACCGTTTCCCAATAATACATGTCTTTATATTTTGGTTTAGAATTATCATAATATTTATTATAGGAATTATATTGATTATTATAATCCCTTCTTTCATAATTAGATCTGTTTTTGCCAGTATCATTATTATCTGTCATGTCCGATATATCACTCCAATGTATTAAAGTAATCAGCTAAAAATATATAACTAGCCTTATATATACTATTAATAAACATCTAAAAATGTAACAAATTATCTTATAAAAATTTAAAAATTACCTAATGCAATTTAATTAATTTATATAGTACATAGTCAAACTATAATAAGTATATTAAACTAAAAAGATATACAAATAAAATAGTATACACAAAATTACATATTTATTATTTATGCAAATATAACTGTAAACATTTACATAAACATATTTTGATATATATATTTAAAATAAAAGGATTTAAAGTATTTTGATAATAGAATATTTTATTATTTTATATCTAAATAATAGTATAAATAAATCATTTAAATTTTTATATATTAATTATCATTAAGATAAAATACAAAATAAAAAATAACCTTTAAGTAGGTTATTTTTTATTTAAAATATTTTTCAAACCAAGATATTGTTTCTTTTATACCTTCTTCAAAAGTATATTTTGGTTTCCAGTTAAGTTCATTTTGTAGTTTAGATGAATCTATTGCATATCTTAAATCATGCCCTTTTCTATCTTCTACATAAGTTATTAAATTTTCACTTTTGTTTAATGATTTAAGTATAGTTTTTACTATATCTATATTTGATTTTTCATTGTTTGAACCAATATTATAAATTTCTCCTAATTTACCTTTATGAATTATCAAATCTATGGCACTACAATGGTCATATACATGTAACCAATCACGAACGTTAAGACCATTTCCATATACAGGTAATGGTTTATTATCTAATGTATTTTTTATCATAAGGGGTATTAATTTTTCTTCATGCTGGTATCTTCCATAGTTATTTGAGCATCTTGATATAGTTATAGGAAGGTTGAAAGTTTTATAATATGATTTAACTAATAAATCTGCTGATGCTTTAGATGCAGAGTATGGTGAACTTGGATTTAAGTTGTTTTTTTCACTAAATAATAAATCATGTCTATCTAGTGGCAAATCTCCATACACCTCATCTGTTGATACCTGATGGTATCTTTTTACATTATATTTTTTACTTGCATCTAATAGTATTTGTGTTCCTAGTACATTTGTATTTACAAATATTTCTGGATTTAATATTGACCTATCAACATGAGATTCTGCTGCAAAATTTATTACTATATCAAATTTTTCGTTTTTAAATAAATTATCTATAAATTCTTTATTGCAAATATCACCTTTTACAAATTTATAATTATTATTATCTTCTACATCTATTAAGTTATCTAAGTTTGCTGCATAAGTTAGTTTATCTAAATTAACAATTTTATAATCTTTGTATTTGTCTAACATATAGTGTACAAAATTTGCTCCTATAAATCCTGCTCCACCTGTTATTAAAATTTTTTTCATATTTCCTCCATATACCTACTTAGTTTTGCTAGCTTTTAATATATATTGATATGTTAGATATTGTTGTTTATATCCTTCATTAGTTATTTTACATAAATCATTTATAAGATTTTTTTCATCTTCACTTATAAATACTTCTTTTGAATATATATTATCTAAATTAAAACCACATTTTAAAAGCATTTGTTGTATTTCATAAGCAGTAAAAAATCTTAAATGAGTTCTATCTAATATTCCAGCATCTTCATAAGTAAAGTTACCAGTTAAAATTTGTCTTATTACTCCTATATGCATAATATTTGGAATACTAGCAATTATATATCCATCATCTTTTAGATATTTTCTTAGTTTATCAAGAGTTTTCCATGGGTCAACTAAGTGTTCTAATACATCACCCAATATTATATAATCAAAATACTTTTCTTTATAAGGTAAATTTATATCCTCTATATTACCTATTATAATATCTGCAATACCCCTTGCAACTTTACCTGCATTTTCAGATATTTCTATGCCATATAAATTAGCATTTTTATATAAATTTTTAAGGGCTAATAATGTTGCTCCTGCTCCACATCCAACTTCCAAAATATTTATATTATCATTAATATCTTTGTCAATAAGATTTATTAATTCATATCTAGGATAAGTGCTATATATTAAATCAAATCCCCATTTTGCATTAAATTTTTTAAGATTTAAAAAATTTATATTTTGATAGTCTAATTCATTTTCTTTAAATGATACACTTCCATAATGATGAATAAAAGAATCTCTACAAAGTACTAAACTATATCCTTTTTCAAGTATTCTAAATGATAAATCATTATCTTCAAAGTTACCTGGTGTAAATATTTCATCTAGGTATCCTACTTCATTTAATATATTTTTTTTAACTAAAAAGCAAAAACCTACTAACCATAATTTAAATTCATGATTATTTTCATTATATGTGTTAATAGACTTTGAAAAATTAATCATTTCATCTATATTATTATAATTTACATTTATAGCTTGACCATTGGAACAACTATTAGTTATTGAACCTACTGCTCCTATTTTTTCGTTACTATAAAGGGTTTTATCTAATACATTTAGCCAGTTAGGGGTTACTACTGTATCATTATTTAAAAGTAATATACTATCTCCCCTAGATATTTCTATACCTTGATTACAACCTTTTGGAAAACCTGCGTTGTAATTATTATATATTACTTTTAAATCATCTTGTTCTTTTAACCAGTTTACAGTGCCATCATTTGAATTATTATCAACTACGATTATTTCATATTTACCTTTTGGAGTAAATTTTCTAATACTTTCTATACATATTTTTGTGTATTCTAATTTGTTGTGAGTTAGTAATATAATACTTGTAAACCTTATGTCATTATCTTTTTGATTATAATTGTAGTTTTTTATAAATTCTATATTTTCATTGCTAGGTAAAAGTCCTATACTCATAAATTAATCTCCTCATAATATATTTAATAATTTAGTAACAATCCAAATTAAATATCTTATTAATATTATGTAAAAAATTGTTTTACCGTGATAAATAATATATATAAAGAAAAAACCTTATAGTAAAAATATCTATGTTATATAATATTATTATAGATAGTAAATAAAAAATGCTAGAAGTATTGAAATCAACTTCTAGCATTTTTATATTTAAAAATAATAATTTATAATATATCAAATAAATAAATTACGTAATTTATTTATTTGACTTAATTCATGAGAATAGGATTCTAATCCAAATTCATTTTTTAGTAATTCAAAGTATAATTGAGATATTTCTAAAAATGAATTAAAAAATAACTCTTTGTTTATTATGTAAGTATTTTCTTCAAAAGTAAAATTAATATTTTTACCTTCTAAATCTAACTTTATATTTAATGGTTGATCCGGATAAAAAAATTCTGATGTTTTAGAATATATACATTCATCAAGTGCATTTAAAAAATATGATAGTAAACTTGTAATATCATCATAACATTCAAATGGTATTATTTCACTATTATTATATTTTATGGTAAGTATTCCATCTATATTGAATATATTTCCATTTATATATTCATCTTTATTGTTTTTTACAAAATTTATAAAATCTTTTTTATTGAAAAAAATATTACTTGTATATAAATCCTTATTTACGTTAAGTTCATTTAAATCAAAAACTTTTTTTTTAAGTAATATAGTTGTATATCTAAATATTTTTGCATAAAAGCCCCCTTTAAATTTAAATAAAAATACATAAATTATATATTTTTATTTAAATTATTTTTAAAAAGATTTATTAATTCTTCTATATTATTTTGTTTTATATATCTTGTTGGAATTATCTCTGCGGTAACACTGCTATCATATAAAAGTATTAAATCGTCGTATATTTTTATGTCTATTATTGATTTTTTATCTTTTATTTCTTCAGATAATTCACTTTTTATATAGATTTTTTCATTATCTATCTTTAATATTTTTTTACCAAATAAATATTTATTGTCTCCTTTTTTCAAGAATTTCTTTATTTGTTTTATTTCTCTTTTTTCATTTTGTTTGTCATTTATTTTAATCTCAATTATTAAAAATAATATTGATACTAATAACCAAAATAACATTGGTTGTTTAAAAATAAAAGTTCCTATACAAAACATCATAAATGATAAAATTGTATTTACAATATATTTTACAATGTAAATTTGTCTTTTATATTCTGAAGATTCTCTTAAATGATACAAATTAAATTTAATATAATCCTCTTCTAATAATTCATAGCTTATTTCCATAAAATTTACTCCTGCTTATTATTTTTTATGTATTTATATAATAACATAGACAGTATATATTGCACTTAATAATATGGATTTTTATTGTAAAATTTACCAATTTTTCTTGAATGTTTTCAAAAAAGATATAACATCTTTATACTATTTTATATTCAAGGTTTTAAAATCTAAAAAACTCCCTTTATAGTTACAGTTAATTTTAACTGTATGCTATAAAGGGAGTTTTTTTATCATTTAATTTTAAGTATATTATTAGATAAATCATTTATGCTTTCACATAAATTTTGTAATTTGGATTCTATTCTTATCAATAAATACATTGATAGAGCAATAGGAAATCCAATATTAGAAATCAATGTTTGCATATTTGAATCCAATAAAATCACCTCTATTATGCTAAGTCATATTCAGTAGTATCAGTAGTTATAACTTTGGCATCAATAGCACTTACTAAGCTCATACCACCAGGAGTAAATACATCTTTCGCCACTATAAGATTCATACAATCAGATATTTCTTCTTCAGTTAAGTCAGTTCTTGGATCATCTAATGATAAAGTAATCTTTTTATCATCTTCATTTTTAAAATTCATAACTAATTTAGTTTTAGTATTCATAGTTTTATCCTTTCTTTTTTATAATATTTTATTTATTCACCTAATGTAGTACTGTCAATTCTTATTACATCATTCATGCTATGTTCTTGAAGTGATATTAATGATTTTGCAACTTGCATTAAGTCTTCATTACTTACAGCATTATTTACATTAGGAAAAGTTTTTGATTTTATTATTGATTTACCTTGATCATTTTTTCCTAAATCTAGTTTGATATTAAGTTTAGATAAATTTTTTATAGCAACAACAGCCATACTTTATACCTCCTAAGTTTTAATATTAATCATAAATTTATTATTTATTTGATTAATACAATAGTAATATACAAATGAAATGACAAACACAAACTAATGTGTATAATATTTGTTAAAACAAAACTGTAAACATTTACATAAATATAATTTATTAACTTTTATTAAATATATTGAAAATAAAAGGATTTTAAAGTTTTTTATAAAAGATAAGTATATAAATAAAGTTTGTAAATTAAAAATAGATTATATTAAAGGAGATAATATTATGAATTTAAAATTAGAAGATATCCCTGATAAGTTTCATATTTTGATAGATATAATAGGTATAGATAAGTTTATAGAAATATTGAAGGTTTATGGTGGAGATAGTTTATATATACCAACTTACAAAAGTATAATTAAGGTTAAAAGAAACGAGGAAATAAAGACTAAATTTAATGGATTTAATATTAGGGAAATAGCTAGGGAGTATGATATAAGTATAAGTCATATAAAAAGAATACTAGAAGGATAGATAAATTGAGTTAAAATTTTTTAGTTATTTGTATAAAACTTTAAATATTTGATAATACTTTTAATATGAAAGATATTTATCTCCCCCTAAAATAAATATCTTTTCTCCCCTATTTTTAAGCATCTATATCGGAAATAGATGCTTTTTTGTTTATAAAAATTGATTAATTATTTTAATATAAATAAAAAATAAGGACTAATATAATCCTTATTTTTTATTTCTTAGTTCTATAATTTCTTCTTCCTTTCTTTACTTATCTAAGTTTTTTATACATTAAATATTTTTCGAAGAACCCAAGTCCCCCACTTTTTTCTTTTTCAATAGCATTAACATTAACTATTATACCTGCTTTTTTCTTATTATTACTCATTTATTATTCCGTTGCCATAAATCTATAAAAATCTATAAATTATGTTTAATTCCCTATTCAACGTATCCTATTTTGCAAGTCAAACTTACAACAAGCTACTTTAGTTTGATATAATACTCCAAGGGCGTAAATTCCCATACAACGCATGGTACATATACAAGTTTTCTTGTTAGTGAAATATCTTGTATTTATTATATTTTGCTTGGTTTTCGCTTCTCTTTTCGGACTCCTGTTACACCCTCAAGGTTCTACCCTATGATTACATCACTTTCGCAATATATTGGATTCACGTCAGTCAAGTCAGATTAAAATACGTTACTCGGTTAGAATAATAATTTAATCTTATTTATATTATACCAAGCTTTAAAAGAATTGTATCCATAAAAATTTACCACGTTTTTATAAATACTTATAGATTTTTGTCTACAGCAACTCTACCTCCTATTTTTTCATATTCCTGAAAATGAATATGAAACTTTATAATTTAAGATAATTTCAATTATCTTAAATATATCTCTACTTTGAACTTCCAAGTCTTATAAGTCTTGCAAAATCATTTGGTAGTATTTCATTTTCTTCAATTTCTTTTGCTATTTTTTCAAAATCATAAGCTACTTCTATTATTTCAACCTCAACATTTGAATCAGACATATTTATTATTACATAATTTGCATCAGGTCTATTAGTTTTAGGCTTTCCAATGCTTCCTGCATTTATAAGTAATTTTTCTCCATAATATTTAGCATATGGTATATGAGTGTGTCCACATACTAATATATCTTCAACTAATTCACTCATAACCTCATCCGCTTCTTTAGAATTTTCTTTTAAATACTCATTTATAACTCTTGTACTTCCATGAACAAATCTTATAGTTTTATTGTTAAAGGTAAAAGTTGCTTCTTTAGGTAAATTTCTTAGATATTCTTTATTTTCTTCAGTTGTTTCCTGTGCTGTAAAGTGAATTGAAAGCCCAGCCCTTTCAGCATCCTTAGGATCAGGGTAATCACATCCACATGTTATTTTAAAGTTACCTATTGCTTCATCGTAGTTACCCATTATAGTAAGTATTTTTTCTTTTCTCAAAGTTTGTATAACTTCATTTGGTCTAGTCCCATAACCTACTAAATCACCTGTACAAATTACCATATCTACATCCTTTTTTTGTATATCACCTAAAACTTCATTAAGTGCATATACATTGCTGTGTATGTCTGATATTACTGCTATTTTCATTATTATTCCTCCTAAGTTTGTTTGATTTTATTTATACTCATATAATAGTTTATAACAATTTTTTTGTAAAAAATCAAATCAAAAAAAATTGATTTATTTTGTTACATCAGTTAATCTTTATTTTTTTATAATTTACATAATTTTATATATTACTACAAAATATACTAAATAAATATTTAAATTATTTTTTATTAAAAAGTTTGTTATAATAGTATAAAGTATTGGAGGTTATTGATATGAATAATATAGATTCTGTTTTTAAAGCTTTATCTGATCCTATTAGATTAAAAATATTAAAAAAGCTATACTCTGCCGAAAGTGTTTGTGTTTGTGAGTTAACTGATATATTTGATATATCACAATCAAAGCTCTCTTATCACTTAAAATTATTACTCTCTGCTAATCTTATAAATAAAACATCTAAAGGTAAATGGAATTTCTACTCTGTTAATAAAGATACGATTTCAAAAATATTAACTTATGAAGTTATTCAAAAAATATTTTTATAAAAGAGTTTTCAAATCAAAAAAAATTGATATGATAAATAATATAGATTTCAAAATTTAACTATTTAATTGTATCAATTTTTAGTTTTAATTTGAAATTAAAATTTTGTATTTTTAGCATCAATTTTTTTTGATATATGGAGGTATTTTATGAATATATTTAACTTCTTTACCGAACAAGTACTAGGAATGAAGTGGCTATCTAATTTAATTACTAAATTCAAAGGAATATCTGGTGCAACAGTTTCAGCACTTTTAGGAACAGTAACTCCATTTTGCTCTTGTTCTAGTATTCCAATATTTATAGGTTTTAGTAATGCTGGATTACCTCTTGGTGTTACATTCTCATTTTTAATATCTTCATCAATGGTTGATGTAGCATCACTATTATTATTAGCTGGATTCTTTGGTATGAATATATCTATTTTATACGTTGTCTTAGGACTTAT
Organism: uncultured Romboutsia sp.; assembly: GCA_937907205.1. Lineage (GTDB taxonomy): Bacteria > Bacillota > Clostridia > Peptostreptococcales > Peptostreptococcaceae > Faecalimicrobium. The sequence goes on along the minus strand of CALESE010000130.1, from coordinate 11,684 downwards.
AATTGCAATCATAGGTGGAACTATAATAAGTAACTGTTCAAAAATAGAAAAACAATTTCCAGGTTCTATAGCTGTTGGTTCATTTAAATTTTGGAAATATAATGGATTTACCAGACTCTAATTATTTTTTATATTATTCAAATCTATATCAAATATAACTTTTTTTCTATCATTTCCATTTTTAACATTATCAAAATAAATTTTTAAACTTTAATTAATGAAACCTGACATAAATAAAAAATAATTTATGACTTTCATTTTTTAGAAAAAATAAGGTTTAAATATTAAATATTTTTATTATAAAAATGATATAATATAAATCTAATTTCTAGATTTTTGAACAAAAAAAGAGTAGAAGTTCATAATTTTATATGAATTACTACTCTTTTTATTTTTAAGACTATTCCCCTATGTATCAGTGGAAAAAATATATAAATATTATATTTAGTTTACTGCGTTACAACTATACCCAATATAAATATATCATACTTATATAAAGAAATATTATCTTTTAGTTTTCAATTCTTTAATTTCTTCTAATGATAATCCTGTTATTATTTTGATTGTACTATCATCTAAATTATTATCTATTGCCTTTTTTGCTATTTCTATAGCCTTCCTATTTTCTCCTTCTTTCAATCCTTCTTTCAATCCTTCTTTTAATCCTTTTTGAATACCTTTTTGAATACCTTTTTGAAGCCCTTTTTGAAGCCCTTTTTGAAGCCCTTTTCTTTCAGCATTAGCAAGTAAGCTATTTTGTTCTAAAAGAGATTCAAACCTTTTTTCATACCTTTCTCTTTCTTTATCATTTCCACTTAATCTTAATAACTCTTCTTTTGCTTCCTTTATTTCATCTGAAGACATTTCTAATTTATCTATTAATTCACTTGTAGGGCTTTCTATAAATGTTATCCATGCCTCTAACATATCTGATATATCTTCACTATTTTCTAACTTTCTTAATTTTGGTATCTCTATAAAGTGTAGTTCCATAACATCTGTTAATTCTTCATTTGTATTTTTTTCTTTTAACCTATAACAATTATGAAAATTATCATTTTTTAAATATTTAAAGTCTAATATATTTATACAAATTGTTCTTGATAAAGTGTCGTAGTCTTGACCTTTTGTAAGTTGTCCTTCATACATCTTACTCCAATAATATAGGCTACGCTTTATCATGTTGTATTCATTCTTTACCTGGATCTCTATATTAATATGCTCTCCATTATTTGTTACTGCCTTTATATCTAATCTTGAGTATTTATCTTCTATATGCTCTTTTTCTATATCTGTATTTTTTATTTGAACTGACTTTATTAAATCAGTTGGTTTTATAACTGCATTTAAAAACGATATTAAGATGTTTGGATGTTTTTCATTACCAAATATCTTTTTAAATACAAAGTCTACTTTAGGACTTAATATTCCAAAACCCATATGTTCTTCTTCCTTTCTTTTGTTTATAAGTATATTTTTATTATACTAAAGATTACTTATTCAAAAATAAATTTTTAATAAGTAATCTTTATAAATTCACTTAATATATAATCCTCGGTTGTAGAGTGACAGAGTTTCCCTACTTAAAAATAAGCATAGGAAACCCTGTCTATAACATAATCCTTCGGAGTTCCTTTTATCACAAGGTTAGTTATAGATTCAACTTGTTTTATGGTAGCTTTTTACTAGTACATAGCCAACTAGCTTAAACTTTTTTACAAAGTTTTTTATTCTACCTACCCGCTAGCATATCCAACTACTGATACCTAACTCAAGCCTAACATCTAGAGATTTTATTGTAGCTTCTCTAAACATTGCTATCCCACGCATCTCTTATTTTTTACTTGGGCTTGATGCGTTTTACCCAATGACGACAAAAGAAAGTAAGTTGAAGGACTTTCTAGTGCCGAGCTATTGCTTTTGCCTTATTCCCCACTACGGCTAGTCTTTTTTAAGTGGTTTTCTAGGTATTCCACTATATTTTGATAATATTAAGTTTTTATATTAAAAAACGCTCTAGTTAAATTCCTAGAGCGTTAAGGTCTAATTTAGTGTTGACTTGTAATACTTTGCAATATATACTATATAATATATTGCTTCGGTTGGGTCAACTCTCAAATGATAAGCTCTGGTTATCATTTGAGTGGATTATTCCTTAACTTCTAGGTACTCTTGATACCTGTTGCTATTTTAATTCGCCTAGGAAACGAATTAAAAAGCCGAAGTTAATATACGAAAAAGTTCTCAATTTCCAGTTGAGGACTTTTTTTATTTATTAAGTTATATCTATATTGTAACTGTGATTACAAAATATAACAATATATTTTTTTATATTTTGTAAAATTTTTATATATACAGTAAAATAAATAAAAATTTTACAAATGAAAAGAAACATAAAATGAAGGAATATACAATCAAATTTAATTGTAACAACTAACCACCTATTTTAAATGAACCTATCTTTGTTTTTCCATCATTTTCATAAACTGGAATTGCTCTATAATATCCTTTTTTCTTAATGTTTTTTTCCACCATTTCCGTGTATGCTACTGCTTCTTCTGGATTATTCGGTTGATTTTTTGTGTCGTAAAAATCATCTTTATATGCATATCCAAGTTTACCATCATCTGTTTCAACCAATATTAAGTCTGGCTCATTTCCATACTCTGTATTTGCTAAATTACTACCATAACTTTGTCCATATTCATTTTCTTTAATTTCGTATTTATTATAAACTTTAATATTATCTGATTTATTTTGATGTTTAGTAAAACTATTTACCCCTATAAATGTTAACCCAGATATTATTACTAACCCAAATATATATTTTTTCCTAAATATCATACTTTATCTCCTTTTATTTACTATTTATTTTAAATTATAACATAAATATAAATATAAAAAATATTTATCATTATAATCTGATTAGTATATATTTCATTAAAAAAAAAATTTGGAATTAATTTCCACTTACTTTTACCAATAAAATCCAGTAAAATAAATATTAAAGATTTATTTATGGAGGCTAATCATGAAAGAAAATATTAAAGATTTATCTTTAGGTATTGAACGCTCTATTGATGATTTAGGTAGAGTTGTTTTACCAAAGGAAATGAGAGATAAATTACAATTTAAAAAAAATCAAGCAGTTAATATAAAATTATTTAATAACTATATTCAAATTGAAAAATCAAAATCAACTTGTTTATTTTGCGGTAGCGAAAATAATATAGAGTATTATAATGATTTTCCAATTTGTAATTCATGTTTAAAAGAAATAATTAAAAAGTTTGATAAATAAAAAAGAAAGAGTGAATATACTGAAGTTATTAATTTTTCATTATATTCACTTTTTTTACGTACAAGGAAATTATATTATGAAAAACATTTTGTATAACCTATTTGAGCGAAGCGAATTTTTTACCTTTCAAAAAGCCTGCTTTTTGAAAGTTTTTTTTATTATAAGTTTTACTTTTTCAAAATATTTACTATTTATAATTTGAAATATTTCAAAATAATAGTATACTTATTAAATAAAATTTGACAATTGAGAGGACATCATTATGAGAAAATTTTTTTATGCAAGAATTAGTACGAAAGATCAAACTTTAGAAAGACAAATTTTAGAGGCAAAAAAATTAGGAATTGAAGAAGGATATATATTTCTTGAAGTTGCTAGTGGAAAGGACTTTAAAAGACCAGAATATCAACTTTTAAAAAGAATGCTTAGAGAAGGGGATATATTATACATAAAATCATTAGATAGACTTGGAAGAAATAAACAAATGATTTTAGATGAGTGGAATGAATTAGTAAAAATAAAAAAAGTAGATATAGTAATCTTAGATATGCCTTTACTTGATACTACAAAATATAAAAATATGAATGGTTTAGATAGTCTAATCTCAGATATAATATTGCAATTACTAAGCTATATTGCAGAAGATGAAAGAAATAGAATGAGAGAAAGACAAAAAGAAGGTATAAAAGTTGCACTTGATAAAGGTGTAAAATTTGGTAGACCTAAAATAGAACCTGGAGAGAATTTTGAAAAGATTTATAAAAGTTGGAAATCAGGCAATATAACTGCTGTTAAAGCAATGAATTTATTAGGTTTAAAGAGTAACACATTTTATAGAAGAGTTAAAGAATATGAATCTAATTATAAAGATTATTAAAATAATAATTTTAAATAAAGCCCTAAAAAAAACTATATAATGTCCAATTTGCATCATTTCATGCCCAAAATGCAACAAAATATATAAAAAGACTAGCAAAAATTGTAAAAATATGTAATATTATAAAAGTAGCTATTTTATATAGCACTAAGAAAGGATTAATATTGATTATGATTAATATAGGTGTATGTGATGATGAATCAGTTCATAGAAATAAGATAAAAGAAATACTTTTAGATATTCTTAAAACATTTAACTTAGAATATAAAATACATGAATATGATTCTGGAGAAAGTTTATTAGAGAATTATCCTAGCAATTTAGATATATTAATTATTGATATACAAATGAAATCAATAAATGGAATGGATACAGCTAGGAAAATTAGAGAAAATGATGATGATGTAGAAATTATATTTATGACATCATTTGCAGAATTTATGCAAGATGGTTATGAAGTAAGGGCTTATAGATATTTACTTAAACCTATAAATGAAAATAAGATTATGAAACATATTACTCCATGTATAAAAGGTATAATGAGAAAAAGAAGTAATTATATAACATTAAATATAAGAAACTATATTGATAGAATAAAAATAGACTCTATATTATATATAGAGACAAATAGACCTAATGTATTAATTTACACAAATGATAATATATATAGCATAAAAATGAGCATGTCAAAGATAGAAAAGGAATTAAAAGATTGTGGATTCTTTAGATGTCATGCAAGCTATATGATTAACTTGAGTAAAGTAGAATCTATGTATGGAAATACTGTAACAGTTGGGGGAAAAGATATTCAAATAAGTAAATACAGAGTTAAAGACTTAAAACTTGCAATAACTAACATCTTAGGAGATATAATATGCTAGAAAATTTAGGCATAGGATTTTGGAATATTATTAATATAATTACAGCAACTATCGATTGGATTATTTTTTTCTTGTTAATCCATTTGGTTGGAAAGAGAAAGATATCTAACAAAATTAATCTATTAATGATATTTTTTATACTTTTATTTATGTGTTTTATAAATGTATCAGATTTATTTGCAAATATAAAGATAATTATCTGTATGATACTTGGTACTTTATATTACAAATTATCTTGCAAAGATAAAATTCATAAGTGTATACTTATAACCTTAATATTTTGGTTAGGAATAATGATAACTGAAGCAATATCAGTATCTTTAGTTGCATCATTAAATAATCTTAATAATATACAAGTAATAATTGATAATAGTATATATAGATTACAGGCAGTTATTATAGCTAAGTTATTATTATTTTTAGAAATTATAATATTTAAGTACTTTAAATTATCATTAGAATTTAAGCCTAAAGATATGATACTAATAGGCATTCCAATAGGAGCTAATATATTAAGTTTATTAATTATATTTGAATATAACTTAAAAAATAGTATGTCTAATAGGTTAAATATAGTTATATTAATAATAATAACATTCTTCTTAGTTTTATCGAGTATAATTTTACTAGTAATAATCAGTAAAATTATAAAAGATGATAAGATAAAGTTAGAATATGAACTTATAAATGAAAGAATAAATACAAATTATAAAAGTTATGAGAATATTTATGAAATTCATAATAATGTTAGATATATATACCATGATTTAAAAAATCATATGATGTGTATGAGAAACTATAATACAAGAGAAGAAATTGTAGAATATATAGATAATTTAAATTTACAGATAAATGATTTTGAGTATTTTAAAAATACAGGTAACAAAACATTAGATATAGTATTAAGTGAAAAGAAGTATATTTGTTCAAAATACAATATAGAATACGAAGAATATATAAATATTTCTAAATTAGATTTCATTAGTAATGTAGATATTTGTGCTATATTTTCAAATGCATTAGATAATGCAATCGAAGCATGTATTAATATAGATACAAATATAGAAAAAAGAATAGATGTTAAGGTTACCTATATAAATCAATTTTGTATATTGAAATTTACTAATTCAAAAAGTAATGAAATTAAGTTTGTAAATCAAAATATACAAACTAATAAAAATGATAAAAGCGTTCATGGAATAGGATTAGCTAGTATAAAATACATAGTTAAAAAATATGATGGTGAAGTAATTATAGACTATTCTAATGACGAATTTATATTAAAAATAATGATACCAATAAAAAGTTAGGAGAAAATATTTATGAAAAAAACATTATTACAATTATTAAAGGGAATATCAGTTATGAGTTTTGGAGTAGCAGTATTATCAGCTAATTCTGCAAGTAGTTGGCTAGTACATCAACCAGAAATGCCTAAAGCATTAAATAAATTAAAAAGATAATATATTTACATAAGATCCCTCATAATATGTGGGATTTTTAATATTTATGGGAGGAAACTATGTTTAAAACATTATCATACAAGTTAACAAATTTATTAGATAGAAATGGTATTATCGAAAAAAGTGAATATGATATATATAGATATGGGTTTGAAATGCTAATTTATTTTATAGTTAATGTATCTATAGCATTAGCAATAGGAGCATTCTTTGATAGAGTTATACAAACAATAATATTTTTATGTTGCTATTGTACAATAAGGCAGTTTTCTGGTGGGTACCATGCAAGAAACTATACTGAATGTACATTAACCTTTGTATTTATATGTATACTAACAAATTTATTTGAAATAAACATGGATATCGAAAAATATATATATTTACTTATACCAATATTTATATTAAGTATATTTATAATTTGGAAAATAGCTCCATTAGAGCATAGAAATAATCCACTTAGTGAAGATGAAAAAAAACGCTATAAAAAGGTAGTAACTAAGCTAACTTCATTTATAGGAATCATATTAATTATAAGTTTAGTATATAATATTTTTGAAGAATATATTATATATTCGTTATTTGCAATAGTATGGATTGCTATATTACTACTAATAGGAACAAAAATTAAATAAACAAAAAAACTTATATTATAATATAAGTTTTTTTTGTTTATTTAAAAAGCTAAATTATCCATATAAAATATCATCATGTCCCTTTTCATAGAAATAATCTAATGTTTCAAAGTAATTTAATATTATTTCTTCATCATTTCCAACCGTTACTTTTATTATTCCCCTGTATCCATTTACCTCTGTTTTTATACCGTCTTCTTCATATAATAAATTAAATTTATCATCTATACCATGATTTTTTTGAAACTCAAATTTAGTTAATTTAACTTGATCTTCACTAAATAATTCTTTATAGCTAGTATATTCATTAAAACTTGAGTTCATATTTTGTTTTTTATTAACATCTTCTTTCGTAATATCATTTAATGTTAAGACTTTATTATTTATACATTTTTCTATTTTGTTTCTAGTTTTCTTTCTAAGTATAGCCTTAAAATTTAATATTTTTTTCATAGCTTTACTCTACCTCGTAATTATTAAAATATAATCAATAAACGTTTATCTATGATTTTATAATAAAGTATAAAAAAATTTATTACAATATTTTGAAGCAAACTGGGCATTAACTGATACATTTTGGATAATTTTATTATAATTTTCAATTAAAAAATAAAAATATACTACAAAAAACTACATAGCATTATGTAGTTTTTTGTAGTATAAACAAAATAATTATTTAATAATTAAGTGATGTCTACTTCACTATTATATTATTTATCCTTAAATAAAATAGTATATACTTTCAATGTATAGCAAATAAACTTATATATCAATATATAATAGCAAACTGGGTGATAAATATAGCTTTATAGATGCAGGTATATATATTTTAATTTAGTTTATTTTTATTTCACTATGCTTTTAACTGATTTATTAGCATTTGCATAATTTACATATATAATAAATATAATATAAAGTTAACTATTCACAATAATAATCTGGGGGTTTTTATGAAAGGAATATTACTAGCTGGTGGACTTGGAACAAGATTACATCCATTGACTAATGCAATATCAAAGCAAGCATTACCAATATATGATAAACCTATGATATATTACCCATTATCAGTTTTAATGCTTGCAGATATAAAAGATATATTAATAATTTCGACTCAAAGGGATATAAAAATATTTAAAGATATGTTTAATGATGGATCTCAATTAGGTATTAACATTTCATATAAGGTTCAAGATTATCCAAATGGTATAGCTGAATGCTTTTTACTTGCAAAAGATTTTATAAATGATGATAATGTTTGCTTAATATTAGGAGATAACATATTTTATGGCCATGATTTTGTAAAAATACTAAAAAATGCTTCTCAAAATACTGATGGTGCTACTATATTTGGCTATCATGTATCTAACCCAAGTGATTTTGGAGTAATAGAATTTGATGAAAATAATAACGTTATATCAATAGAAGAAAAGCCTAAACATCCAAAGTCTAACTATGCTATTTCTGGTCTTTATTTTTATGATAATGATGTAGTAAAAATTGCTCAAAATATTAAACCTTCAAGTAGAGGAGAACTTGAAATAAGTGATATAAATTCAGAATACTTAAAAAGAAAAAAACTTAAGGTAGAAATTATGGGAAGAGGAATTGCTTGGCTTGATACAGGCACTACTAAAGGATTACTTGATGCATCTAATTTTGTGTACGCTATTCAATCTAGAGAAGGTCTATATATAGCTTGTTTAGAGGAAATTGCATATAAAAAAGGATATATATCAAAAGAAGATCTACTAAACCTTTCAAAACCTCTTTTAAAAACTGATTACGGTAAATATATAGAAAAACTATGTAAAAATTAATGGGGGTATTATGGTAAAGTTTAAATTTACAGAAACTAAAATAAAGGATTTATATATAATTGAACCAACAGTTTTCCATGATGATAGAGGTTATTTTATGGAAAGTTATAATAAGAACGAATTTATAAAGGCTAACTTAAATATAAATTTAGACTTTGTTCAAGATAATGAATCTATGTCTAAAAAAGGTGTTCTTAGGGGACTACATTTTCAAGAAAAATATTCTCAAGATAAATTAGTTAGAGTTGTAAAAGGTAAGATATTTGACGTAGCTGTTGATTTAAGAAAAGATTCTCCTACATATTTAAAGTGGGAAGGTGTAATTTTATCAGATAAAAATAAAAAACAATTTTATATTCCAAAAGGATTTGCTCATGGGTATTTAGTTTTATCTGATTATGCTATTTTTTCTTATAAGTGTACAGATTACTATCATCCAGAATATGAAAATGGAATTATTTATAATGACTCTAAAATAGGTGTAAACTGGCCTTTGGATGATGTTTCTGAAATTATATTATCTGAAAAAGATAAAAATTGGAAAAGTGTATCTCAATTAAATTTATAAAATATAAATTTAGAATATAAGTTTTTATTTTTGAAAAGTCGTTGTACTTTACTTTCTTCAACATATATGATTTTTTTAATAAATAACAAAAATATATCATTAACATAAAACACAAACAACTATGTAAACATTTACGTTTTCATAGTTGTTTTTTTATGTACAAGGAAATTATATTATGAAAAATATTGAGTATAACCTATTTGAGCAACGGATGTATCCGTAGCGGGAGCAAGGATATATCGTTGGCGAAATGAGCGAAGCGAATTTTTTATTAGTTATATTCTTTTGTTAAATAATCTTTTAAAGCATCTTCAAAGCATCTAAAATTATCTAAATTAATAAGTTTTAGCATAAAATTATCAAGAACAGAAAACTTTGGTCTTTTTACTTCACTTTTAAAATCTTTAGATGTTATTGGATTAACTTTTATATCTATATTTTTTATTTCAAATATTTTCTTAGCAAATTCATACCAGCTACATTTTCCATTATTACTTCCATGATATATTCCATAATGCTCTGTATTTATTAAATTTAAAATACATATAGATAAATCTTTGCAACTTGTAGGGCTTCCTATTTGGTCATTAACTACATTTATTTCACTTTGATTTTTAGATAAGTTAATCATTGTTTTTACAAAATTATTTCCGTCTCCGTAAAGCCAAGATGTTCTAATTATAAAATGCTTATAACAAAATGATTGAGTAAATTGTTCCCCGAGCAACTTACTATGTCCGTATACGTTTAATGGATTTGTTTTAGAGTATTCTTTATATAAGTTATTATCTTCACCATCAAATACATAGTCAGTTGATATTTGTACAAATTTAGCATTTACTTTTTCACTACATATTGCTAAGTTTTTAGGACCTAATGAGTTTACCTTGTATGCTAAATTTATTTCTTTTTCACATAAATCTACATTTGTAAAAGCCGCTGCATTTATAACTACATCTGGTTTATTTTTAGATATATAATAATCAACACTTTCAAAATTTGTTATATCTAAATTATCTATATCTGTTTTTAATATTATATTGTCTGTTCCTTCTAACATACTTATAAGTTCTTTTCCTAATTGACCATTGCATCCACAAATTAATATCTTCATACATTCTCCTTTATATTTAATAAAATTTATCTTAACTTTAGCAATTACATTTAGGCTTTGTAGTTAAAATTATAAATAGCATTTTATATATTAATATTCATAGTTTAATTTGTCCTATTAATAAGTTTAAATTTATTTAATTATGAGTATGCATAATAATTTGACAATATTTAAAGATGTGTAATTATATAGGTTTATGTAAACGTAATTATTTTTGTAAACATTATTGAAATCAAATGTATTAAAAAAGGTTAATTTAATGACTATATCATATATTGAAATAGATAATTGACATGGTAAAATAGTTTATAATTATTCAATGAGAAAGTTAGATTTTAATTATGTAACAGATAAATATGAATATGAAGAAATATAACAACATTCATATATTTTTTAAAAAGGTTTTTTTTCGTAAAATATGGGTATAATTTAAAATAACAAAAATTACAGGAGGTTTTTTTATGACAATAACATTTCAAGGATCACCACTAACATTAGAAGGTAATAGAGTAAAGGTAGGAGATAAAGCACCTAACTTTAAGGCTATAGATACAGATTTAAACGAGTTTAATTTCAATGAAACAAAAGGAAAAAGAATAATATTATCAGTACCATCAATAGATACTCCAGTATGTGATATAGAATTAAATCGTTTTAACAGAGAAGTTTCAAATTTAAAAGATGTAAACCTATATGCAATATCATTAGATTTACCATTTGCACAAAGTAGATGGTGTGGAGCTAAAGATATAAAAAATGTAAAAATAGTATCAGATTACAAATTCCATGATTTTGCAAAGGCATATGGATTATACATAAAAGAGTTAGGATTATTATCAAGAGCAGTATTTATAATAGATGAAAATGATAATATAGTTTACGCTGATTATGTACAAGAAGTAACTAATGAGCCAAACTACGAAGAGATATTAAATTTAGTTAAATAATAAAGTAAAAAGTACATATTTTGTAATATGTACTCAGAGCGTAGACAAAGTCTACGCTTTTTTATTTTTGTCAATACTCTTTAT
>CALESE010000129.1 GCA_937907205.1 uncultured Romboutsia sp. | reverse complement strand
TTTTTTTATATATTTTTATGTGTTGCACTTAATATGATAATTTATCAAATAAAAAAACTTATTCAAAATAATCTTAAATAAATTTTATTTTATATAATTTATTGTTTTTTTCATATTATTGTTATACTATATATATAACATATATTATTGGTGGTGATTTAATGATTTTAAATTTAGATTTTAATAGTGATAAATCTATTTATACTCAAATATGTGATGAGCTGACTAAATCTATAGCAAGAGGAGATTTAAAAATTAATGAGTCTCTTCCTTCTGTTAGAAATATGGCTGAAAGTATTGGAGTAAACCTACATACAGTCAACAAAGCATATAATTCCCTTAAAGATGAAGGTTTCTTAAATATAGATAGAAGAAAAGGTGCTGTAGTTGCTACCCTTCCTATAAAAAAAGATAACAAAACTCTTAATAAAAATAAAAATGAATTAGAACTATTAGTAGCAAAATGCTATTTATCAGGGATGACTAAGGAGGATTTTTTAAGTATAAGCTCAAATTTATTTGATAATTATGAGGTGAAATACGATGAGTAAAATGTATAGTACAATATTTATTCTAACGAATTTAATTATTTTATATATCGTATTTTATAATATGCCGTCTTTTAAAAGTAAAAAACAAGTATTTGGTGTATCTATTAATAGTAAATATTTAGATTATCAACCATTTAAAAATCTTTATAAAGAGTATAAAAAATTTATAAATTTAAGCTTTTTATTTATTTTGATTTCTTCTTTTATATTCACATTTGTATTTGATAAAACTGAATTTGCATCTACTTATTCTATTTTGGCTATAATATTATTTAATTTTATGATATATATATATGTTCATAATAAAGCTAAAATAATAAAGCTAGAGCTTATTAATTCAAATTCAGAAGATGTTTTCCCTTCTTCAAAAACTATAATAGATAGTGTGTATATATGTGAAAGAAATAAAATTATAAAAAAATTTAAGATTATATATTTAATACCTTTATTATTAGTATTAATTAGTTCTATATATACATTTATTAATTACAATAGCATTCCAAATAGTATTCCTATACATTGGAATTTATATGGTATAGCTGATAGATTTATTGATAAGTCCTATACTAATGTAATATTAATAATATTAGGACAATTTATGTTAAGTATATTAATAGCATTTATATCATTATCATCTATAAAATCGAGAGTTAAAATTGATACTAAAGATATAGAAAAAAGTAGATATGAAAATATAAGTTATTTAAATAAAATAGGATATGCATTTTTAGTTTTAATGGTATCAACTAATTTAATACTAGTAAGTTCATTTATATCTTATGTAAATGAATCTAACTTAAATTTATATATTGCTATACTATCTTTTATTTTAATGATTATATCAATTATATACTTAATGTTTACTTTTATAAATTCTCCAAATATGAAGACTTCTTCTTCGTTTTCTCCTGATGATGATGAAAATTATTGGATACTTGGGTGTTTATATAATAACCCAAATGATCCCTCTTTTATGGTTGAAAAAAGATTTGGAATAGGATGGACTATAAATATTGCAACACCTTTAGGAAAAATATTTATAGTAACCTTAATAATTTTATTTATAATATTGATATATGATCTTATATCTTCATTTTTTGCATAATAATTATTTTTATATCTCACATTTTCACTTCAAATGTTAACAATATTACACTACATCCCTTAATTTTTTGTATAAAAAATCCGTCCTAAATTAATAGGACGGATTTTTAATGTTTCCACATAAATTATTTTAAATTTTTTATTATTAATTATAATATAATTAAATTTAGGATTAATCAAAAAATTATTATGTAAAAAATTAAACTTCTTTATCTTTTATATTATAGTAAATGGATTTAAGTTTATATTGCTTTTTATTGTTTCTATATTATCAATAGTATCTAAAAATCTTTTCATAACATCCTTAAATATATTTTCACTTTCAAAATGTCCACAATCTATTAAACACATTCCCATATCAAGTATATCTTGTGCTTCATGATATTTAACATCTCCACTAATTAGAACGTCTGCTCCACTTCTTTGTGCTTTTTTTACCATATCAGATCCAGAACCTGTTACTACGGCAACTTTATTTATTTTAGTCTCTAGATTACCTACAATCCTTATATGTTTCATATTTAATTTATCTTTTATAAGATTACATAATTCTTCTAAGTTAGTTTCTTTATATAGTTTACTAACTCTACCTAATCCTACAGAATCACCTTTATTTTCAAGTTTGTATAAATCATAAGCTACTTCTTCATACGGATGTGCACTTATCATTTTACTTATAACACCACCTAGTATTTTTTGAGGTACTATAGTCTCTATTTTTATTTCTTCTACAGTTTCTATTTCTCCATTACTACCTATAAATGGATTACTGCCTTCTAATGGTCTAAAGTTACCTTTCCCTTCACTACTAAAACTACAATGGCTATAATTCCCTATATGACCAGCTCCAGATTTTCCTAGTGCATCTTTTACTATATCTATATGAGTAACAGGAACGTATACTGCTAATTTATATAATACTTCACTATTTGTTACTTCTAGTATTTTACCCTTTTCAAATCCCATAACTTCCATAAAATAATCATTTAGCCCATCAAAAGCTATATCAAAATTTGTATGCATAGAATATAAAGCTATGTTATTTTTTATAAGACTATGAATTAATCTACCTTTTAAATCTCCTGTATTTATTTTATTAAGTTTCTTAAATATAAAAGGATGATGAGTAACTATTAAATCTACATTATTTTTTATAGCCTCTTGTATAACATTTTCATTTGCTTCTAAACTTACCATTACTTTATTAATTTCAGAATCAAAATCCCCTACTAAAAGTCCTACATTATCCCAATCATAAGCTAAATTAAGAGGATATTTACTTTCAATTTTTTTAACTAAAGTTTTTAATTTCATATTAATATCTCCTTATAATCTTTTTATTATTTTAACTTTTCTAACTTATTTATAGCAACTAAACTTTCTTCTTTTTTCTTATCTATACTTTCTCCTCTTTTACCTTCTAATTTTTCAAGAATGGAGCTATACTTATAAATTTTCTTATCTATAAATTCTCCAAGTAAAGCATCTTTATTTTCTATAAGTTTTTTTCCTACCTCATAGTATATTTCATCTTCAATAAATGTATTTTTTCCAGTATATTTTACTTCTAATATTTCATAAATTCTAAAATCTTCTTTTACTAATACTTCATTTAATATTTCATATCCATTATTTAATAGGTATTTTCTAAGTTCATCTTGAGCTTGCATTGGTTGAAGTATTAACTTTTCTGCATTTTTAGCTACTTCACTTTTAGCTTCTAATAGTTCACTTATAAGTATTCCACCCATTCCTGCTATTATAATTTCATCAACTTCTCTCACTTCTAAGACTTCTATACCTGAACCTAATCTTAAGTCCGTTTTATCTAGTAAATTATTATGTCTAACTTCTTTTCTTGCATTTTCAAGAGGTCCTTTATTTACATCTGCAAGTACTGCAAAGTTTATAATACCTTTGTTTAATAAGTATACAGGTATATACCCATGATCTGTTCCTATATCAGCTATTTTTTTTCCTTCAGTTACACGTGATGCTATTTCTAATAATCTATCTGTTAATTTCATATATATTGTCCTTTCTTTTATACATTCGTTCTGATTATTCCGTTGCTTAAAATTCCATGGCGCCAACGAATAATTTTCACATTCGTTCTGATTATTCCGTTTCTTAAAAAAATTCGCCTTTTTATAAAAAGGCGAATTAGTTGTATATTAATCTAAGTAATCTCTAAGCTTTTTAGATCTACTTGGATGTCTTAATTTTCTTAATGCTTTTGCTTCTATCTGTCTTATTCTTTCTCTTGTTACATCAAATTCTTTACCTACTTCTTCAAGAGTTCTAGCTCTTCCATCTTCAAGACCAAATCTTAATTTAAGTACTTTTTGTTCTCTTTCGTTTAATGAACCTAATACTTCTTCTATTTGCTCTTTAAGTAATGAGTATGCAGCAGCTTCTGCTGGTGCTGGTGCATCGTCATCTGGTATAAAGTCTCCTAAATGACTATCTTCCTCTTCACCAATTGGAGTTTCAAGAGATACTGGATCTTGAGCTATCTTCATTATTTCTCTTACTTTTTCTTCAGTCATTTCCATTTCTTTTGCTATTTCTTCAGGTTTTGGATCTCTACCTAATTCTTGAAGTAATTGTCTTGATACTCTTATTAATTTATTTATTGTTTCAACCATATGAACTGGTATTCTTATTGTTCTTGCTTGATCAGCTATTGCACGAGTTATAGCTTGTCTTATCCACCATGTAGCATAAGTACTGAATTTAAATCCTTTTACATAATCGAATTTTTCAACTGCTTTTATAAGACCTAAGTTACCTTCTTGTATTAAGTCTAAGAAAAGCATTCCTCTACCTACATACCTTTTAGCTATACTTACAACAAGTCTTAAATTGGCTTCTACTAATCTTTGCTTAGCCACTTCATCACCTTCATGCATTCTCCTTGCTAACTCTACTTCTTCATGAGGCTTAAGTAGTGGTATTTTTCCTATTTCTTTTAGGTACATTCTTACAGGGTCATCTATACTAATTCCCTTTGCTAAAGACATGTCAATTGGTTCTAATTCCATCTGATTTTCATCTTTTTCTAATTCTTCAACCACATTATCATCTAAGTTTTCTATATCTAGTTCATCATCTACTGAAAAAGCAATATCTACTTTTTCATTTTTAGATTCTACAACTTCTATTCCTAAATTTCCTAATGTATCATATAAATTTTCTACTTTATCTTTATCTAAATCTGCTTCTGAAAAAGCTTCCATTATCTCTCCAAGAGTAAGAGATCCTTGTTTTTTTCCTTTTTCAATTAAACTTTTTGCCGTTATTTTTTTTGTATCTTTGTTACTATTTTTATTTTCCATACTTAGACCTCCTCTCTTACAATCTTTGTAAATTTCTTCTTAGTTCAACTATTTTTAAAGCGATTTCCATAATCTTACTATCTACCTCTTTCAAGTCCTTATTAGTTTTATTAGTTTCTAATGTCTTTTGTTCTTCTAATAGTTTATTTATATTTTCATGAATTTTATTTTTCTTCATATTCTTTATTATTTCATCTATACTTTTTGAATTGTTTAAGTTTATATTTTCTAAAGATATAGTATTTAAATCTTTAATATATTCTTCGGATATGTTTAAACTTTTTATTTTGTCAATAGTTATTTTGTCCAATTCTTGATTTTTAATCATAAATTTTAAAATTTCTTTACTATCATTTGATAAAAAATCATCTTCATCAAGCTTTAATAATGCATTTTTTCTTAAACTAGCATCTTCTAGCATTATTTTTATTAAATTTTCTTCTACATACTTTTTACCATGTTCTATTACTTTTGGTTTTTCTATTACTTTTTCTTCTTTATTTATATATTTCTTAAACTTATTATTTTCGTATTTATTATAACTTTTGCCATATACTTCTCTTTTAATAGATTCTGTACTTATATCTATTAAACTGCTTAAATATTTTGTATAATAGTCAATTTCAACTGGACTTTTTATACTCTTAATTATATTAGAAGCTTCTTTTGCAAACTTAACTCTATCTTCATCTTTTTCAATATTAAATCTATCTTTTAAATTATCTATTTTAAATTTTACTTGGTTTATAGAAGAACTCATTGCTTTTTTAAATTCTTCAAAACCATACTTTCTTATAAATTCATCCGGGTCCTTACATTCTTTAAGACTTAATACTTTAACATTAACATCTAATTTTGTAAGTATATCTATAGCCCTTAATGTTGCTTTAATACCAGCATCATCTGAATCGTATGATATAATAGCCGTGTCTGCATATCTTTTTATTAACATACCTTGTTGATCTGTTAAGGCCGTACCTAATGTTGCTACTACATTTTTTATTCCATATTGATATAATGATATTAAATCCATATAACCTTCAACTAAAATTATAGTTCTATCAGTTATTTCTTTTCTTGCAAAATTTAAACCATATAGATTAAATCTTTTATTAAATATTAAAGTATCTGGAGAATTTAGATATTTTGGCATTGAGTCGTCTAATACCCTTCCACCAAAACCAATTACATTACCTCTATAGTCAAATATAGGGAACATCACCCTATTTCTAAACTTGTCATAAGATTTATTTTCTTCTTTATATGTTATAAGACCACACTCTGAAAGTTCTTCATTTGTATAACCTTTAGAAAGTAAGTAATCTTTTAGAGAATTCCATGATGCTAATGAATATCCAAGTCCAAATTTTTTTATTGTTTTATCATCTAGTCCTCTATTTCTTAAATAATTATATCTTGGAATTTATTAACTTTTTCCATTTTTAACTTTGTTGCTTCATCCATATTAGTATTTACTTCTACACCACATTGCTTTGCTAACAATTTTAATGCATCCATAAATTCTAAGTTTTCCATACTCATTACAAATTTTATTACGTCTCCGCCTTCTCCACATCCAAAACATTTATACATTTGCTTTGACGTACTTATATAAAATGATGGTGTTTTTTCACCATGAAAAGGACATAGACCTTTAAAGTTTGATCCTGATTGTTTAATACTCA
>CALESE010000128.1 GCA_937907205.1 uncultured Romboutsia sp. | reverse complement strand
CTAATATCCACTAGATTTTTTCTAAATAAACTATTTAAAAATGTTATTCTAAATATTTTTTATAAGCACAACTCATAAGCATGAAATTAAAACCTATTCTATAATTGTAATTGTGCAATACTATTATATTGAGAAAATAAAATAATAAATAGTAAAAAAACTAACTTTTTATATTGGTTTTTAAGTTAATTATAATAATATAATGGTATGTCTATATATAATCAATCATATATAGTCTTAAAATCTATTTTATACATGTATATTTAAAAATTAATAAATTTTAAACATTTTAGTTTGTTATAACAAAATTATGTAAACTTATTATGTTGTTTAAATATTAAACTATTATAAATTAATTAAATATCTTAGTAATATGCAAATAAAAACAAGTTAGATATTCTAACTTGTTTTTATTTGCATATTTTTTCAATTATTGAAAGAGCATAATCAATAAATTTCCATTATTTTTACCTCCACCTTGTGCTAAAAAGTTATTACCTCCTCCTTTTCCATCTACTAAAGTAATTACATCTTTTAATATATTACTTATATTTATGTATTCTAGATTTTTAGAGCATGTAAATATAAGGTTTACTTTGTCTTCATTTTTAATTCCTAATAGAGCCACTATATTATTATAATCAGATAATTTAGAGGCTATTTTTAAAATATATTTTATATTTTTATTGTCATAAATCTTTTTCACTATACAAATATCATTTAATTTTATACTATTTTCAATAATATCATTAATTTCATATCTTATAACTTCATCTTCTAATCTTTTATTATTATCCATAATCATTTCTAATTTATCATTCAAATTATTTATACCTTTTATAGCTTCTTCATCACTACAGCTTAAATATTTACATATATCAGTTAAGTATCTGTCTCTTCTTAGAGAATAATCAATTGCTCTTTTGCCTGCTAAAAATTCTATTCTCGTATTGCCTTTATTTTTTTCCCACCTTTTTATTTTTATCATCTTAAGATCTAATGTTGACTTTGGATGAACTCCACAACAAGCATTAGAATCTAGTTCTCCAATTCTAACAATTCGAATTTCTTCAGATGTATCAGGAAAATCTCTTCTTATCCATATTTTTTTTAAATCTTTTTTAGATGGTATCAAAGTTTCTACTTCAATATTTTTGCTTATCATTTCATTAGCATAATATTCAACTTTTCTTATTTGCTCTTCGTCTAGTATACCTTGAATATCAACAGTACTTGTTTCTTTACCTAAATGGAATGAAACTGTATTAGTATTTAGTATCTTAAAAAAACTTCCTGATAGTACATGTTGTCCAAAATGTTGGTGCATCCCATCTTCTCTTCGTTCCCAGTCTATTTTACATTTTACTTTATGTATATTTCTAGGTTTTTTTTCTAATATATGATAAACTTTGCCTTCTTTTTCATAAACATCTATAACCTTATGTACATCAATCATTCCAAGATCACAAAATTGACCTCCTCCTCCTGGAAAAAATGCTGTCTTATTTAATAAGACATGGTACTTATTATCTATTTCTAGTATGTCTTCTATTTCAGCTCTAAATTCTTTAATATATTGATCTGTGTAATATATTTTTTCCATATTTTTATTATCCTTTCTTTATATATAATAATATAATAACATATTTTACATTATAGGATTCCACTGTATTTTTAGTTTAATAATTATAATATATAATAAATAATTTTAAAAGAATACTGTGTAAAATAACACACATATCAT
This sequence comes from uncultured Romboutsia sp., assembly GCA_937907205.1. Lineage (GTDB taxonomy): Bacteria > Bacillota > Clostridia > Peptostreptococcales > Peptostreptococcaceae > Faecalimicrobium. Next base: position 1,341 of record CALESE010000128.1, on the reverse strand, counting down.
TTAAATTAAATACTATATATTAGTATCTAATTATTTATATATGGAGGGGATTTTTCATGAAAGTTAAAACATTCGCATCTTATACAGAGAGTGCTTTAGATGAAAAAGTAAACGAGTTTTTAAGCAATCCTTCAATAGAAGTAATCGATATAAAATATTCATCATTTTCTTATTTATCTACAATGATTATATACAGAGAAAAAGATGATAAAAATATATAATAAAAAGCTTACTTATTTAATAAGTAAGCTTTTTATCTTTGAGTTATTCAAATCTATATTTAGTAGTTTATAGTAATTTATTAAATTTTGAAATCATTATTCCAACAAATATAATTAATACCATAATACTTATAATAATTGGATATCCATATAACCAATTAAGTTCAGGCATATATTTAAAATTCATACCATATATACCAGTTATTATAGTTAATGGTGATGATATAGCGGTTAATACAGTAAGCTTTGTAATTAAACTATTTGTTTTTTCTGCTACTTTTGATGAATAAATATCTAAAAGTTTATCTGCTAACTCCCTAGTTGATAGTGCAAAAGTATATAGCTTATCTATTCCAAAATCTAGACTTTGAAAATTTTCTAAATTATATTTTTTTACATCTGAGTATTTTAAATATCTAACATTCTCTTTTACTATTCTATCACCTATATATAATAATGGTCTTATATTTTTTACAACAGATCTAGTTATTCCTCTTATATAGTTTATTTTAACTATATAATCATCTTTTTTTCCATCCATAACATCATCTTCTATTTCAAGTATCATATCTTCAACTTGCTCTAAAATTTCAAATTCATGAACTATTATATTTTTAAATATAAGATAGTTTACTTTAAATAAAGTTACAATAGGTGTATCGCTATCCATTTGTATATTGTTTATAATAATAGTTTTTACAAAATTATATATAAAATGTTCTTCTCTTACAACTACCAATATATAATTATCTGAAGAATATATGTTAACCTCATCTATAATTAACTCTTCATTTTCGATTGAAAATGTATTAACACTTAAAAAATCATAGTTATCAAATAAATCTAATTTTATATTTTCATCAAATGTAAGGCAATCTTTAAATGTAATTTCATCTATATTTAATATATCTCTAAGAAACTTTAATTCGTTAGGTGTGCTTAGTATTATATATGAACTATGATTATTATAAAAATTTTTATCAAAATAATCTAACTTTTCTCTATTGTTTAAATTTAATATATACATATAATCACCCTTAATACATATTATTTACATAAATTTAATTATAAATTCCAAATTATATTTGTAGTTATAGTAATCGAACTTTAAAATGAATGT
>CALESE010000127.1 GCA_937907205.1 uncultured Romboutsia sp. | reverse complement strand
GTACTTCATGAATATATCAATAATCGAAGTAAATGAGGATAATAGCAAAGCTAAAAAGACATTTAAGAAGATACTAAAGATTGATGAGGAAGAAGCTAGAAATATGTTAAGTGAGCATTTAGATGTATTAGTAGGAGCTAATGAAATTTTAAAAAATAAAATATCAAATAAATTATATAACTACCTTGTAAATAATGGGCTAAATGAAAAATATATCATTGAACAATTAAATAAATTTAATATAAAAGACCTTATAAATATTGGAAGCAACAAAAAACTAATAGATCTATATACAAAATATGTTGTTGAAAATAACTTCACTTATGAATTTGCTTGGTATATGTGTAATTTAGGAAATGCAAAAAGAGGTAAGATATTTAGTCAATTAAATAAAATCGTATTTAGAAAAATAGAAAACAACTATCCTCAACTTATAAATACTAACTTAGTAGAAAATAGACTTCATAGTTTAATAATGCAAGAATTTAAACCAGGTATAAGCTACACTCAAGAACACCTTGAATTATTTATAAAATCTTTAGAAATTGTAATACCAGGATTGAAATTATCCATTAAAACCTTAGGGAGTATTATAAAAGATAATTATATAGTTGAAGAAACTAGACATAAATTTACTATGTTGCACCAATTAGACAACTATTTTTATAAAAATATAGTGCCTAATCCATGCAACGAAGAAAAAAATAAACAAATTAAAATAAATGCTATTAAAGATTTTAGAACGGTCAATGATATGATTTTAGAAAACAATTTATCTGATATAAACGAAAAAAGCCTCGAAAATATCATTGATAGACGTTATAAATCTATCGTTGATAGTAACGAAGCTAAAGAGATTTTAAATATTAATAAAATCTTTAATAGCAAATAAACAAATTGAGTGTTATTGTGATTTCGCCGTCCTTTAACACTCTTTTTTTTATACAATAGTATTATAGTCTAAAAAATACTTAATAATCAATACAAAGTTTTTTTGATGATAAACCTTATAGTATTTTTTCTTAATATAGGCTATAATATAATCAATAAAAAAAGAAATTACAATCTAGTGGAATAGGGTGTGATTTCTATAAAGATAACTAAATAAAATTATTTATTTTAATCACTCTTATTGCCGTCAGAGTGATTTTTTATTTTATCATAAATAAATGCTCCTAAGATACTAAGTATCAAAGCATCTGAATTATTTATTATAAAATTTAAAATTTCCATACATTCACCCCCTTTCCTTGGAGTATTGGAAAGCAGGTTTTATCTTTTGTATAGAAATCATCACTCTTAGATTGTAATTTCCTTTTATATTATAAACTAAATACATCTAATATTTAAAGTATTAAATAAAAAGATTTTATAGTATGTTTGTAGTATATCACAAGTATACTACAATTTTGGAGGGACTTTATGGACAAGGCTCAATTTTTAGATTTAAGTATAGATGATAAGATAAATTATCTAAATGAAAAGTTAAAAGAAGGTCAAACTGTAATTAGAATAAGGGAAGATATAGGGTTAGGAGAAAAGGCACTTCAAAAAATAATAAAAGAAGCTGGATATAAGTATTCTCAAAAGGATAAGGAATACTACAAACATACCACAGGTATACTACAAAGTAATGATAAAGACAATAGTATTCTATTAAACTCAGGTGAACACAAATATACTACAAATATACTACAAGTATATAAAAATGATTTACTAGAGTTGATAAATGCAAAAGATGAAATTTTAAATATAGTAAAGGAGCATAGGGACGGAACATACTACAAAGATACTACAAATATAATTGAAGTTGTAGCTCCAATTGGAATACATATAAAAGAGTTTAAGACCAATGCAAAATCGACTTCTGTTCGTATATATAATGAAACTTTAGAAAAATGGAAAAGGTTCTGTAACCAAAATAAGAAGTATAGTAATCAAGACCTTTTATCTATGGCACTAGAAGAATATATAGAAAAATACTCTGACTAATTACATCTAGTGAATTTTTAGGGAGCATTATAAAGGATAATTATGTAGTTGTAGAAACTAGGCATAGAAGTGTGCACCAGTTAGACAACTATTTTTATAAAAATATATTGCCTAACCCATGCACAGGCAAACAAATTAAAATAAATACTACTAAAAGTAGATAAAAGTTATCTTTTGTCTACTTTTTTATTGCACAAAAAACAAACTTTATTTTATTAAGTGAAATTGCTAAAAAAAAGATATACATACTTAAAAAATTAAGTTGTCTGAAAATTTAATGTAAATAAAGTGTTTTCAGATTTTACTTTAATTTGATTAAATAAAGATAATATATAAAAAATATTGTATGTTATGTAATTATGAGTTACAATATGTACAAGTAAGAGAGAGGAGAATTCAAAATCTGATGTCAAAACAAAAAACTAAGCCAATAACAATTAGAATTTCTGAAGATGCAGAAAATAAATTACTTGATATAGTTGATACAATTCATAATGAGATTAAGCACACTGGTGCAGAAGTTACTTTAGCATCTGTTACAAGAGTTGCTATAAATTCATTTATAGAGTCTTATCAAAAAGAGCAAGAGGGTGCTTTAAATGTTCTAATACATCCTAAAGACTTTGATATATTAGAAGAAAATGAACTTTATAATTTATCAAGGGAATTAATAAAAGTTGCTGCTTACATGAAAAAAGTAACTAATGAAATGAAGACTGAAAATAATTTTAACTTATTAGAAGATTTTGCAAAAATATTTGATTCTATACAAGGCACAGTAAATGATCAATATGTAAGAACTTTATCAAAGAATCTAAATCAATTAGAAAAGGAGATTTAATGTATTGAAACTTAAACGATTAAAAGAAGAAAGAGCAGAATTATTAGAAGAAATAGAAAAACTTAATGACAACACAACAAGTACTAGAGAATATAAGAAAATAGATGACCTATTTGATAAAATAGATTTTCTTGATTATCAAATCGAAAAGGAAGAAAGGGCACTTAACTCTAAAATATATAAACCTGTTAATAAAGATGAAGTAGAAGTAAAAGGAGCAGATGCACTATTAAGACCTTCTGAAATGGAAACTAGAGATTTTGTAGATGCATTTACAGAAACTAACCGTTTTTCATCAAATAAAAGAACAACTATGAAAGAATTTGCAGAATACCTTTTATTTAAAAAAGGTGAGCAAAGAGCTACAACGGTCGATGGATCCGTATTAGTTCCAAAAGAGATATTAGCAGAGGTTTTACACTTAGCTACTAAAAAATCTGTGTTACTAAATGATTGTCCATTAGTAAGAATGACTGCACCAACAACAATAATAGGTAGAGTTAAGACCAATCCTAAACTTGATTTTAAGAAGAAGGGTGAAATAGGATTACAAACTGGTATTGTTTTAGATGGAATTGAATTAGAAGCTAAAACATTGTATGGTTGGATAGAAATAGCAGAAGAAGATATAGCTGATATACATAACTTTGAAAATGTTATAAGAGAAGCTTTTGCCAATGCTTTATCTGAAACTTTAGATGGAGCATTTCTATATAGGCATCCAAATTATACAGATGAAACAAACAATCCAAACTACGGAGTATATCCAAAAAATTCAGTCTGTGATTTAGCAGATATAAACAATGTAGACACTAAAGCTACGATAGACTTTGACTCTATCTTAAAAGGGATGCTTCCAATAGCAAAAGCTAATAAGCAAGCTACAAGCGTAGCCATGAGTCCAGTAAATGAGTTTGCATTGCATATGCTAAAAGACGGAGATGGAACTTATAAGTTAGCACCTGCTATAATGAATACATTAACAAAAGTATCATCAACTGGTATGAAAGATACCGATATTTTAGTCTATGATAGAAACGCAATTGTCATAGGTGTGAAAGATGGAGTTTCTGTAAAAGTCAATAATAATTTAACTAGAGGTACTGTTATTCTTAGAATAATGTTAAGAGCAGATGTATGTGTTACTGATCCTAAAGCAGTTACATTAGTGAAAGTAACTGAAACTGCATAGTATGAGAAAATATAGATCACTTATTTTGTTAGGTGGTCTTTTTATAGCCATAAATGTAAAACTTGACTTTTTTATATCAATGTAAGGTTTTTATAGGAAATACAGTTAAAGTATTGTTATAGCTTGAATATAAGGAAATAAAAAACTTAACAGTTTATGTATTATGTAAGGTTTTGGAGGTGATTACATGAACGCCGTTCAACCAATTAGAGATAAGGAAAAAATACAAGAAATCATTAGGTTTCTGAAAGAATGGAACTATAAATACTACCTGATGTTCTTAATTGGAATAAGATCAGGACTAAGAATATCAGATATATTAAAACTTAAAGTCAAAGATGTAAGAGAAGCTAATGGAAGTATTAGAACACACTTAATCACTAAGGAAAAGAAAACAAGCAAGAGAAAAAGAATTAAGTTACATAGTGAGATTAAGAAAGCATTAGCTGAATACATAGTAAATAAAGATGATGAAGCTTATCTAATTAAATCAAATAAGAAAGATAAGTTTAAAGAAAATAAACCATTGTCAAGACAAAGAGCGTGGGAAGTAATGAAAGTAGCATCAACGTTTGCAGGAATTAGCGAGATAGGATGTCATACATTAAGAAAAACATTTGGATATCATTACTATAAAAAGACTAAAGATATAGCTTTATTGATGTATTTATTTAATCATTCTAAAGAAGAAATAACATTACGATATATAGGCGTAACTGATGATATGTTAGATAAAGCATTTGATACTCTTGAATATTAATTATGAATAATAATGAGGTTTATAAATGACGACAGAAGATATAAATTTAAAACTTTGTGCTAAATGTAAGAACATGATACCGAAATCAACTAAAGGCTGGTACTGTGATAAATGCAGAAAGATAAATAATAGAGAGTACAATAAATATAATAATAAGAATATTAAGGAGAAGGTAAACAAGGTTTATAACTCTAGCAAGTGGAGAAAAACAAGGGATAAGATAAGGCGAAGCAATGTATTCTGTGAAGTATGTAAAGAATTAAGTATCCAAGGCGTACTTGCAGAAGAAGTTCACCATATAGTTAAAGTTAAGTATGGGGATGAATCAACTCATTATGATCCAAATAATTTAATAAGTGTTTGCTCACGACACCACAAATTAATTGAAGGAATGAGCAAAGAAAAATTGATTGAAGCCTTGCAAGATGGGAGCTTACTATAAGGCTTTTTTTGGGGAAGGGCATTCAACAGTTTACATGCCTCCGACTGCATATAAAAAATGGAATTTCCCAAAACTCTGAGTAAATTTTAAAAATCATGTTCAGAAAGTAAGTTTTGCAGACAATCAAAATCCTTGTAATTACAAAATTAGGTTCTGATAAGATAAAAAACGGAAAAATAATTAAAAATTTTAGTAAAAATATAAAAAAAAACGACCTCTTAAATTCGATTTTAAGGGGATTAAAAAAGCATTTTGATAACTAATTACATTATAAAAAAGGTGATAATTTAGATGTTAGAAATAGAAAAACTAGCAATAATATATGAATTGTCTATATATATAGATTTCAAAAAATATGTATTTATAGGACATACCTTTGATTTATTAAAAACTCAAGACGAAATAATCTATGAGTTAAGAAACAATAGGCATAAGTGCAAAAGACTTCAAGAAAAGTTCAATGAACTAATGGAGCAAGAGCCAAAAGTATTAGGTTTGCATATGAGATTTGAAACTTTGCAATCATTAAGGCCATGTTATTACCCAAATAATGTATTACCGTTGGTCATGGAACAATTAGAAAAATCTTTTATAAATACTATATATCAGGAATATAAAGTAAAAAATAAAGAATATTTGATACTGAATGATGTAGATACTCCATAAGAAATAATTACAGGGTATCTATAAAGCTCACTTTTAAAACTTAGAAAAAACGACCTCTTAAATTCGATTTTAAGGCATTTTAAAAAGCACTTTGATAACTGAATACATTGAAAAATAGAGTGTTAAGGACAGAAATTAAATAACAAAAAAGAAAATATTGTCAAATCATAAGAATAAGAGTTATAATATAAAAAGACAATAGAATACGAAAAAGCCTTAAATCTACAAGTCATATAAAGTGTTGGAACCACTTATATATGATTAAACCTACAAACTGTTGGAACCAGTTAGTAAGAGTTATGTAAATTCAAGACTTTCTCTCATATTTGTATTATACTTGGATTGTATATTTTTTTCAAGTATCCAAAATGTAGAGATTTTTTAGAATAGATATTTACAAGCCTTAACTAACCGTACAGTTAAGGCTTTTTTTATTCTAAAATACATATTTTGGAGGACATAAAAAATGAACAAAAAAGAATTAAAAAAACAAGTAAAAGATTTATATGAGGCATTAAATTTCGAGATAGAAAATGTAACAGAGGGAGATAAATTTGTAAGAACGATTATAAATATAGCAAAAAAATCTCCTATAATAAAATATAAACTTGAAGCAAAAGAAGGAATAAGAGAAATAAAGAGAAGAAAATTAACTAATGAATATATAAAAATATTTGATAGTTTTGATATACAGGAAGCATTAAATATAGAAATAAAAGAAGCTAAAAAGAAGATTAAAAACTTTGATTTTACAACAAAAGAAAAAAATATTATATTAAAAGAATTTAGTGGTGAAGCTAAGAGCTTTTTAGATAGATATAATGGGGAAGTGATTAACTAATGACAACTTTGAAGAACATAATAGACGGATTAAAAAATAATCCGTCTATACTAGAAAATACATTAAATTTATATGGAAGTTATGAAAAGAAAAAATCAAGAAACTGTGTACATTGTAGCAGTTCAGATGCATTAAAAATAAATAGAAAAACCAATAAATATAAATGCTTTAGTTGTGGAACTGGTGGAAGTGTAATAGATCTAGTTAAGGATAAAGAGAATACTGACTTTATGGGAGCAGTTAAAAAACTATGTTTTGATAATGGAATAGAGTTACCAGAGGTAGAGTACACAGAAGAAGAAAAACTAGCATTTAAAAAAGCAATAGCAGATAAAAAAGAAATTGAAAAATATATATTTAAACTTGAAAACGAGTTTAAAAATCCTAATACAAATATAGATACAAAGTTTAGAATTAGTTGCCTTATAGATAAAATCAAGGAAGATAAGAGCTATATAAAAGAATCGGAAATAATTAACTATTCAAGTTATAAGCCTTCAAAAACATATATGATAGATAAATATATTAGTGAAGATATAGAAGGGCTTAAAATGGCAATAAATGAAGCTAATAACGGAAAAAAGGTTTTAGTATTAGCACCAACTGGAAGTGGTAAAACTGATGCAACTATAAAAGATTTTAAAATGAGCAATATAGATAGTTGCTTTATTAGCCCAAATGCTTCAAATGTTGAACAAATAATGAATACTTATGATATTCATGGAGCTTTTGGAGATATAGGAGCAGAAGAAGCTTTTATTCAGAATAACATTAAGGTTTTCACTTGGGACAAGTTCCAAAGCATAAAGAATATAGATTTATCTAATACTATTGCCATTGTAGACGAGATACATCAGACTTTTAATGATATGTATAGGAATGAAAAAATAAAGGGCTTATATGCCAATTTAGACAGATGTAAAGGTAGAATAGATATAACGGCTACCCCAAACAAATTAGACTTAAATATCTATGATTTGATTGTTGAATACAAACAAAAAGAGCAAACTAATTACAATGTTTATCTATATGAGAATGAAAGTGATACTAAAGTTCTTGAAATAATAAATAAATCAAAGAAATTCGCATTACTTGAAAATAATACTAAACATTTAGAGTATTACAAGGCATCTACAAATAAAAAAACTGATATAGTAACATCTAGTTTAAAAGATGAAAGCAAAACATATGATAATATAATGAGATTTTCAAATATTGGAGATATAGAAGGGCTTTTAAATACGAGTGTTATCGTTGCAGGTGTAAACATATACGATAAGGATATAACAGATATAATTATAATAGGCGAAAAAGATATATCAACTATAAAGCAATATGTAGCAAGATTTAGAGATTTAAAAAATGTTAATGTACATATATTTAATAAATATGAGGATATAAGCAATATATATAGTCTTGAATGGTTAGTAAATGAGAAAATAGAGCAGACACAACAAGCATTAAATGGTATTAACTACTTTAATAAACAACAATTCAAAAAGTGTGCTATTTCATTTAAGGCAATGAAGCTAGAAGAAGGCAACAATTTCTATTATGATGACTATTCTGAAGAATATAGAGTAGATATACCAAGTATAAGAAATGAGGTCTACTCTAAATATTACAGAAAAGCAGATATAATAAGTTTTAAGGAGCTTTTACATGAGTACTTCATGAATATATCAATAATCGAAGTAAATGAGGATAATAGCAAAGCTAAA
>CALESE010000126.1 GCA_937907205.1 uncultured Romboutsia sp. | reverse complement strand
TGTTTTTTACAAAAAATATACTAAATAATGATTATTTGCAAATTTTAAAGAGTATTTTGTTATCAAGTGATTTTATGTATATTAATGGAAACAATAAAAATAGTTTAGTAAAAAATGTATTAGATGAAATTATTAATAATATAAAATGTAATATTGATGATATAAGTAATGCAGAATTTGAGTCATTTATATACAATATATTATATTTTATTGATTTTAATAATTTTTATAATGAGAGACATTACTTTACTAATAAAATAAATAAAACAAAATTAAGTATACCAATTAAATTAAGTATTCAAATTGATAATCCTAGATTATATTATGAAAATAAATTTGAAACTCAAGAAAATAAAAATTTATTTTTAGTTCATACACCGTATCATATACTATTAGCTACTAGTATATGTCTTAGTGAGAAGTATAGGTATTACCACAATGATATTTTTATAAATAAATCATTTAATATAGATGATAAATTATTAAATAAGTTAAAATGCATTTTTAGAGAAATTTATATATTAGATTTATGCAAAAATACAGGTTATATTGATAATATTGTGAAGGTAGATAAAATATTGTTGGATAATAAATACAATAACATATCTGTTAATAATGAATCGGAAGTTAAAACACAATATATATTAAATACAAGATTAGATAAAAATGGAAGTATAATATATATTGAGGATGGAACTTCAAATTATATAGAAGTTGCTTATAATCACAAAATTGGTATGGGTACTTATGCTCAAAAGGAGTTTTCTAGGGCATTAGATATACATATGGAAGATATAGAGTCATTAGGAACATATAGTCATATAAAAGAGAGATTCTTCTTATATCCAGATTTGGTTGCTAATAATTTAAAAGATGATAAGCTTAATAATGAAATAGATAATAGTTTATTAAAAGATGCTGTAAATATACTTTATATGGATTGCAGCTATAAAATCAATAAAAATAATATTATATTTATAGCTTTAGAACATAGTAATTTTGTAAATATAATTAAAGGTTATGATTTACAAGTTTATATAGATACAATTAAATATATAATTGATTCAATATCAAATTTAAATTATGATATTTATATAAAATATCATCCAAGGGAGAAAAATGAATATTTAAATAAATTAATATCAAATTACAATAATTTGTATATACTAGATAAAAATATACCTATGGAATTTCTTTTTATGAGAGAAAATATGATTTTAATTTCATTAAAATCTACTTCTTTAATTACATTTTGTAAACTTTTAGGGCATAAAAATGCTATATGTATACAAGATTTAATAAGCAAAGAAAAGGATGATTTATCTATATTATTTGAGAAACTTGGAATATTTTTCCCAAAATCGATAAATGAAATTATCTTAAAGATAAAACAAAATTATATTTTATAGAAATAAGGTGAAAATTATTATTAAAGTAAGTATTGTTATACCGGTATATAATGTAGAATCATATTTAGAAGAATGTATGGAAAGTGTTATAAATCAATCATTAGATGATATCGAAATTATTTGTATAAACGATGGGTCTACTGATTCTAGTTTGAAAATATTAGAAAGATACGAGAGTAAATATAACAATATAATTGTTATAAATCAAGAAAATAAAGGCTTAAGTGCTAGTAGAAATGTTGGAATAAGAAAGGCAAGAGGTAAATATATATACTTTTTAGATAGTGATGATTTTATAAATATAAAATCTATGGAAAAGTGTTATAAAGTTTGTGAAGATGGTAATTTAGATATGGTAACCTTTGATGCAGAATGCTTTTTAGATAAAGATTATATAGGTTTTGATATTAATGAAAATTATGATAGAAAAGGATTTTTACCAGAGGAAATTGTAAGTGGTAAGGAGTTATATATTGTATCTAATGAAAAAGGATCTTATAGAGCACCTGTATGGTTAAACTTTTATAAAACCGAATTTATAAAAAGTAATAATTTATTTTTTATAGAAGGGATATATCATGAAGATGAAATTCATACATGTGAGTCTTTATTAAAGGCTAAAAGAGTTAAATATATAAATGAGAAATTTTTTAAGCGTAGAATTAGAAATAATTCTATAATGACGTCATCTATTAATAAAAAGCACGTGGAAGGAAATTTTGAAGTAGTAAAATATTTATGTAAGTTTTATTATATCCATAGGAATGATAAAGATATTAAACTAAGATATATATTATATAAAAATATAAATTTACATATAAGAAGTACATTAAATAGATGTGATATGATTAAAGATATAATACTAAGACAAGAAGTATACAATTTTGTAAGAGAAAATAGAGATATAATTGAAATTATGACAGACATTCATTTAAATAGCTTAGCTTTATACTATAGAATAAAATAAAAATAATACTTTATATTTATGCAATCAAGTTATAAATAATGCTAATTTATAATTTCTTTAAAATGATTATTTAGATTATGGAATCACTATTGAATTATAAAGGAGAGTATTATGAAAATATTAGCAATTATACCAGCAAGAGCTGGAAGTAAAGGGATAAAACAAAAAAATATAATAAACTTAAATGGAAAGCCTTTGATTGCTTATTCTATAGAAGAAGCATTAAAATCTAAGTATATTGATAAAGTAATTGTATCTACAGATGGAGAGGATATAGCAAAGGTAGCTAAAATATACGGTGCAGAAGTTCCTTTTTTAAGACCTAAGCATTTAGCTTCGGACACTTCTAAAACTATTGATTCTGTTATACATTGTATAGGAGAAATGAGAAAAGTTGGAGAAGAATATGATTATGTAATTTTATTACAACCAACTACTCCTTTAAGAAAAGTAAAACATATAGATGAAGCCATCGAATTGATTATACAAAAAGATGAAGATTCTTTAGTAAGTGTTTCAAAGGTTAAAGAAAATCCAGTACTTATGAGAAGGATAGATGAAAATGGATATGCTATAAATTTATTAGAATGTTCTAGTACAATAAGAAGACAAGATTTTCCAGAATTTTATAAGGTTAATGGATCAATATATATTAATAAAGTAAATGAAAGATTAAATAATAATACAAGTTTAAATGATAATAAATTAGTATATATAATGGATGAAAAATATGATCTAGATATTGACTATATGATAGATTTATATGTAGCTGAATTTATAATAGATAAATTGTGAATTGTATTTAAAGAAAATCATTTATTGATATTAATCATTAAATAGAGAAAGGATTTTACTGTATGAAAGTGAGTGTTATAATCCCTGTATATAATGTTGAAAAATACTTAGAGGAATGTTTAGATAGTGTTGTAAATCAAACACTTAAAGAAATAGAAATAATATGTATAAATGATGGTAGTATAGATAATTCAGTTAAAATTTTAGAAAAGTATAGAGAAAAATATTCTAATATAAAAGTAATAAATCAAAAGAATTTAGGTGTTGGAAGAGCTAGAAATGTGGGAGTAAAATTAGCTAAAGGTGAATATATATTTTTCTTAGATAGTGATGATTATATAGAAGTTGATGCATTAGAGAAATGTTATATAGAAGCAAAGCAAAATAAATTAGATGTTGTACTTATTGATTCAAAAAAGCTGTGTGAAATTAAAGAGAATAAATGGAAAATATATGATTTTTTAGAAATAAATAGATATCATGTTTTTGGAAATAAAATTATGTCAGGAGAAGAAGCATTCAATTTAATGATAGAAAAAAAATTAGAAGGATGGTGGACTTGTTGTATACATTTTATTAGAAGAGGTTTTATAGAATCTATAGGTATTGAATTTGATGAAAAAAATATGCATGAAGACATTATATACATAGCAGAAATTATTTTAAAATCCAAAAGAGTTAAACATGTTGGAGAGGCATTATATAATTACAGGTTAAGATTAAACTCTAGATATTTTTCGAGCAAGGTAGAAGAATATGTAGATGCTCATGGTATATGTGGGAACATATTAAAAGAAAAATTTTATAATTATAAATTTACTAATTCAAAAACTAAATCGAATTTTGATAAACATATTAGATATCTTTATGAAAGGTCACTTGTTGAATGTGATATTTTTTTTAACTTTAAAAAGAGAATGAAAGTGTGTGATTATATAGATTCAAATATTAAAGATATACTATTATCAATGCTTATAGATTCACCGAATTTATATCATAGAATGAATTTAAAATAATATATTATCATGATAAGTATAACTTGTTGTGCTAGTATATAAGTATTAGGAAGAGACATAATATCAAAGATAGTAGACTTGCAGATAGTGAAATAATTACTATAATTGTTAGAATAAGTATAGAAACTAGCTTTTCTAGACTAACAGAACTGTTAAATTTAAATAAAGTTAAAAGCAAATCAATGCTATGTTTTATAACTAGAACTTTAATAGAAGTTTTAGTTTATAATATTTTATTTCTAGTAAATAAAAATACTTTAACTAGCACAATAGATTAATTAGATATGATTAAAATTATTATAGACTAGGTTAATAAAGTAATAGGTTAACCCTGATTTGAATCTCAAAAAATAAGATAGTAAAAAATTTAAACTATTTGAGGGAGATAGTATGAATATAGAAACAAAGAATAAATTACATGAAATTAGTCTTTATGTAAATCAAAATCCTAGTACGTTTGGAGTAAATAACTCAAAAGGAAATAGCCAAATAAATAAAAAATCAGAGTCAAATATTGATGCAAAAATAAGTAAAAAAGCAATAACTAAATCAAATATTGTTAATTCTCAACAGCGTAGCATTCAAGAGCAGATGTCAATTATACAAGCTCAAGAGGGTAGAGTAGAGAAAATGCAAAAAACTTTAGAACAAGTAAAGTACTCTTATTTAGAAAGTTTAAAAAATCAAAAAAAAGAATTAACTAAAGAAAAAATACAAATAAGATATTTAAGTAAAGAGGAAGATGATGCAGTAAACACTCGCAAAAGCAAAAAGAACAACCTAGGTCTAGATACATTCAGTAAGGATAGTAAAACTATTGATGTATTAGAAGGATTACTAAATAATATAAAAAAAATAAAAGCTGAATTAAGTAATCGTAAGTCAAAATTATTAGCATTAGAAAGTGAAGTAAAATCACAAGAAGCAAAATTAGAGCAATTAAAGATGAGTATGAATGATGATTATATATCTGAACATTTAGATAGTATATCTATACAAGGAGATATAAATAGTGGAATATTAATAGATATATACATATAAATAAATGAATATTATAGAAAAATACCCTATGAATTAAATGATTAGGGTATTTTTGTGCTTATTTTATAGGAAGTATTTTTAAATTTATTGATATTCCAAAAAAAGGTTTGGGATTATGTCGAAAAACATAATAAAAAGAGGTAGAAGAACGTTGAAAAAAGTTGTATAATAAATAATTATGTAAAAAAATATAAGTAAATAATATTAAATAGGAGATATAAAATGAATATATACGGATTAATGAAAATGGGTTTAGATGCGACAGAGCTAAGAGGTAGAACTATAGCAAATAATATTGCCAATATAAATACTCCAGGATATAAAAGAAGATATGTTTCTTTTGAAGAGAGTTTGCAAAATGAAATTAGTAGTGCAAAAATTGAGTTAAAAATTGATGAAGATTCTGTTGTAAGGTTAGATGGTAATAATGTTGAGTTAGAAAGTGAAAAGGTAAACCAAGCGGCTACAAGTCTTCAATATAATGCTTTAGTTGGTTTAACTAATACAAAGTTAGCTATGACAAAAAGTGTAATATCAGGGAGGTAAGTAAATGAGTATTTTTAATGGGATGAGAATAAGTGCCAGTGGTTTGTCTGCTGAAAGGTTAAGAATGGATATTATATCATCAAATGTTGCAAATGTAAAGACGACTAGAACTGAAAATGGTGGAGCTTATGTTCGTAAAGTAGCAAGTTTTGAGGAAAATTTTGATAAAAAATTAGGAATGCTAGGTGTTAAAGCTGTTGCTATCGAAGAGGATAAGTCACCACTTAGGAGATTATATGAGCCAAATCATCCAGATGCAGATGAAGAAGGATATGTAGAATATCCAAATGTCGATTTGCTTGTAGAAATGTCTGAATTGATATCTGCATCTAGAGCTTATGAATCAAATATAGATACTCTAAATGCTCAAAAAAATATGATATCAAAGGCTCTTGAAATTGGGAGATAGTGAAAGGAGGTATATATTATGAATACTATTAATATGGCAAGTATTAACTTTGATTCTGAAATATTTTCTAATAAAATTAATAGTAGTATCATGACAAATGAAAATAAAGATATAATTAACAACTCAGAAACAAGTTTTGGTGGTGTATTAAAAGATACAATAAATAAAGTGAATGATGTGCAAGTAAATGCTAATGAAAAAATTGAAGGACTTATAAAGGGTGATGATATAACTATGCATGATGTTATGTTATCTATGCAAGAAGCACAAATATCAATGCAGCTTATGTTAGAAGTGAGAAATAAGCTTTATGATGCGTATAAAGAATTAACTTCAGTTCAACTTTAGTTTATTTTAACAAGGAGTGGACAGATGAATAAAAATGAAATTATAAATAAAGTAAAAGAATTTACAAAATCTAGGTTAAATTCATTTAATGAAATTAACCAACTAAAGAAAATAGCAGTTATAATAGCTATTATTGCTTTGATTTTAGCTATTATTTTTGGAGTTAAGTATATTAATGATAGTAAATATGAAGTTCTTTTTTCTGGACTAGACACAAATGATGCAGCAACTATAACAAAAGAACTTGAGAATCAAAAGATAGATATGAAGATAGAAGGCGATAGTATTTATGTGCCTAAAAATGAAGTAGATAAATTAAGATTAGAATTATCAGGAAATATATCTAATGGTTCTAAGGGATTTGAAATAATGGATGAGGGATCATCTTTTGGACTTACTGATGAAGAGTTTAAAATAAAAAAACAAAGAATGCTTCAAGGTGAAATTGAGAAAACAATAAAAACATTTGAACAAATAGAAAGTGCAAGAGTTCATCTTATAAATGGAGAAGAGTCTGTATTTTCCAAAGAAGCTCAACCTGGATCAGCTGCAGTATCATTGACTATTAAACCAGGTGCTGCATTAGAACCAGAACAAGTAAGAGCTATTGTGTCTTTAGTTTCTGCTGCTGGTAAAAATATACCTAAGCAAAACATAGATGTAGTAGACCAAAATATGAATTTATTATCTGAAGGACTTTTTGATGAAAATGGAAATGTTAAATCAAATAATTCTAGTGGTTTATATATAGCTAGAAAGGCTGAGAAAGAATTAAATTCAGACTTAGAGAGGTCTGTATCTGCTTTGCTTGAACCTATGTTTGGAAAAGGTAAAGTTTTAGTTAAAGCAAATTCTGATTTAAATTTTGACACTAATGAAACAACAGAAATAAAAATTGATCCTGAGAGAGTTGCAATAAAAGAGCATAGAACTGAAAATAAATCGACAAATGATGAAACAACAGGTGGAGCTATCGACAATAATATGAATAATGTAGGTGGTTCACAACAAAATTTAAATGAAAATAAAGAAGAAAATATTGAGTACGAAACAGGAAAAGTAGAGTCTAAGACTATAAAGGCTCAAGGCGAAATTAACAGAATAACTATGTCTGTTGCTATTGATGGTCAATTAAGTAATAAACAAATAACGAAAGTTGAAGATATAGTTTCAAATGCAATAGGTTTTGACAACGAAAGAGGAGATAGTGTATCTGTTGTTAGTATGAAATTTGGAAGCATAGCTGGAGATGATGAAGCTTTAAGAGCTAAGGAAGAGATGAATCGTATTATGAAAATGGTGGCATATGTAGTAGGAGCATTATTGTTATCAATATTTGGTATATTAATATACTTATATATTAAGAAGAATAAAAAAGATTCTAATATTGAACAAGAATTTGATGATAGTGAACATCTTGATATTATAAATCAAAAGATACAGGAGATGGAAAAAGCTAGAAGTTCCGAAGATGAAGGTGAATCTAGTATATCTTTAGAAGAAGAAGTAAGATTATTTGCTTCAGAAAATAAAGACCAAGTTACAGATTTAATTAAGAACTGGTTAAGTGAATAAAGGGAGGTGTCTTACATTTGGAAAAAGAAAATGTTAATTTAGGAAATGCATTTGACCTAGGTGATATACCAAAGGTCAGAAAAGTTACAGGACCGAGAAAAGCTGCTATTCTTTTAATCACATTAGGAGCTGAATTATCTGCTGAGATAGTTAAGAATTTATCTGACCAACATATTCAGAAAATAGGTGTTGAAATATCTAATATTAATTCAGTAGGTTCGAGAGAACGAAGAGAAATACTTCAAGAGTTTATAGAGATAAATAAAGGTAAAGATGTTGTACTTGAAGGTGGTATTAATTTTGCAAGAACAGTTCTTAATGGTGCACTTGGAAATCAAAGAGCTAACAAAATCTTAGAAGGTATAAAATATGATACAAGTACAAGGCTATTTATGTCAGCTAGAAAGGCAGAGCCTGAACAAATTTTATCTTGTATACAAGGTGAAAGTTCTCAAACTATAGCTATTATACTTTCTCATCTTCAGCCAGAGAAGGCAGCTTTAGTATTAAGTGAAATACCAGATGATATAAAAAATGAAGTTTCATTAAAAATAGGTGGAACTTCATCTATATCACCTAATATTATAAAAGCCATAGATGAAGCTGTTACAACTAAATTATCTAAACTAGGTCAAAGAGATCTTGAAAAGTCTGGTGGAGTTGATAGTTTAGTAGACATATTAAGTAATGTTGATAGAAAAACAGAAAAGAGTATTATAAAATATATTGAAGAAAATAATCAGGAATTAGCTGAAGAGATAAAGGCTAGTATGTTTATATTTGACGATATTGTTAGGCTTGACAATACAGCTATACAAAGAATTCTTAAAGAAGTTAATGTTAAAGATATTGCATATGCTCTTAAGGGAGCACCAGCAGGAGTTGCAAATACTATATTTAATAATCAATCACAAAGGGCAGCTCAAGCATTGAAAGAAGAAATAGAACTGCTTGGTAAAACTAAGATTTCTCAAGTGGAAGAATCTCAACAAAATATAGTAAATATAATTAGAAGATTGGAAGATGCAGGAGAAATAACATTAACTAGAGGTTCAGATGATGAGTTCATTATATAGCAACAATGTAATAAAATCTGATTATGTCAAAATTAAAGGTAGAATTTCTTTAAATAATTTTAACCTTGGTGATAAACATAATTCAGCAACTGAAGAAGAAATCGAAAATGATAATGAACAAAAATTTGACTTTTCAAAGATAGAAGAAGAAATAAACCAAAAGATGGCTGAAGCTCAAAAAAAACATGATGAAATATTAGCTCTAGCTAACCAAGAGCGTGAAAGAATATTGTCAAAATGTCAGGATAAGGCATTAGATATAGAGAAAAAAGCATATAATGAAGGCTATGAACAAGGTGTGAAAAATGGATATGAAGATGGTTACAAAGAAGCCTATGAAGATAATATAGAAAAGGCTAGACATGAATCATCTGAAATAATAGAAAAAGCAAATAAAATTATATTTGATGCAAATAAGGAAATTGCATCTTATATAAAAGATAATAAAAAAAATATATTAGCTATAAGTGTATGTATTGCAGAAAAAGTACTAAGAACACACTTTGAAGATGAGACATCTATGGATGCATTGCTATTAGATATAATAAAAGAATATGAATTAAAAGAAAACTTTATCGTTAAAGTTAATCCTATATATAAAGAAAGTTTAGACAAGCAAATCATTGAATTAAAAGAAAATAAATCTATAAATAATGATGTTTTCATTGTATCAGATGATTCTATTGAAAAAGGAAATGCAGTTATAGAGAATGTACGTGGTAGATTAATTGTTGGAATAGATGATGTTATTGAAAAAATAAAAGAGGAGTTATTATGATTGATATAGACTTTAAAAGTATAATCAATAGAATTAATTCTATACCATGTACTACATTTGAAGGTAAAGTTTCAAAAGTTATAGGACTTACGGTTGAAGTTGAAGGAATAAACGCCTTTGTAGGTGAGTTATGTATAATTCACAATCATATGGGTGATGAAGTTAAATGTGAAGTTGTAGGGTTTAAAGAAGATTCTGTAATACTTATGCCTTTAGGAGAACTTTCCGGTGTTGGTCCTGGATGTAAAGTTACTGCTAAAGGCGTACCTTTAAGTGTTAGATGTAGTGATGAGCTTTTAGGAAAAATTTTAGATGGTCTTGGAAATCCAATTGATGGTGAGATGATACTATCTGGAGAAAATTATAGTTTATTTAATGAGCCACCTGATCCTATGAATAGACCGAGAATAAAAAATATAATGCCAACAGGAATACGAGCAATAGATGGTTTTTTAACTTGTGGGGAAGGGCAACGTATAGGTATATTTGCTGGTAGTGGAGTAGGAAAAAGTACTACCTTAGGTATGATGGCTAGGACTGCAGAAGCAGATGTTAATGTAATTGCACTTATAGGTGAAAGAGGAAGAGAAGTTTTAGATTTTATAGAGAGAGACCTAGGTGAAGAAGGTATGAAAAAGTCTGTTGTAGTATGTGCTACATCTGATAAATCGCCGTTAGTGAGATTAAAAGGAGCATTAACTGCTACATCAATAGCCGAATATTTTAGAGACAAAGGTAAGAAAGTTCTTCTTATGATGGATTCTGTAACTAGATTTGCTATGGCTCAAAGAGAAGTTGGTCTAGCAATCGGAGAACCTCCTGCACAAAAAGGTTATACTCCATCGGTATTTGCAATGTTACCAAAGTTAATGGAAAGAACAGGTATGTCTGAGAATGGATCTATAACTGCTTTTTATACAGTTCTTGTAGATGGTGATGATTTTAATGAACCTATAGCGGATACTGTAAGGGGTATACTTGATGGACATATTGTTCTTTCTAGACAATTAGCTCATAAAAATCATTATCCTGCAATTGATATATTAAATAGTGTAAGTAGACTTATGAAAGAAATTTCTTCAGAAGAACAAAACAATGCTGCATCAAGAGCAAGGGACGTTCTGGCAACATATAAGGAAGCGGAAGATTTAATAAATATTGGAGCTTATGAAGAAGGATCTAATAAAGAAATAGATATAGCGATTAAGTATATAGATAAAGTTAACTCATATTTAAAGCAAGGTGTTAATGAAGTTTCTGAATTTGACATAAGTAAGAATGAGTTGATTAATATGTTCAACTAAAAGGAGATTTTTATATGACTAATTTTAAGTTTAAACTTCAGAAACTATTAGATATAAGAACAAAGGAAGAAGATGAAAGTAAATTACTTTATTCTCAAGCTCAAAATGAAAAAAAAATAATTGAAAATAAATTGTTTAAATTAGAAGAGAACTATAAAAAATATTCTGATATAAGTATGGCTAAAGATACTATCACTCAGAAGATAACTATAAACTATTTAGCATCTCTTAATAGGGATATAAAAGATACTATTAAAGAGCTTGAAGAAAAGGAAAACAAGGTTAATGAGGCTAAAAAAGACTTTATAGATAAGAGAATAAAGAGAAAGTCTTTAGAAATATTAAAGGAAAATAAAATTTCTGAAATTAAAAAAGAAGAGCAACGATTAGAACAAATAACTAATGATGAATTTGCATTATATGGATATATAAGAAAAATATCTAATTTATAACAAGAGGATGAAGTGATAATGAACGTAAATTCTAATAATTTCATGAGTAATATTGATATTAATATGAATAAAAATGAACTCATGAATATAAATAACTCATCGACTCAAGATGGTTTCATAAATCTTATAAATGAATTGCAACTGGGAAATGAATTGAAACTTGGACTTGAAAATAATGGCTTAATATCCAGCAATAAGTATGATGATAATCAAGAACTTATATTATATAATCTTATCTATGCATTATATAAAAATTTAAATCTACAAGAAAATTTTGAAGATTTAAATCAATCAAAAAACTTAGACTTTATACTAGATAACAAAGTAAGCATAGATTTAAATGAAGATACATTATTAAGTTTAGATGGAAAACTTCTAAACTTAAATGATATAAATGAGCTTAAAAATTATATTAAAAGCTCTATTGATGAAGATA
>CALESE010000125.1 GCA_937907205.1 uncultured Romboutsia sp. | reverse complement strand
ACTATTTTTTTATATATTTTTATGTGTTGCACTTAATATGATAATTTATCTTATACAAAAAATATATACAAACTAAAATATAATTTTAGGTAATTTTTTATAAAATTATTTTATTCTTTTACTATTTAGTAGTATTTTTAATATATATCTTTGAAAGGAATTATTAATATGGAAGAAAATATTATATATACATAAGAAATGATTAGTTGTATTAAAGATATATTATAAAATCTAAAGATTAGTATTAAAAAGCTCTAGTTATAAAACTAGAGCTTTAAACTATTTTATTATTTTACTAGCATCCATAAATAAAGTTGATGTTAAAGCTAATCCTAAACAAATTGATAAACTTCTCATATCAAATGTTGAAGGTATAGAGAATATATCTCTCATAAATGGAAGTAATGTTAATGAGAACATTCCTAAACAAACTATTACTGCTACCAAAGCATATTTATTAGTAGTTATTCCAAGACTTAATATTGTTTCACTATTTGATCTAGAAGCAAATGTTTGTATTATTCTTGATAAAGTAAGTGTTGCAAATGCCATTGCTGTACCAAGTTCTGGTGAATGTTTCATACCTATATATTGAGCTGATATAGTTACAATACCTATTATACTACCTCTTATTAAAATAGTTTTTAGTGTATCTCCAGCTAATATACTTT
Organism: uncultured Romboutsia sp.; assembly: GCA_937907205.1. Classification (GTDB taxonomy): domain Bacteria; phylum Bacillota; class Clostridia; order Peptostreptococcales; family Peptostreptococcaceae; genus Faecalimicrobium. Next base: position 10,132 of record CALESE010000125.1, on the reverse strand, counting down.
CATTTTGATTTCTTGGTGGTTTACTCATTACATCTTTTTCTGGTTTCTCAAGACCTAAAGCTATTGCTGGTAATGAATCTGTAACTAAATTTATAAATAATAATTGTATAGTTGTAAATGGATTGTTCCAATTAGCAAATACTGCAAATAATATTGCGATTATACCTCCTAAGTTTCCAGAGAAAAGGTATGTTATAGACTTTTTGATATTATTATATACAGTTCTACCAACTTCTATTGCATTTACTATTGTTGCAAAGTTATCATCAAGTAATACCATAGCCGCTGCATCTTTAGCTACTTCAGTACCACTACCCATACCTATTCCTATATCTGCTTGTTTTAATGCAGGGGCATCATTTACTCCATCACCTGTCATAGCAGTTACTTTACCTTTTCTTTGCCATGCTTTTACTATTCTAATCTTATTTTCAGGAGATACTCTTGCATATACAGATATGTGTTCTAATTTTTTATCTAACTCTTCATCACTTATTGAATCTAACTCACTACCTGTAAGAGCTAAATCACCATCTTCCATTATACCTATATCTTTTGCTATAGCTGCAGCAGTAGTTTTATGATCTCCTGTAATCATAACCGTTTTTATACCAGAGTTTTTAGCTTCTTTAACAGCTTCATAAACCTCTTCTCTAGGTGGATCTATCATTGCCATTAACCCAATTAATATTAAATCATTTTCATCATCTAGCGAAGGTATAAATACTTTTTCTACTGGTTTAGTTGCAAATGCTAAAACCCTTAATGCTTTATTTGAAAACTCTTCGTTTATTCTTTTATAGTTTTTTATTATTTCATCATTTATTGAAACTACTTCTCCATTTTCAAGTGCATACTTACACTTGTTAAATATAACATCTGGAGCACCTTTAGTAAACATTACTACTTCGTTATCAATTTTATTTACAGTAGACATAAGCTTTCTATCACTATCAAATGGTAATTCTCCAACTCTAGTGTAGTTATTTCTTATTATATTGTAATCTACATTATTTTTCTTAGCATAGTTTATAAGAGCAACTTCTGTTGGATCTCCTATTTCAATTCCTTCTTCATTTATGTCTGAATCATTACAAAGAATTGATGCTAATGAAAGATACCTTTCTTGTTCACTTCCATTAGTTAAAGCAACTTCTTTTTCATCTATATTATCTGCTAATATGTGATTTGGTTCCCCATACATATATGTGTCTACTACTGTCATTTTATTCTGAGTTAATGTTCCTGTTTTATCAGTGCATATTACGCTTGTTGAGCCTAATGTTTCAACTGCAGGCAATTTTCTTATTATAGCTTGTTTTTTAGCCATTGTGTTAGTTCCAACTGCTAAAACTATTGTAACTATTGATGATAAAGCTTCTGGTATTGCTGCAACTGCTATTGCTATTGCAAACATAAACGAGTCTACTACATTACCACCCCTAAATACTTGTATTCCAAATATTATAGATGCTAAAATTACTATACCTATACCTAACTTTTTACCAAAGTCATCTAATTTTTGTTGAAGTGGTGTTTGTTTATTTTCAGCATTTTCAAGTAAATTTGCTATCTTACCTACTTCTGTATTCATACCACATGAAGTTACAATATATATAGCTCTACCATATACAACCATTGACCCACTAAATACCATATTCCTTTGGTCACCTAATGCACATTCATTATCTATTTTATCTTCTGTTTTAAGAACTGGTTCTGATTCTCCAGTTAACATTCCTTCTACAACTTTAAATGTCTGAGATTCAATTATTCTACCATCTGCTGGAACATAGTCCCCTGCTTCTAATATTACTATATCTCCTGCAACCAATTCCCTAGATGGAATTGTAATCTTTTTATTATCTCTTATAACTTTTGCATTTGGTACTGATAATTTTTTTAAACTATCAAGGGATCCTTCTGCTTTTTTTGTTTGAACTACACCTAGTATTGAGTTTAACATTAATACTGCAAATATTATGCTAGACTCAACTACTTCTCCTAAAAATACCTGAACTAATGCTGCTATTAAAAGAATTATAACTAGAGGATCTTTGAAACTATCTAAAAATAACTTCCAAGTTGGTACCTTTGACTTTTCTGCTAATTCATTATATCCGTATTTTTCAAGTCTTGATTTAACTTCTTTTGATGATAATCCTGATATATCACTTTTTAGTTTATTTATTACTTCTTCTGAGCTTTTTTGATAAAACATAATACTCCTCCTATTTTCAAATATGTTTTTTTAAAACAAAAAAGACCTCCAAAAGTAGATTTAAAATCTACTTTGAAGGTCTTGCTAACAAGTTTATGTACTTGCTAATCAACCGGGACTATTAATCCGAAGTGACGATTGATTACCACAATGTGAAAGCTACTCCCCTTCAAGGGAAACTTATTTGTTTTAATATTATTATATGAATATATTTTGGTTTTTGCAACATGATTTTTAAATATTACACTTTTATTTTGTAAATTTTATTATTTTCTTATCTGCATCTAAAATACACTTTGCACCTAATGGCAATGTAATCATCGGTCTACAATGCCCTGACTTTAGATTAAATATACAAGGTTTATTATATTTATAAATTCTATCTTTAAGTAACTCTATTAATTCAAAATCATCTTCATTATTTTTCTCACAATTACAGAAATCACCAAAAATTATACCACTGCAATCTTTAAACTTTCCTGATAAATCTAACTGTGTCAACATTCTATCTAATTTATATATAGATTCTCCTATATCTTCTATAAATAATATTTTACCTTTAGTATCTATTTCATAATCTGTGCCTATTGTTGATACTAATAAAGATAAATTTCCTCCAGTTAAAATACCTTCACACTTGCCTTCAACTAATGTATAAATTTCTTCATTATCAGGATTTTTTATATCTAAAGTATTTCTGTAATTTATTGCGTTTATAAGTGACTGATATGTAAATTCATCCCATTCTGGACAAGTCCCCGCCATTGTTCCATAAAATGTAACTAAACCGCATTTTTGATTAAAAGCAATATGAAGTGCTGTAATATCTGAATATCCTATAAAGAACTTTGGATTGTTTTTTATAATATCATAATTAATCTTATCTAATATTCTAGGAGTTCCATATCCACCTCTTAAGCATAATATGCCATCAATATCTTTAGCTAAAAACATATCTTCAATATCTTTAGCTCTTAAACTATCTTCACCAGATAAATATCCCCCATAAGAACTAAAACAACTTTTACCAAATTTAATTTTATATCCTAACTTATTGAAGCTTTCTTTTATAACATTTAATTCATACTTTTTAAATGGACTTGAAGGAGCTACTACTCCAATTGTGCATCCTTCAAATATTGATTTTGGAAATATCATAATTTTCCCCCTATGCAAACATCATATTATAAAATATAACAGATGATATTATATATTATAAATATGCTTATTTATTAATAAATGATGACTATTATTTATATATACATTACATTTAAAATTAAATTTATTTACACTTATAATTATAATAGTCATTTGAATATATTTAAGAGGGGGATTAATAATATGAATAATATATTAAGTGAATCAATTAATATAAAAGATTGGCTAATATCTGTTAGAAGGGATCTACATTCAACACCTGAACTTGGATTAGAGGAATTTATAACTAAGGATAAAATTATAAAATATTTAAAAGAAATTGGTATAAATTATAAAGTTTTTAAAAATCATACAGGAATAATTGCTTATATAAATACTCCTAATGCAAATAAAACTATTGCAATTAGAGCTGATATTGATGCATTACCTATAAGTGAAAATAATAAGGTTGATTATAAATCAATATTTAATAAAAAAATGCATGCTTGTGGTCATGATGCACATACTGCAATCCTTCTTGGAACATGTAAATTACTATACAAGATTAAAGATGAATTAAATGTAAATATAAAATTTTTTTTCCAGCCAGCAGAAGAAACTATTGGTGGTGCAAAACTTTTGATAAAAGATAATTGTATGGAAAATCCTAAAGTTGACTATACACTAGGTCTTCATGTTCAGCCATACTTAGAATGTGGTCAAGTAGAACTTCAATACGATACTATGAATGCATCAACTGATACTATTAAAATAACTATTGAAGGTAAACAAGGTCATGGTGCTTATCCCCATCTAGGAATTGATGCCATAGTAGTTGCTGCAAATGTTATAACAAGTCTTCAAACTATTGTTAGTAGAAATATTGACCCAACTGATTCTATTGTATTATCTTTAGGTATTATAAATGGTGGTACAAAGGGTAATATAATTTGTAATAAAGTAGAAATCGAAGGAACTTTAAGAACACTAAACCTACAAACTAGAATTTTTGCAAAATCTCGTATCAAAGATATTGTAGAGTACACATGCAAATCATATAATGCAAATGGCTTTGTTGATATAGAAACTGGATATTCTCCACTTATAAATGATGACTTTGTAGTTGATATAATAAAGGAAAGTTCAGAAAACCTATTTGGCAAAGATAATGTATTTATAAGAAAAAAGGCATCTTTAGGAGCTGAAGATTTTTCTTTCTTTTTAGAACATTCAAAAGGCGCATTTTATCATTTGGGATGTGGAAATAAATCAAAAAATATTACTTCAGGTTTACATACTGCTGATTTTAATATAGATGAAAATTGTTTACCTTTAGGTGTAGCTCTTCATATAAAAAATGTATTAGCTTTAAGTAATATATAATTCAGAAAAATAAGCTCATTCAAATGAGCTTATTTTTATACCTCTATTTAATTATTTATAAGGTGTTAGCTACTTCAATTATTTCATTTTTTAATTTTAATAAATCTTTTCTTATATTATTAAAATCTCCACTTACTAATTTTTTATTTTTTACAACTATATCTCCATTTACAATGACAGTGTCTACATTAGATGGATTTGATGAATATACAATAGTAGAATAATAATCATATATAGGCTGCATATTTACCGATTGAGTTTCAATTAATACTAAATCAGCATTTTTACCTACTTCTATTGACCCAACTTTATTATCAATTCCAAGAACTCTTGCTCCACCTATTGTAGCCATTTCAACTAACTCAACTGATGGAAGTAGTGTTCTATCATTATTAAATAACTTATGTATTTTTCCTACTTGTGACATTTGAGTGATTATATCAAGTGTATTTCCACTCATTGGTCCATCAGTGCCTAGTCCAATATCTATATTATTCTCTTTCATTTTAAATATAGGCATTATTCCCTTAGCTCCCTTAGAGTTTGCCCCTATATTGTGAGATACTTTTACATCTCTTATTTTTAATATTTGTATATCTTCATCATTAACTAAAATAGTATGTGCTGATATAAAATTGGAATCAAGTATACCTAATTTATCTAAGTAGCCTACTGATGTTAAATTATACTTATCTTTGTATTCTTTTAGTTCATAACCCATTTCAGCAACATGCATTGTAATCGGTACATTATATTTTTTACTTATGTTATATGCCTCTTTTAAAGACTTATCATTATTTGTATATGGTGCATGAGGTGCTATTCCAGGAATTATAAGTTCATCATCTTTCCATTTTTCTATAAACCACTTTGAATACTCTAGTCCTCCAAATTTTTCTTTAGAGTCTGGAGATGGAAAATCAATTACAGTTTCACAAAGTATTCCCCTTATATTAAGTTCTTTTGCTGCTTTTGCAACTTCATCTTCAAAATAATACATATCACAAAATGTTGTAACTCCTCCTAATAACATCTCTGCTATTCCATACTTTGCACCTATATAAGTAAGCCTTTTATCTACTAATCTTTGTTCTAATGGAAATAGGTATCTTTTTAATCTATCTTTATAATCATCTGCTAAGCTTCTAAATGGCACCATTGAAACATGGGTATGACAATTAATCATACCTGGCATTAAAATACCATCTTCACCATCTATTACTTCTATATTATCTTTATTTTCATATATATTTTTATTACCTACATAAATTATTTTATTGTTTTTATATGCTACTATACCATTTTCTATAATATCTTTATTATCATTCATTGTAAGTATATTTATATTTTTTATAATAGTTATCTTATCTGCCATTATACCCTCCTGGTTAAATATCTTAATATACTAAAAGACTATGTATAAACATAGTCTTAATTTTTTAATTATTAAATAATGAAACAATCTCATTTTTTTAGCTAATCTAATTGAACATTCATTATTTCTAATATGTTAGTTCATTATTCTATTCCAATTATTTATCCATTCATTCATTAATGGGTTTACAAATTTAAAATCTATAGTTTTAGCTTTTTCTACAACTTCTCCATAAGCTAATTTTTTAGCATCTTCTTCGCTTAATTTAACTTCAGTATTAACTGGAGCTTCACTTAAAGCTTTTGCTGCTCTTTCTTGTACTTCTGGGCTTAAAGCATAGTTTATAAATTCATAAGCTAATTCTTTATTTTTAGAATTTTTGTTTATATTTACTGTATTGAAGTTTAAGTAAGTTCCTGATTCTGGTACTACCTTCTTAACACCTGGCTTAGCATTTGATATAGTTTCATAAGCAAAGTCAGAAGCTACTGCAGCTACTATTTCTCCACTTGAGAACATATTAGCTAAATCTGATGATTTAGAATAAGTTTTAACAACATTTGGCTTTAATTTTTCTAATTCTTTAAATGCCGCTTCTCCATTGTCTTTAGTTATATCAACACCTGCTTTTTGAGATGCTATGCTAACTATTGCAGCACCATTTGTAGTTGTTATATCCGGTATAGCTATTTTACCTTTTAGCTCTGGCTTCCATAAATCTTCCCATGATTTTATTTCTACTCCTGCTGATGGGTCTACTACTATTCCTATACTATTTAAAGTGTACGCTGGTCCGTATCCATTTTCTACAGTTTTCTTAGCTTTTTCATTTATATTTTTAGCATTTGGTATTTTTGAATAATCTAACTTTTCAAATATACCTGCTTCTATTCCTTGTTCAGCAAATGATTCTGCTAAATATGTTATATCTATATTTGAATTTGGATTATTTTTCATTTTAGTTAATCTTTCAGAGTTATTTCCAACTTCTAATACTACTTCAACTCCATGCTCTTTTGCAAAAGGTTCAAATATCTCTTTCTTTAATACGTCTTCATTTAATCCCCAAGTTGAAACTATAAGCTTATTTTTAGATGAAGAATCTTCTGATTTTCCACATCCTACTAATGCTGTTGCTGATATTACTCCTGTTAATAATAATGATAATATTTTCTTGTTCATAGCCTTCTCCTTTGTATTATTTTATATTTTATACTGTATCATTTAAATGATTACAATAAATCTTATAATATTACTATTTTATTTGATGGTAATTGAAGTTTTATTTTATTACCTTTTTCATAAACAACACTATTTTCACTATTTACTATTAAATTACCTATTGATGTTTTTACATCATATTGATATGCCTTCCCTAAGAAAGTTCTTATTTCTATTACACCTTCTATTGTATTTTCAGTTTCTTCATCAACTATTTTTATATCATCTGGTCTTATTGTAGCTTTAACTTCTTTTTTATCTTTTACTCTATCTACCTTAAAATCTATATTGTTTTCGCTAGAGTAAATGTTTTCTGAAGTTTTCTTTAAATCTATAAAGTTCTCAAATCCTACGAATCTTGCAACAAACTCTGTTGCTGGATTTGAATATATATTTTCTGGTGTATCAAATTGCTCTATAACACCTTTGTTAAGCACTGCTACTTTATCAGATATTGAAAAACACTCTTCTTGGTCATGAGTAACAAATAAAGTTGTTATGCCAAGTTTTTGTTGAAGCTTTCTTATTTCAACTCTCATCTTAAGTCTTAATTTTGCATCTAAGTTACTTAATGGTTCATCAAGAAGTAATAAACTTGGCTCTATAACTAATGCTCTAGCTATAGCAACTCTTTGTCTTTGACCCCCTGATAATTCCTTTGGATATCTTTTTGCTAAATGAGACATATCTACTGTTTCTAATATATCGGCAACTTTTTTATTTATTTCATCTTTAGGTGCTTTTTTCATCTTTAGTCCAAATGCAACATTCTCCTCAACTGTTAAATGTGGGAAAAGTGCATAACTTTGAAATACTAATCCAAAGTTTCTGTTGTGAACAGGTATCTTTGTATAGTCTTCATCTCCTAAATAAAAATTCCCTGCTGTTGGTTCTATAAATCCTGCAACAACTCTTAATGTAGTAGTTTTACCACATCCACTTGGCCCTAGAAGTGATACTAATTCTCCTTTTTTTATATTTAAATTTAAGTTTTCTAATATATTATTTTTTTTATCGTATGAAACGTTTATATTCTGTAATTTTATTAAATCCATTTTCTTATCCTCCAAGTCGTGTATATATTATCTTATCCTGCAAAATTGCTAAGCCCTAATGTTTTTTCTAATATATACATTATTCCTATTGTTAATATCATAAGTATCACTGATAGTGCTGATACTGTTGGATCATAATTATATTCAACATAGTTCATCATAGTTATAGGTAATGTGCTTACCCCTGGTCCAGTTAAAAACATTGATACAGGAACATTGTTAAATGAGTTTATAAAAGCTAACATAAATGCTGCCATAACTCCTGAAGTTATATTTGGTAATACTACTTTGAAGAAAGTTTGTGATTTTTTGCATCCTAAACTCATTGCAGCTTCCTCTATAGAGTAATCAAATACTTCTAAACTCGAACCTATAACTCTTATTATATAAGGAATAATTACTAATGTATGTCCAATAAATAAACTCATATTTACTGAAAGATTCAACCTAACAAGTAAAAACTGGAATAATGAAAAACCAACTACTATTGCTGGTATCATTAGTGGTGAGAAAAAGAATCCTTTAAGTGTACCTTTTCCCTTAAAATCATATCTGCTTAATCCATATGCTGCTGGCATACCTATAACAAGTGCAGCCAATGTAGCAACTGTAGATATACTTAAACTTGTCATCATACTACTCATAAATGATTCCGACTTAAATACATTTATAAACCATTGTAAACTAAATCCTTTTGGTGGGAATGCTATGTAATTTTCAGTTCCTATACTAGTCATAGCAATAATCACCAGTGGAGCAAATAAAAATATATATACTAATACAACGAATGCTGTTAATAATTTACTTTTCTTCATCTTAAGAAACACCCCTCTTATCTAATCTTGATGCTAAGAAATTAATTCCTTTTACAACTATTAGTGTAACTACTATCATTATTGTTGCTACAACTGCTGCTCCTTGCCAATCACCTAAAGTCATTGTCTTTTGGTATATAAGTGTAGCTAAAACTGTATTTTTGTTACCACCTAATAATTGTGGTGTTGTATATGCAGTTAATGAACCAGTAAATACTAATACCGTTCCAACTATTAAACCTGGTAAGCTAAGTGGGAATATTACTTTGAAAAATGCTTTTATTTTATTAGCTCCTAAGCTTTCTGCAGCTTCTAATAAATCATTTTCTACATTTTCCATAACCCCAACAAGTGAAATAATCATTAAAGGCAGGAATATATACACAGTACCTATTATTATGGCACCTTCTGTATATAAAAGTGATAATGGTTCTGTTATTAAATTAAATTTCATAAGTAAATTATTAATAACTCCATTTTTTCCTAAGATACTCATCCAAGCAAATGAACGAACAACTGAATTTGTTAAAATAGGGAATACTGTTAAAGCTATAAATAGACCTCTTAATTTCTTAGATGTTCTTGATATATAATATGCTACTGGAACTCCTATAAGCATACATATAATAGATGATAGTAATGATATCTTTAATGTTCTAAAGAATATTCCCATCATATATTCATCTTTAAAGAAATCTAAGTATGCACTAAATAATCCCTCTGATGTGTTGGTAAATGTAGGTATTATAGTCCCTAATAAGGGGTATATCATGAAATATGATAATAATACTAAACATGGTATAAATAGTATATAATAACCTTTTTTTATCATTGCGTCTAACTCCTTTTCTTTATAGTCAAATAATACGAACTTTTCATTTATATTTTATATACTTATATTACTTTTTAAATCGAATATTGTCAA
>CALESE010000124.1 GCA_937907205.1 uncultured Romboutsia sp. | reverse complement strand
AGAAAATAGCCATTTTATATAACTTAAAAATGGCTATTTTGTCTACAGTCTGAAAATAGCTTATTAAGCTATTTTTTTAATTCTTAAATTGATAAAGATTTTCATATTCATTTGTGCTATAATAAATTTATACATATACACGGAGGTATGATTATGAATTCATGGTTATTTTATGCTATACTTGCCGCAGTAAGCGCAAGTTTTGTTACTATATTTACCAAAATAGGTATAAATAATTTATCACCGTCTATGGCAACTTCAGTAAGAGCTATTATAATGGCTATATTTTTAGTTATAGTATCCTTGTCCAAAGGAGATTTTAATAATTTATCTCAGTTATTAGACCATAAAAAAGATTTACTATTTTTAGTATTTGCAGGTATATCTGGAGCTCTTTCTTGGTTATTTTTAAATATAGCTCTTAAAACCGGTAAAACTTGGCAAGTTGCTCCTATAGACAAACTTTCAGTAGTTATAACTGTTATTACGTCTATATTTATATTCAAAGAAACTATAAGTCTTAAAGGTATAGTAGGTGTAATATTTATAGCTATTGGTACTATATTTGTTGCTTTAGGGTAAATAAAAAAGCTTTCGATATAATCGAAAGCTTTTTTTATTTATTGTTGTTCTTTTTGCCTTTGTTCTATTTTAAGCTTATCTAAATATGAAACCGCACTAAGTGCTGCTATTTGTCCTTGTCCTGCTGATTTAATATAAGAATATGGTTTCCCTACACAATCCCCAGCAGCAAAACATCCTCTTATACTTGTATTCATGTTAAGGTCTACTTTTATATGAGGACCATCAGTTTCTATACCTGGAACTAAAGATTTAGGTGATGCGCTATCTTTTATAACAAATACGCCATCTACATCTATTTCTTTACCTTTAAAAGAAACTTTATTTACAAGATTATCTCCTTGTATCTGTAAAGGTCTATCATTAATAACCTCTATTGAATCATCTAAATAATTAGAACTTCTCATTAAAGAGTCATTACTTTTATACATAGGTATAAAGTAAGTTTTAGATGCTATTTCATTTAAAAAATTAGCTTCTTCTTCTGATTCTTTATTGTATCCTATTATAGCTACTTTTTTATCTCTATATAAAGGTGCATCACATGTTGCACAATATCCAACACCTTTACCTAAAAATTCTTCTTCACCTTTTATGGGCTTTCCATACTCTACTCCCGTTGCTAATATTACTGAAGTAGATTCAAACATTTCATCCCCTGACATTAATGCAAAATAATCACCCATAGCATATACATTATTTATCTTTTTATTAGATATTTCAATACACATATTTTTTATATGTTCTTGGAATTTATCTTTAAGTTCATCTCCACTTATATCATAAAATCCTAAATAATTATCTATAGATGGAGCCTTTACTAATTTGTTACTTAAATTTTCAGTTCCAAATACTATAATATTTTTATTTCTTATTTTTGCATTTATTGCGGCAGATAGCCCTGCAGGACCACTTCCAACTATAGCAATATCATATCTCATATTTACCACCTATCAATTTTATAAATGTGAAGTAACTGCTGCTTTTAACTTATCTTTAGGCATAAATCCTACTAATGAATCTACAGGTTTTCCATCCTTAAATACCATAACTGTTGGTACTGTACTTATACTAAATTGTTGTGCTATTTCTAAACTTTGGTCTATATCAACCTTTACAAATTTAGCTTGATCTTTCATTTCTTCTCCAGTTGCTTCAAATACTGGAGCTAGCATTTTACAAGGACCACACCAAGTTGCAAAAAAGTCTACTACTACTACACCTTTACTATTTTCAACATCTGATCTAAATTGAGCTGTATTTATTATTTTAGCCATTTTTTATCCTCCTAAATATCATTCTATTTATATTATGAAAATTAATATAATAGGTTATTATTTATTTAATAAAATTATACCCAATATTTGGTCTAAAAATCAAATGTTTTAAGTAATTATTTTGTAGGTATTGCTAGATTAAATGTTGTTCCTTCATTTAATTTAGAACTAACACTTATATTAATACCTAAATTCAAACTAAGCATTTTTGCTATGGAAAGTCCAATTCCAGAGCCATCTATATCTTTATTTCTTACATTATCACTTCTAAAAAACCTATCAAATATATGATTAATTTCATCTTCTTTTATACCAATTCCACTATCTATTATTGATATATTTATCTTATCTTTATCAATTTGAGAAACATTTAATTTTATAATGTCTTCAGAATTAGTATACTTAAAAGCATTATCTATAAATATAATAAGTAACTGCCTTATTTTATTTTTATCTGTATTTATAATTTTATTTTTTATATTAAATTCAACAATAAATTTTTTTTCTTGAATTTGTGCAATATCACTATATTTATTACTAATCTCATCTAATAAATATTTTAAATCTACATCTTCTTTATATACTTTAGTTATTGATTCTTCCTTTGTTAATGAAAGCAAATCATTTATCATTTTTTTTACTCTTCTAACTTCACTCATTGCATCTGCTATAGTTTCAACTTCATCACCTATACTATTGTCCGGAAATTTTAACATACTTTCTAGTTTAGATGATACTATCGTAATTGGAGTTCTTAACTCATGTGATGCATTTTGTATAAATTGATATTGATTATTCCATGCATTTTCTATAGGTATTAATGCTCTTTTGGTTAAATAAAGTGCCACAAAATAAGTAATCACAATAGAAAGTATTATACCTATTATAAAAACAAATACTAATTGATTTAATGAGTTCATCTCAGAATTTATATTTCTTATAATTCGTATAGTATACTGTTTCCAATTAATATTTAATTCTCTAAATGTATAACCATTTTCTTTAAAAGTAAAAAAAGCATTTTTTTTATTTTTAATATCAGGTACAATACTTTCAAAATATCCATTAGGAGTATAGTATTTTATTCGATTCAATTCATAAATATAAATTATATTACTTGGGTCATTGCGAACTATAGGACTGTAAAAAGATGAACTTTCTAACTGTAATGTTGTTGCTTCTAATTCTTTACTTAAATTTTTATCTATACTACTATAACTTAATCCTTTGAAATATAAAATTATGAATATAGAAAATATAATTAAAAAACTAACTACAACAGATATGTTTATTTTTATTAAACTTTGCTTTGTTTTTGCAAATATATTTTTATTTATCATTGAATATATAACCTACTTTACGTTTAGTTTTTATATATTTATCGTACCCAAACTTACTTAATTTTTTTCTTAAATTACTTATATATACTTCTACAATTTCTATATTTGAATCACAATCTATTCCCCATATTCTATCATAAATTTGCTCTTTCAATAATATAGATCCTTTGTTTAGTAAAAAATATTCTAATAAATTAAATTGTTTATTTTGAAGTTCTATTTCTTCATTATTTATAAAAACTCTTTTTTTATTTGTATCCAAAACTAAATCTCCAAACTTAATAATATTACTTTCTTTTATTTTACCATTAGTTCTAAGAATAGCATAAATTCTTGCAACTAATTCTTCCATATAAAAAGGTTTTGTTAAATAATCATTTGCACCTATTGTAAAAGCTTCTACTTTATCATCTAAAGATTCTTTTGCTGTTAATATAAGTACTGGTGTTTCTACATTACAATTTCTCATAGTTTTTAATACATCTATTCCATTAACCTTAGGAATCATTAAATCAAGAATTATTAAATCGTATATATTTTGATTTGTTAAATATAATGCTTCTTCTCCATCTTCACACTTTTCAGTATCAAAATGATTTTTTAACTCTTTATTTATGCTTTCTATAAGTTTTTTATTATCTTCAACAATTAATACTTTCATAGCCCCTCCTTTTATAAAAATTCGCTTCACTCATATCGCAAGCGACTACATATGTTTATAAAGCTTAGCAGTTTGAATTATAACTTATAATTCCTAGTATATAAAATATTTTAATAATTTACTTATCTTTTTAATTATACTTGTTATAAATAATAATTTAAATAAAAAATAACCCCAGATTATATGAACTGATACCTAAAAAGTAGACAGTTTAATAAAAAGACTATTTAAGAAACCA
>CALESE010000123.1 GCA_937907205.1 uncultured Romboutsia sp. | reverse complement strand
TATTTAATGCAACATAAATATAAAGTGTTGCACTTGTATTGACAATCTATCAATTCAATAAATGATTATATACATTGGTATAATAATGAGAGATTTCAATCAAATTTAAAAAATATGACACCTGTGGAATACAGGTGCCATATGGTTTCTTAAATAGTCTTTTTATTAAACTGTCTACTTTTTAGGTATCAGTTCAAATAACGATAATACCTTTATTATTTCTAAAATTGCCTATCCTAAATATTCTAATACTTCTCCTACATTTTTGTCAGTTTTAACTTTATCATATACTTTTTCTATTATTCCATTTTCATCTATTATATAAGTAGTTCTAACAACTCCAAATCCTAATTTTCCGTATAATTTCTTTTCTTGCCATACATCATATGCTTTTATAACTTCAAGTTCAGGATCTGATAATAGTATAAATGGTAATTCATTTTTTTGAGCAAATCTCTCATGTGATTTTATACTATCTTTACTTATACCTATTACAACAACATCTCTTGATTTAAATTCTTCATAATTATCTCTAAATGAGCATGCTTGTTTTGTACATCCTGGTGTATTATCCTTTGGATAAAAATATAATACTACTTTTTTATTTTTAAAATCTGATAAACTTACTATATTTCCATCTTTATCTTGTAGTTTGAATTCTGGTGCTTTAACTCCTACTTCTAACATAAATTTCTCCTTCCTATTAGTATTTAATTTATAATATTGGTGCTTGGTTATTCATTGAATACCCATCATCTCTAACATCACTTATATCTAGTATATTATCTTTTATCTTTACTTTACTAAGTTTTTTGACTGCTCCAAAAGGCTCTCTTAATGAAATACCTTCTCCTCTTCCTGATATAACCCATAAAGTTTTATACCCTCTAGGTATTACTTTTAACTTATCTTCGCCTTTACCATCCGTAAAGTATATAAGTAGATTAATCTTTTTATTATTAGCATATTCAAAAACTGGAGTAAATCTTGTCCCTCCACCTTTATTCATTCTATCTTTTATATCTTTTATAGATTTAATTTTATATACTCGTCTAATTTCATTATCACATTCTATAAGAGTAATTTCATGGTTATAATTTTTTACTATATTAAGAACTTCTTTAATAGCTTGCTTAAACTCTTCATCACTTATACTTCCACTTATATCAAGTGCAACAGCTATCTCCGCTTTATGATTTCTAAGTTGACCTCTTAAATCTAATCTATCAGGCTGTCTTCTATTTCTTCTTGTTATAGTCTTCTTTTTATTGCTTTCAACAGTTCCCATTAATCTATTAAGATATAAATTCCAAGGTAATTCACCTTTACTATTTTTTAAAGATGATATTATATCGTCTAAATATGCTGGTATTTTACCTTTTTGAGAATGTGCAATAAACTTTTCTGTAAACTCTTTAAAAGTTTTTTCATCTATATCGCCAGACTCTTCCCAAATATCATGGGTATTTTCTAGATTATAGTCAGTTTTTATATTGTCAGATTCATTATTGTCATTTTCTTCTCCATCTTCATCATATTCTTGTAAATCTAATTCAATCTGAATTTTGTCTACATAGTATTCAAATGTTTCATATGGGTCAAGTTTTAAACAATACTTTGAATTTATCCATTCTAAAGTAGTTGCATATGGTGGCAAGTACTCTAAATATTGATTAACAACTACATCCATTGCTATATTAATAGCTAATGTACTATACTTATCTTTTAATTCTTTTGCCCTTACTAAATGCATGGATAATACATGGAGAATTTCATGCTTTATTGTAGCTTCCATTTGTTTTATATTAAGATTTAAAAATATTATTGGATTAAAATATATAACATATTTAGCTCCTTTAAAATTTACAGCAGTAGGGCTACTTATATCAAATCTTATTTCTCTATTCATTTGAAACAAGAAATATCCATAGAAATTATCTTTATCTTCCATAAGACTTAAATTAACTTTATCTACTAGACTAAAGAACTCATTTTTAAAATCTTGTGGTATATCTATATTAAATTCCTCACCCTTACGATTTGCTTTTAACATAGCAACATTATTGATAATTTCATTTGCTTTATCATAAAGTTTATTAGTTTGTTTCTCAAAATAATTTCCCATATATTATCCCCTTATTAAACTATAAGATTCAAAATATGATTCTACAAACTCTTCATTTTCTATTGCTTTTTGGTATACTTTTATATAACTATTTTTTATGTCTTTCATAATACCTACCATTAAATCTATAGGATATTCTTTTAAAAACTTAACAAATCGGTTGATATAATAACTTGAATCATCGTTATTTTCTATATTAGATTCTAAAGTTTTTAAAATATTCATTGCTGATATATAAAGTCTTGTATGATTTTCATTTTTTACTTTTTCTACAACAGATTCACTTAATGTATCACCTGAAAAAACATCTTCATAAGATATTAAAGGGCTACAATCTGATTCAATAAAACTTATAAACTCTTGTGCAATAACTTTTCCTACATTTCCTTTTATAACATTTAAAAATACTTCTTTAGGTATTAAGTCTTTCTTTTCTTTGTAAACCTTGTAGCTTTTAGAAACTCTTTCATAACTTCTAGGTGTTGCCCTAACATCATCTTCATTTACTTTATGAAGATATTCAGGGAATGTAGAAATAAACTCTATAACCTTTTGTTCAATTCCAGCATCTATTGCCCATTTTATCCAACCATTATAATCAGGTTCCATGTTTAACCATACAAATCTATTTTCTTGAGCCGCATCCATATCTACAACTTGATAGTCAAAATCTGAACCATACTTGCTTGAAGGATTCATTGCTGCTAGTATTTTCACATTATCGTGTAACTTATATCCATTAATTTCTTTATTTAATATTAAGTTCATAAGCTCTTGTTGTACTGTATGTTCACAACGGTTTATTTCATCTATAAATAAAAGAACTGTTCTACCTTTAGAAATTTCTTCATCAATTTCTCTTAACTTATTATGAACAGCATATACTGTAGCCTTTTTCTCTATTTCATTACCATTAGAATCAAATCCTATATAAGATTCTATTGTTGGTAATCCACCTATTTCTCCTTCTTTAAGAAGATTTCCATCAATAACTACTAAGCTCCAGTTATTTTCATTAGCAAGTTTATTAGCTAATGCTGTTTTACCTATTCCACTTTCTCCAACTACTAAAGGTACTTCTTTTGTTTCTAATACTAAGTCTACACTATTTAATGTATCTATGAAATTCATTTTTATCTCTCCTATATCATCTTCAATTTTTCATCTACTGTTATCTTCTTTGCTTTTTTACTACCATATTTATAAATGAACATTATCTTGTCCATTGATATAATATTACTGTTCTTATCTATAGTTGTGCAATTTAAAAAGTCTCTTACATATTTTTCCTCAACATCTTCCTTTGATAGAACATTCTTTAATACATCTTCTAATTCATCTTTAGATATTTTTGTAGAAATATATTTAATTACTAAAATATTAGTCTTAAGAAAATCTATCATTTTATTCTTATCTAAATTTGTTATAAAGTTTATAGCTGATTCGTTGTTTTTTATAGCTATAATTTGTGCTCTATCTGAAGCTGGCTTTATGTATCTTAATGCATCATAGCTTATTTTTACTGCTTCTTCTTGAACACTTTCATAAGGTTCTTTTATAAACTTTATTGAATCATAATTTTTTCTTACTGCCAATAGCTGTAACTCTTCACTTGGATTTTCTACATATTTAATAGCCCATCCAGATTTATTTATTGCTAGTTTTATAACATTATATGTTGGATTTTTTATAATGTCTAGCATACTCCATCCTTCGTCTATAGCCTTTATCATCATATCTTCCGTTGGATTTTTTATATATTTGATAGCCCTAGCATTATTCTCTATAGCTAGTTCTTGCATTTCTTTAGTTGGATTATCTATATATTCTATTGCAAGTCCATCCTTTTTAATTGCTAATAATTTCATTTCATCTGTTGGATTGTTTATAGTTTTTATAATAGAAGGATTCATCTTTATCATTTCAATAAGTTTTGATTCTTCCATAGTCTACCTCCCAATCTATTATTTCTATTTTAAATTATAATTGTTAATCATTATATTAATATACTTTTTGAATCAATTTAAACAAAATAATTATGATTATATATAATAAAAATATAATCATATACTTAAATCAAAAAAGTCTTAGTACTAAAAGTAGTACTAAGACTTTTTTTGTAATAGTTTCATGATAAACGAATATCATAAAATAAATTTAAATTTCTAATGCATAAATCATTTATTTCTTATTATTTAATAATTGCTTTAGCTTATCTACTACGCTAGATTTTATTCCTCCACCTGTTTCGTATATCTTAGGTGATTTCTTATTCTTTAATACATTTTCTTGAGATGTGCTTAACTCATCAGTTGCTATAATTACTGGAATATCTTTTTTAGCTGCTAATGGTCCTACTGTTAATGCATCTATTAATTCTAAATCTTTAGCAACTATAACTCCATCTAATTGAGTCTTTGTATAGAATTTTTCTATAACTTTTGCATTAGTTTCATTTCTATCTTTACCTTCAATTCTATTGTTAGATACATCTTTTAATGTTTTAGCATTTACTTTTGATATAAGGCTATCAGCCAACTTAGTAGCTCCACCTATGAAGTATGCATCTTCTACTTTTTCATCTTTTAGGTATTTTAAAGTATCTGCATCTAATCCATCTTTCTTAGCAAGTATTATAGGTGATTTTTCTCTACCAGCTACTGGAGATATAGAAAGTGCATCTGCTTCTCCATTACCAGCTCCTATATATACCCTTCTTATATCATTTATTTTATCTATCTCTTTAGCTATATTTAAAGATGTTTCATATCTAGTTGATCCACCAATTCTTTGTACATTTATTTTTGAGTCTATAGATTTAACTTGGTCTACAATAGATTGTGGCATTGCAGATTCTCCACCTATTACTATAACATTTGATGCTTTTAATCTCTTTATTTCATCAATAGTTTCTTGAGGTAGCTTACCATCATATGATAATAATATTGGAGCATCTTTTGCACTAGCTAATGGTGTTGCAGTTAATCCATCAACTAAGTTTCTATTATTTCCATTTACTAATATTACGTTAGTTGAAGTCTTCCATCCTTCTTGAGATATCTTAGCCGCTGTATCAAATCTCTTTGAACCTATTAATTGAGTTACCGTTGTTTCTGGTACTGATGGTGTTACCGGCGGTGTTACTGGTGGATTTGTTATTGATCCATTTGGGTTAAATTTATCTAATATATTAGTAAATTCAGGTTTATTTTCAACAGTTACCTTTATATAATAAGTTTCTGTATTTTTGTTTAAGTTGAATAATCTAGCTATCAAACCTTGCTTTTTAGATAATTTTAGTGTGTAAATAACTTTACCATCTTTTTTCTCAGGTTTTCCTATTGTTTCAGCTTTAAATCCTTTTTCAATTGAGTTTAGAAGTTTGTTTAATCCGTCTACACTTGTAGCTTCCATTTCTAAAGCTTTATCTTCTGTAATTGCATCTCCACTACCTACAGTTATTCCAGATATATGTTCAGCTACCGTTACAGTTATTATAAGTTCTGCTTTATTTCCAGCCTTATCTACTGTTGTATACTTTATCTCATATTCTCCAGCTACTGTTGTATTTATACTATCTACAGTCTTTCCATCTTTTGATATAGTTCTATCTACTTTTAATCCTGTGTCTACATTATCGCTAGCAGTAACATTAGGAATTTCAAATTTCATTCCATTTGCTAATGTAATCTCAGTCTTACCCTTATAATCAAATACTGGCTTTTCAGTATCTTCTTTTGGTTGTTCTCCTACTTGAACTATTAATTCTTGAGATACTCCACTTCCATCAATAGCTGCCACTCTTATTGTTGATGTACCATTTTTTAAACCTCTTATAGTAGCACTTTGAGAATCATCTGAAGGTGTTATACTTACAACATCTGTATTTGTTGATGACCAAAGTAATTTTTTATTTTCTGCATTTTCTGGAGCTACTACAGCATTTAATTTTTCAGTTTGTCCTTTTTCTATTTTTATACCATTATCAGTTACGTTTATTGATGAAACTTTTACACCTTGATGTGGTGTTATAACTATACCACCTGTAGTATCGTTTATTGCTTTAGGTACTGTTATCTCAATATGATATTTTTCTGCAGTATTTCTAAATGCTACTGGCTTAGAGCTTACTTTTATACTATAAACTATATTATCTAATACAGTTGTTTTGCTAGATTCTACATTATAGTCCTTTGTTAAAGCACTTAGTTTTTCATTTATTTTGCTTATAACGTCTCCATCTATAACTTGTTTCTTTACAGATTTTTCTTCACTTGAACCATCTCCACTACCTGGTAAATCAGTTACAGACTTGCTAGTTACAACTACATTAATTTCTTTTTCAGTTGATAAGTTATTACTATCCATTGCTGTTATATTAACAGTATACGTTCCATCTTCAGATGTCTTTACTTTAGATAAATCAACTTTTATTCTTGGTGCTTTATCTAAGTCATCATTTATATTTATTCTATCTAATATTTCTTCTTCAGTTAATTGTGTTCCATTTTTTAATATTATATTAGATAAATCTCCACCTATAGTCGGAGCACCATTTACAGTTATTTTTCTAGTTTTTGTAGTTGTATTTCTTTCATCACTAACTTTATATGTTAATGAATATACACCAGCTACATTAGTATTAACATTACCTGATACTTCTATTTGATCCTTTAAATCTTTACCAGCATCTGTAGCACTAACACCATTTTTAGGATCAAAAGTAGTTCCCTTATTTATGATAGTATCTTCTGTACCAGTAATTATAGGTGCCTCATCTAGTAAAACTTTTAAATTAACAGTTTCAGTTGTTGTATTATTAAACCTATCTTTAGCTGTATATGTTATAGTATGCTCTCCTTCTTGATCTAAATTAAAATTATCACTATAACCTACATTTACTTCTAACTCATTTCCTTTAACATCTGTTGCTGTTATTTTATTCTGTCCATCTGGCATAAGAGGATCAAATATATCACCTGTATATCTCTCTACTGTATCAGTTGGTACACCCGTTAAAGTTGGAGCATCTTTCCAAACTTCTGGCTTAACTAATACATTTACATTAAGTGTTGTACTTTCACCATTACTATCTGTTGCCGTATATTCTACATTGTAAGTACCTGTTTTACTAGTATCTACTTTTGTAACAGTTATTTTATCTTCACTTATACTTTCTTCTTCATCTTTAACTTCTACAAATGATTTAGCAACTGCGTTAAAATCATAACCTTCTTTTAGTGTTATTGTATTCTTAGCAACATCTACTTCTACATCTGCATCTTCCTCTTTATCTATACCTTTATGCTTTGTATCTTTTAAAGTTATAGTTGGAGGTGTATTTATGCTTAATCTAGTATCATCAAATGTCATATTTGCTTCTTCTACTTGATTATTATTAGTATCTACAGATTTAAATGCAACTTTTCCGTTATCTGTATTAGGCACTATCTTATATGATGAATTAGACTTTGATGCTAACATTTCTACGTCTATTTCACATATTTCTAATACTCTACCTTTTTTAGCTAATTCAGATTCAGACGCAACAAATATATCTATCTCTTTATTATCTGAATTTAATACATAGTCAGTTTCTACTAATTTTTCAGTTTTTTCTTGACCTTGGTTATCTTCATTTAATAACCATTTTATGCTACTATCTTTAAATTTAACATTTCCATCTATTTTTAAGCTTAATTGAAATGCTTTAACTGCATTTTCTACATTATCAACAGAAATTTTAACTTTATCTTTGCCTATTTTTTCAACAATTAAATTTGCTGTATCTACACTTTGTTCAGCTTCTTTTTTAGAGGCTTCATTACTTGCATAAGCTATAACTCCTGTTGATGCAACTATTGCTGATAAAGCAACTGCTTTTGCCTTAGGACTTAATTTTGTCATACTTTCATCTCCTTGTCATATATTAGGTTTTGATGAGAGTAGATTTATAAAATCCACTCTCTAGTATTTTATCTATCTATTGTTCTTAACTTCTTTTATAGTTTTAGTTTTAATTTCAGTGTATTTAATTGCACTTCTAGTCTTACCTTGTCCACCAGATAAACTTATTTCTGGTAACTCATTTGGAACATCTATTTTAAATGTATCACTTACTAATCTTTGTCCATCTTCTTTTGCATCTGCAGTGTCCGTTCTATATAATTCTGCAAATATTTGTTTATTTTTCATAAACTGATTAGCATATTCTGGCTCTACCCAGTATACCCAGTTTCCTTCTGCTATTTCTTCTAAGTTACCATTGTTAGGAACTTCAGCCATAAGTATACCATTATACTTATCTGCTATATGTTCTTCTTTTTCATTTAAAACTAATGGTACGTTAAATGCTGGATTTCCACGGTATTCACCAGTTATAATTATAGATCCTGCTGGTATCTTCTTTTCTTCATTTACATCTTTTGTAGTTGGATCATCTACTTGATAAATGAAATCTTCTTTTAATCTACCTAAACCATTTTTGTAGTTTATATTATCATCAGCCACACCAATTTCTATATTATCTCCTGGTGGTGATATTAAATCTAACTCAGCTATTGATATATTAGTAGCTCCTAAAGCTGTTAATTTTACAAATCTAGCATTGTATACATTTAATTGATTTCCACCTTGTACGCCTTCTTTATCGAAGTATATAGTTTCAGTTGGATTGTTTGAATTAAATGTTCCATCTTTAACTTTCGTCCAAGTATTTCCATCTTTACTTACTTCTACCTTATAGTTTTGTATAGCTGTTTTTGAAGTCTTAGTCTTCTTAAATAACTTAGTTGTAATTGTAGGTGCAGTGTACTTTATACCTGCTAAAGATCTAACTTCTTTTGCATCTATTATTACATATGGATCTTCATTTGTATTATGCTTTTTACCTTCATACACTGTTGAATTATTATTATCTATAACATTAGCTAATGATGGATTTGGATTATCTGAATGTTCATCATAATTTGAATCATTTACATCAATAGTATTACTTGTTATATATAAGTTCTCTTTGTTTACACTTCCATCATGTCTTACTTTTATAGTTCCTAAATTAACTTTTTCAGTTGCTTTTAGGTTGTAATCATAAGCTACAACTTCATATGTGAATACTCTGTTATTAGTATTATCAACTACATCATTATAAGTAGTTAATCCACCCTCTACATTTCTCTCAACAAATCCAACTGGCTTTCCATTTCTATATATTTCATATCCTAATATTCTATTGTTATCTTTAGTAACAGATAAATTTAAAGGTATAATATCTTGGTTAACATAAGATCTATCTGATATTTGATTACCTTTATTGTCTTGTCCAAAACTTGCTACTACTTTAGTATCTTCTGACATATTAGCAGTTCCTGCTAATCTTTGTCTTCTAGCTTCATCATTTATATATTGTATTGGTCTAGTTTCTTCTTCAAATTGACTTACATATTTTAATGTAGTTTCATTTGGAACTATACCATAAGCAAGATAGAATTTACTTAAGTTTTTGTTAGCTACTTTAGATGTCATTCTTATTAACCATTGATCTCTATCACCATCAGCTTTTTCTGCATCAGTCATATCTCTATATGCTCTATTTAACTTAGCAAAATATGAATCATCTTCAAGTAACATTTTGTAAGTGTCTTTATTTTCATATGCTAAATGTGGTTGCCATAACATCCCAAGTACAACCTTTCTATCAGTTGATAGGCCTAGTGTATTTGAAGTTACTTTTTCATACATATTTTTATAAGTATCTTTACCTAATTTGTCTGGATCTTGATTAAGCATTGATGTTGAAAGTGCAACCATTAAGTTATTACTTGTTTCGTCATAAGTTCTAGCTTTTATGTCTAACACGTGACCAATCTCATGATTAATTAAGCCGTCATATAACCTAGCCTCATCTTTATTTATAACATTTTTATTTTCATCAAACTTAAATGGCACACCTCTCATATAGTCAGATGCATCAAAACCTACTCCAACGTGATGACTTGATGCATATCCAGCAGCACCCATCATCATTCTTTGATACTTTATGTTCATACGATTTGTAGGTGCTACATGATTACCTGTTGCCTTATCACCAGTTTCATATACACCCTTTTTAGCATAAGCTAATTGCATTTGTTGTTCCCAAGCTAAAAGTGCATTATATACTCTTTCTATTTGAGCATTTTCATTTCCATTAAGACCAGATTCTATTCCTCTTAATATTTCTGTTGCTGGAACAGTAAGTGTGAATCTATCTCCTTCTATATCAGTTGAATTTAAAGTTGAAGTAGTTTTATCATAAGTATATATATTATTTTTTCTATCTTCATCTGTAACTGATGTTGGATACATATTAGGTAAATCAGCTACATGCTTTTTAAGATCTTTTATATATGTTCTTATCTTGTCTTTTACTTCATTTTCCTTACTTTCATCATTTATAAGATTATTTACATCTAAGTGTGGTATTTCGTCTACACCTTCTAATCTTACTTTAATAGTCGAATTATGGCTACTATTAGATACCCTAGCCATTACTTGTCCACCTTTTTCAACATCTTCGTTAATTATTTCTGGTACAGTAATTTCATGTCTACCTGGTGTCAAAGTATATATGTTACTCATATATTTACCTGGTTGTCCATAATTTTGTAGGAAAGTTATATCAACTTTTGCATTAGAGTTATCAGAACCTACATAAACAACTATCTTCTTCTTTTGATCTCCATCTGCACCTGGTCTTGCAACTGCTCCTAAAGATTGCCAATTATTAGACATATTTAAGTTAGTTGCTCCAGTGTTATTATTTATTTTTGTATCTAGTGTAGTTATTTGCTTTGATAAATTAGCTCCAGTTAAAAGTGATTCAGCTGTATCAAGTTCTTTTAGTATATTAGTTCTATCTGGATGATACTCTTTACTTACTGGATCCATTGTGTTTACTCTTTTTCTAATATCATCTATTTTTTCTTGAGTAACATCTTCTTTTAACTCTACTCTAAATTCATCTTTATAAAGATTTTTTGTATCTTGTTCTATATTATCAGCTTCATGGAATTTAAGTTCAGCTATACTTACTCTATCATAACTCTGTGGATAAACAGCTGGGCTTACGTTTATTTCTTTTGCCGATACTGGTTTGTCAAATTTAAGTGTAAAATACTTTTTACCATTAGATGATGTTGTAGTTGAGTAATTTACTTTAGGTTCAGTTACATTTCCATCTTTATCCTTAACTCTAACATTTATCTCATATAAACCAGGCCAATCAAATATATTTTCATACTCTGCATTCCAAGCCATACTTATTCTATCTATACTATGTTCTTCTTTAAATACAACAGTTGGAGTTACGTAATCACCTCTCCAGTGCTTAACTGTATAATTTGTTGAGTAATCATTGTCTACAACTGCAAATTCATTATCATAAGAAGCACTACTTACTTTACTATTTATAACCTCTTCAATATTTTCAACAGGTATTTGCCCGTCTTCAACATTAGCTTTAGGCATATTTATAACATTATAGTTAGGCATCTTTGGTGGAGTTAAAGTTGTTGTAGTACCTAAATAAATCTGAGACATCTTACTTGTACCAAGATGGTTTGTAGCACTTACTCTAACTTCATATGTTGATTCATCATCTAATCCTCTTAAAGTGTAACTATGACTTCTATGAAGTTTATTTTTATCAAGATTTTTAGTAGTATTGTCAACTTCATTTTCAGCTAATGTGACTCTAGGGTCATTAGCTTTTATCCACTTCTTATCATCATCTACAAGCTTTCTGTAGAATATATCAAAGTCTCTAGCTTGTCTATGATTTTCCCAACTTATAGTAAGAGATCTATATCCTTCTTCAACTCTTAAGTTTCTTGGCTCTTCAGGACTTTTTATAGGAATAACTTGTATATCAGATACACTTCCCATTTTTGGTTCTATATTTTTTTCTGTATTTCCGTAGTATTCATCTTTCTTATTGAAATCTTTATCTACGTTATCAGCTGTTCCATCTAATGTATATGGCATAAGCTTTTGTTTTTGTTCTTCAGTTAATTTATTTGCTTTAGCTAAATCTTCTGCGTATCCACTACTCCAATCACCATTTAGTGCTTGTATACTTACTCTAAATTTATCATAAGGCTTTATTGCTTTATCTAATATATTTAAATTTGTTTTATTAGTTTGTAACTTCTTTTCAGGTCCTACTTTATTTCCTTCATCGTCTATTTTAAAGTATTTAACCTCATATGAAGTTACGTTTGGTTGAGCTTCCCAACTTATAGTCATTCTCTCATCATGCATTTCAGTAGATGTCTCTAATGTTTTTATAGTTGGTATACTTAACTCTGGTGTTGGAAGTTCTTTATATACATTATTTAAAAACTCTATTTGGGCTATTTCAGATATATTCTTGTTTCCTCTATTTTTAGTAACATTTATAGATATTGACTTAACAGCTACTTGCTTACCTAAATCTATAACTATATCATCTGAACCACTTCTAACATTACTATTGTTAAATGGTACTATGTGATTTTGTCCATTTTCATCTGTATACTCTATATTTCCAGTTTCAGGAGCTCCTGCATTTTCATTTGATGATATTGGTGCTTTTATAACAACTTGTTCCATCTCTACTGAATTATTTGATCTAGCTGATGTATTTGGAACTAAATCTAAGCCTATCTTTATTGGCTTATCAGCACTAGGAGCTTCATCTGGATTTCCTATTGATACAGTAGAATTTCCTGACTTTAATATTTCTTTTAAAGCTTCTTTAGCTTCTTCTCCAGATTGTCCATTTACTTGTATTCCAGCATCAATACTCATACCAACTGCATCTGGATCTACTATCGGGTCAGTATTTAATATATATTTATCTCTATTAGTTTCTAATTGAGTATTTATACTACTCTTTATAGTAGCTAAATCAGATATATCTGTTTTTGAATCTTTGTTTATATCATATTTATTTTCATTGTTTTTTATAGAGTTTAAAACAATGTTATAGTCGCCCATAGTGATTATATCATCTTCATTTACATTACCTGCTAAGAATAATGCTGGATATTCTTCAACTACATTTTGTTCTTCTGTTTCACCATATTTTGTTACAACTTCATTTTGCTTTGTTCCTATCTTAACTCTTTTGGAATAGGAAGTTATATCTATGTTATTTACAGTAGCAGTTTTGTATCCTTTACCACTTAATTCAATGTTATATTGTCCTTTAGCTAAGTTTTCAAATATAACTCTTACAAAGCTTACTTCTGCATTTTCTTCTGTAACTACATTTCTTTTACTATCTAATTTTTCAATTGTGTATTTTGCTCCTGATTTTGTAACACCTGAATTATGTGCAAGGCTTACTTCTTCAGATAAACTTTCGCTATTTCCAGTTAATTTAACCTTAATATCATTACCTGTTGAATTTACTATAGGCATATAGAAGTTCATATCTACTTCTAACTTACCTGTAATACCTGTAGGTTGACTAGTTTCTGTAGTTTGATCATTATTTTCTGTAACTACTTCATTAGCAAATCCTTGTAATGGAGCCGCAGCTAAAGTTGCAGCTAATGTACACGATACAGTCTTTTTCATATCATTTCTCCTTCGTATAAATTTTATTTCTATAAGTTTTATATAAAACAACTCAAAGAGATGTTTTTTCTAAAATTAAAAGTTATCATTAAATTTATTTTTATTTAATTCTTATACTCACTTACAAATTAATAAGTTTTTGTATTAATAAATATATACTTAAAAAAATACTAAAAAAATACTAAAAAAATTATAATATATTTTAGTATCATATTAAATAGTCGTTAAATGTAATTTTTTGTATTATAATGTATATTATAACGCATTATTTATAATAATTCAAAATAAAAATAGCTTTGTCATATAATGAATCAACAAAGCTCTTTTTGTATTATTTTATCTATTTTTCTTAATAATTACTTAATAGTATTATATGTAAAATAAAAGGACCCATTAAGGTCCTTTTATACTATATCATTCCCATAAGTTTAGGTATAAGTAAACTTATATCTGGTATAAATGTTACTAACATAAGTACAACTAATATACCTATATAGAATGGTATTAAATGCTTTATTACATCTTCTATTTTTGTTTTACCAACTTTACATCCAATAAACAATGTATTTCCAACTGGTGGAGTTATATTACCTATACATAAGTTAAATATAAGCATTATACCAAATTGGATAGGATCCATTCCAAAGTTTTTAGCTATTGGTAAGAATATTGGTGTAAATATTAATATGGCTGGAGTTAAATCCATAAATGTGCCAACTATTAATAATACTAAGTTCATTATTAATAGTATTACAACTGGATTTGAAGATATTCCTAATAATATTTCTGTTATTGCACTTGGAATATTTGTAAATGCCATAACCCAAGACATTATTGATGATACACCTATTAAGAATACTATTATTCCTGTCATTTCAACTGTTTCTAATAATATTCTATACATATCTTTTAACTTTATAGATTTGTAGAAGAAAAATGATAATATGAAAGAATATACAACTGCAACAGCTGCTCCTTCTGTAGCTGTAAATATACCACCTACTATACCACCTATTATTATAAATATTAAAGCTAAACTAGGAAGTGCATCTATAAATATTTTCATAGCTTCACTAAAACTTACCTTATATTTACTTGAGTACTTATACTTTTTTGCAAGTATAAATGCTACTGCCATTACTGATAATCCCCACAGTATACCAGGTACATATCCAGCCATAAATAGTGCTGCTACTGATGTTCCTCCACTTACTAATGAATATATTATAAGTGAATTACTTGGAGGAATTAAAAGTCCAGTTGGTGCAGATGCTATATTAACTGCTGCACTATAGTTTTTATCATAACCTTCTTCTTCTTGAAGTGGAGCCATTGTTCCACCGATTGCAGCTGCGGCTGCAACTGATGAACCACTTACTGCTCCAAATAACATGTTTCCTACTACATTTGTATGCGCTAAAGATCCTGGTAACTTACCACTTAATACTTTTGCAAAATTTACTAATTTTAACGCGATACCACCATTGTTCATTATAATTCCTGCTAATACGAAAAATGGTATTGCTAATAATGAGAAACTACCAATTCCCGTGAATATTCTTTGTGCTCCAGTTAATACAGCTACATCCCATGATAACGTAGTTAATATTCCAAATATAGATGCTATACCTATAGTTACAGATATTGGTATTCCTAATAAAAGTAGTATAGGAAACACAATGGCTATAGCTGAACCTGCTTGAAATGCTAATTCCATAATCTTATCTCCCTTGGATTAATTATTATTTTTTATTTCTACACAACTTTTTCATTCATTTTATTTGATTGAGCTGTTTCTTTTTTTAAATCAATTAAATTTAATGCATTGTAAATAATCGTTATTACTCCTGATAATGGTAATGCTAAATATATATATCCCATAGATATTCCTAATGCTGGTGATACTTGACCCATAGCTAGCATACTTATTTGAGTTCCACCGAATACTAAAACTAATGCTGAGAATATCATTATTAACAATTCTGTCATTATGCTTAATGTTATTTTTGCCTTAGTACTTTTAGATTCAAGTTTTTGTCTAAAGAATACCATAGTCATATGATCCTTTTTACCAAATACATAAGCTGAACCTAGTAAAGACATCCATACAAAAGAATATATTAGTAAATCTTCTGATACTGTACTTGGATTATTTAAAACATAACGAGTTATTATTTGCCAAGTACCTAAAACTACCATAAATGCTAGTAGCGTAATACATATAACTTCTATTACTTTGTTTAACGTGTTTCTTAATTTATTCATCTTTGTTCCTCCCTACTAGTATTTATTCACTTTTTGGTTCTTTTGCTTGTATCTTATCATATATAGCTTTTACTTCTTCATCATTTTCAGTCATTTCTTTATGAAGTGGTAAAACTTTTTCTTTAAATGGTTCTATCTCTGGATAATAGAATTTAACACCCATTGCTTTTGATTGTTCTACTGCTTCATTTACTTTATCTTCCCAAGCATCAACTTCAAATTTATTTATTTCATCAACTGCATCTAATATTATATTTCTATGTTCTTCACTTAAATTATCTAATAACTTAGCATTCATTATTAATATATCTGGAATCATACCGTGTTGATTATATGAATAATGCTTTGCAACTTCTCCATGCTTATTATTAGTAAGTGCTAATTCATTATTTTCAGCCCCATCTATAACCTTTTGTTGAAGAGCAGTATAAACTTCTCCAAAACTCATTGGTGTAGCAGAACCACCTAATAATTCCATCATTCTTATGTTTGTTTGACTTTGTTGTACTCTTATTTTCTTACCTTTTAAATCTTCCGGCTTCATTATAGGCTTATCTGTTGTATACATATTTCTTGAACCTGCATCAAACCATGTAAGACCAACAAATCCAGATTCTCTAGTTGATTCATATATACCGTTCATTATATCATCATCATTCATCACAGAGTGATAATGTTCTTTACTATTAAATAAGTATGGAAGGTTGAATACGCTATATGATTTATTAAAACTTTCAAGCAAACTTATACTTCCAACAGCTATATCTATAGCTCCTGTTTGAGTAAGCTCTACTGATTCACGCTGTCCACCTAGTAGTTCATTTGGATACACTTGTATATCTATCTCTTTATTAGTTTTATCTTCTACAATTTGCTCAAACTTTTTTAGTGCTAAATGTATTGGATGATCCTCACCTTGGTTGTGAGCAACTCTCATAACTCTTGCTTCATTATCTTTACTTGAACTACATCCAACTACTGATATACTAGTTATAGCTACAAGTAAAAGCGCTTTAATCCTTTTATTCATATTTAGATTCCCCCTAGGATTATTTTGTAAAATATTTTTTAGCATTGTTGTAACATATATCTTCTACTATATTTCCTAACATTTCTAAATCATATGGATACTCTCCATTTTCAACTAACTGTCCTAAGTAATTACAAAGTATTCTTCTGAAATATTCATGTCTTGTAAATGATAAGAAACTTCTTGAATCTGTAAGCATTCCTACAAACTTACTAACTAAACCTAATTGTGAAAGTGCCATAAGTTGTCTTTCCATTCCATCCTTTTGATCATTGAACCACCATCCAGATCCAAATTGAATTTTACCTGCAACTTGTCCTCCTTGGAAGTTTCCAATCATAGTACCTAATACTTCATTATCTTTTGGATTTAAGCAATAAAGAATAGTTTTAGGTAACTTATCTTCTACATCTAAGCTATCTAATAATCTAGATAAAGAGTAAGCTATTTCCCCATCATCAATACTATCAAAACCTGCGTCCGCACCAACAATATTGAACATTCTAGTATTATTATTTCTAAGCGCTCCTATATGAAGTTGCATTACCATATTTCTTTCACTATACATTTTACCTAGTTCGATTAATGTAAATGTTGTGTATTTTTGAGCATCTTCTATGCTTATTTCTTCGCCCGCTAAAACTTTAACAAATATACTTGCAACTTCCTCTTTTGTAGCAGGTTTAAAATAAACTCTTTCTAAACTATGGTCTGTTATACTGCAACCATTGTATACAAAATGATTTAACCTTTTTTCTAATATTTCTATTAATTTATCATAATCTTTAATTTCAGTATTTTCTGTTTTACCTAATAACTTTATATAATCACAGAAATCTTTATTTTGTATTTTTAATACTCTATCTGGTCTAAATGTAGGTCTTACTTCACACTCAAAACTATCATCAGCATTAATTTCTTTATGGTATTTTAAATCATCAATTGGATCATCTGTAGTACCTATATAAACTACATTAGACATACGTATTAAGTTTCTAGCAGTTAAATTATTTTTTACTATAGCATTATTACATTTTTCCCAAATATCTTTTGCAGTCTTTTCACTTAAAGCATCTTCAAGATTAAAGTATCTTTTAAGTTCTAAATGTGACCAATGATATATAGGATTTCCTATTAAATAAGGCATCATTTTCGCAAACTCATAGAATTTTTCAAAATCACTAGCATCACCAGTTATATATTTTTCATCAATTCCAAAACTTCTCATTGCTCTCCACTTATAATGATCATGGTATAACCACATTTGTGTTATATTTTCATATTCTTTATCTTCTGCTATTTCAACTGCTGGTAAGTGACAATGATAATCAAATATTGGCATTTTTGAAGCATTATTGTGATAAAGAATTTTAGCTACTTCATTTGATAATATAAAATCTTGATCCATAAACTTTTTCATAAATTTCTCCTATTTTTTGATATCGTTTTCTCTATAAGTAAAATTTTAACATATATCTTAAATTTCTACAATATATTCTATTATTTTTCTTTTTTATAATATTTTTATAAGTAGTATTTTAAAATAAATTTATTTCAAAATACTACTTATATTTTTTATTATTTATTTTTATTTATTGCTTCTTTTAATCCGTTTATATAAACAGCTCCTAATGCTCTATCATATAACCCATATCCTGGTCTTCCAGTTTCTCCCCATATCATTCTTCCATGATCTGGTCTATATGGACCTGTAAATTCATAATCACAGTATGCTTTTACTATTTCATAGAAATCTAAAGATCCTGCTTCAGATAAATGAGCAACCTCATTGAAACTGCTATCTCCTGTTATTAAAACATTTCTTAAGTGAGCAAAATGTATTCTGTTTCTTTCAGCTCCAAAATGCTTTATCATTTTAACTACATCATTAGTCTTAGTACATCCTAAAGAACCTGTACATAAAGTAACTCCATTGTAGTGACTATCATATAAGTTTAAGAATCTATCTAAGTTTTCAAAGTTAGTTATTATTCTTGGTAATCCAAATATACCCCATGGTGGATCATCCGGATGTATAGCCATTTTAACTTCTTCCTCTTCAGCAGTTGGCATTATACCTTTTATAAAGTATTCTAAGTTAGCCCATAATTGTTCTTCATCTACATTCTTGTATTTATCAAGTAATGCTCCTAGTCCACCTTCACCATATGAAGTATCCCATCCTGGTAACTCTAACTCTCCTAATGAAGGGTCCATTTTAGCTACATCAGCTTCATCATATATTAAACAAGTTGAACCATCTTCTAATTCATATTCTAAATCAGAACGAGTCCAGTCAAATACTGGCATGAAATTATAACATATAGTTTTTATACCCGCCTTACTTAAGTTTCTTATTGTTTGCTTGTAATTTTCTATATATTGATCTCTCGTTGGTAAACCTAACTTTATATCTTCGTGTACAGGTACACTCTCTATAACACTAAGTTCTAATCCAGCATCTTCTACTTGCTTCTTTAATTCTAATATTCTTTCTAACGGCCATACTTCACCTACTGGTATGTCATATATAGCAGTTACTATACCTTTCATCCCTGGTATTTGACGGATGTACTCTATTTTTACAGGGTCATCTTTTCCATACCATCTAAACGTCATTTCCATGTCTTAATTATCTCCCATTATCTTTTTATATTTTGTAATCCAGTTTGTATTAAACTAACTACACTATCTTTATCTACTATATTTATATCGCCTTTTATAGAATGCTTTAATGCACTTGCACAAACTCCAAATTCTACAATTTCTTTTTTATCTAGATTAGATAAAATTCCATGAAGTATACCTGCTGTAAATGCATCTCCTCCACCAACTCTATCTAATATATCAAAATTGTATTCACTTGAAATGTGTAAATTTTCCTTATCAAATAAATAACCTTTTAATGAGTTATTATTTATTGAATGAACACTTCTCTTTGTACAAGCTGCATATTTTATATTTGGATATTTTTCAAATAATCTTTCATATAAATTTTTAAGACTATCTTCAAATTCTAAATCATAGGCTTCATACTTTAATATGTTTGTCATGTCTAAACTTCCTAAAAAGGCTATATCTACAAAAGGAAGTATATCTTCTAAAAATACTTTAGCATCCTCTAAGCTCCAAAGCTTAGCTCTATAATTAGAATCAAAAGATACTAGTATATCATTATTTTTACAATATTTCGCTATTTCTATAGTTAAATCATATAATTCTTTACTTAATGCTGGTGTTATCCCTGATAAATGAACCACTTTAACATCTTTTAATATATTCTCTATATTAAATTCATTTTTATTGGCCATAGATATAGCTGAGTATTTTCTATCATATATAACCTCAGTACTTCTAAGTCCATGTCCAATTTCTAAAAAGTAAATACCAAGTCTTCCATCACCTTGTAATATATCAGTTGTATCTACGTTGTAACTTCTTAAATCTCTTATGACTTTATCACCTAAAGAGTTATTAGGTAATTTCGTTACAAACTTAGTTTGATGTCCAAAACTTGCTAAACTTGCAACTACATTTGCTTCTCCACCACCATAAGTTGCATCAAATGAATTAACTTGTATAATCTTTTGATTATTAGGAGGTGTAAGTCTTAGCATTATTTCCCCAAATCCTAAAACCTTTTTTTTATTTGCTTCTAACATCTTTAATTTTCTCCACAAATTCTTTAGCTAGTTTTTCTATATCTTCTAAACTTCCTGCT
Organism: uncultured Romboutsia sp.; assembly: GCA_937907205.1. GTDB lineage: Bacteria > Bacillota > Clostridia > Peptostreptococcales > Peptostreptococcaceae > Faecalimicrobium. The sequence goes on along the minus strand of CALESE010000123.1, from coordinate 2,467 downwards.
CCAAATAATGAACTACCTACTCCTACACAAGAAACTCCCATTTCAAACCACTTCTCTACATTATCTATACTAACTCCACCTGTTGGCATTATTTCAACGTGAGGTATTGGAGCTTTTACAGCTTTTACATATTTAGGTCCAAATACATCTCCTGGGAATAATTTAACCATTTTATTTCCTTTGTCTAAAGCATTCATTATTTCAGTAACTGTCATACATCCTGGTAAATAAAGAGTGTTTAACTCCTTACATACTTTATTAACTTCTTCATTATATCCTGGACTTACAACATACTTTGCTCCAGCTAAAATTGCATCTTTAGCCATTTGTCCATTTAAAACACTTCCAACACCTAATATTAGATTTTCATCATCTTTTAACTCATTTATTAAGTCAACAACATTAGGTATTGAGTATGTTAATTCTACTGCTCTTATTCCACCATTTACACAAGCATTTATATATCCTTTAGCTTCATCATGGTCTTTTGCCCTTATTACTGCAACAATTCCTTCATTTTTTATAATATTTAACATAATCTAACTCCTATACTCCTGAGTAAGCACTAAATGCTCCGTCTACTGGTATTACTACACCATTTACAAATCCTGATGCATCATTATTTACTAAGTATAATAAAGTACCTATTAATTCATGAGCTTCACCAAATCTTCCCATTGGTGTACTGTTTAATATTTTATTACTTCTTTCAGTTGGAGTTCCGTCTTCATTAAATAATAACTTTTCATTTTGAGCCGTTACAAAGAACCCTGGTGCTATTGCATTTACTCTTATTCCAACCTTTGACATATGTACAGCTAACCATTGAGTAAAGTTGCTTACTGCAGCTTTTGCTCCTGAGTATGCTGGTATTTTAGTAAGAGGAGTGTATGCATTCATTGAAGATATATTTATTATTGTACACCCTTCTCTATTTATCATATCTCTACTAAATTCTTGTGATGGAAGTAATGTTCCTAAGAAGTTTAAGTTAAATACAAATTCTACTCCTTTTGGATCTAAATCAAAGAATGATATTAATTCTTCATTATCTAAATCTTCTTCAAGTAAGTATTCTTTAGTTGTTGTTCCTTTTGGATGGTTTCCACCTGCTCCATTTATTAATATATCACATGGTCCAAGTTCTTTTAATATTATCTCATGTGCTCTTTTTAAGCTTTCTTTATCTAAAACATTAGTTTCTATTCCGATGGCACATCCACCATTATCTATTATTTCTTTAGCTTTAGCTTCACAAGCTTCTTGTCCTAATGCAAGTATAGCTACTTTAGCCCCACATTTAGCTAATGCTTCAACCATAGCCCCACAAAGTATTCCTGTTCCACCTGTTACTACTGCTACTTTATTATTTAAATCAATATTAAATGGTAATTTCATTTGTGTACCTCCACTTTCATTATTACTTGTATACTAGCATATCAATTTTCAAAATGCAATACCTTTTCCTAAACTTTTACAAAAAAATACAAATAAAAAACATCTGTAAATTACAGATGCATATTTTATATATTTTTATTTAAAAAACACTTTTAATTCTTCATTTTCACTTATTAATTTTTCCCATTCAGTTGCAGGTTCTATTATATGCTTGTTTACATATGTATCTATTTTATTTATTTCATTATTTTTAATCATATCTAGTATTTCTTCGTGGTGCTTTATTATTTGCATTTTGTTACTTTTCATCTCAGATAGAAGCCTCATTCTATTATAATGGCTGCTTATATTCATAATAGTTCCCCATATGTTCACCTTATTACATCCTAAGAATATTAACTTATGAAACTTTTTATCTAAATTATGAAACTCAATTTCTTTTCCTTCTTTATCAGCAACTAGTTTTTGGGCAAATAAATTTTTTTCTAATTCTATATATAATTCTTCTGGAAACTTACTGCAAGCTTCTTTTAATACTTCTTTTTCAAGTACAGATCTCATAAATATAGCTTCATTTATAAGTTCCCTATCTATTAGTGATACATAAGTACCCGCTTGTGGTTTAACCTCAATAAGATGCTCGTTTTTTAATCTCATTAATATTTCTCTTATTGGTGTTCTAGATATATTTAATTTTTCAGATAAATTAGATTCACTTAATAACTCTCCTGGTTTTAAGTCTAAAGACATAATGTTGTATTTTAAAATTCTATATGCATATTCTTTTGCTGTTTCTTTATTTTTTCTTTCGTAAAATATCATCTTTCCTCCAATATATTTCTTTAATATATGCTAAAAATTAGCATTAACATACTAGTATATTAACATATATATTATTAAACATAATATATATTAGATAAATTTAAGTTGTAAAAAAATTAGTTTTAACTTTTAATATTTCTTCTAAAGCTTTTCTTGAAAATATGTCTTTTTGTCTATACCCAATATTTGTTTATAAATGATAGATTGTCAATACAAGTGCAACACTTTATATTTATGTTGCATTAAA
>CALESE010000122.1 GCA_937907205.1 uncultured Romboutsia sp. | reverse complement strand
GTTAACTTATTTAATAGTTTTTATACCTTTATTATTAAGTTCGTTTACTATATTTGGGAGTAAAAAAGATTTTTATCAACGTATGAAATCGTTGGAGATATAAGAGAAGCAAATTTTTAATAAGCAAAAAATAGTTTTAATATAAGTTAAATTTTAATACAATATATATATCTTAAAGTTAAGGGGAATAGTTATGGGTAAAAGTAAGATAAAACATCTTGGTAAAAATAAAAAGATGAAAAAAATAAACTTAATAGTAAAGAAAACTTTAATAACAATAAGCGTAATAGTATGTATATCAACACTTTATAATATGACAAAAGAATTAGAAGAGAGCATAGTTAAAAATCAAGAATATGATATAAGTAAAGATAAAATAATATTTATAAAAGAAATAGAAGATGGAGCAAGATATAATTATAATAAATATGGTATATTACCTTCAATAACAGTAGCTCAAGCTATACTTGAATCAGGATGGGGTAAGTCTAAATTATCAAAAGAGAGTAATAACATTTTTGGAATAAAGGCAGATAGTAGATGGGATGGAGAGTCAATTGAAGTTATGACTTCAGAGAACTATAATGATAAGGTAAAATCTAAGTTTAGAAAATATAATAATATTACAGAATCTATAAAAGATCATGGTAAGTTTTTATATGAAAATAAAAGATATGAGGAAAATGGATTATTTAATAGTAAAAATTATAAAAAACAAGCCCAAGCGCTAGAAGATGCAGGCTATAGTACAAAAAAAGATAAGTATGGAAAACTTATATACGCAGATATGTTGATTTATATAATACAAAAATATAATTTAAATAAATTAGATTTTAGATAATATATATTTTGTAAAAGGATAGAAGTACAATAGGGGATTCTACATATCAATCATTAGGGGTATTGACTTTATCAATAATAAAAGTAAAGTATAAATTAATACCTATTCACCTTTTAAATTTAATTTTTATATAATAAACTAAAAGGAATTTGAGGTGGGTATATGCAAAAGGTATTTAAAGCAGGAGAAGAATTATTTTTTGACATATTATTAATATGCCTAGTGTCTTTTATTTACTTTGAATTTATTCCTATGAACGATATTATGCTTGTAATTGGGGTAATTTTTAGTATTTTATACTTTGGTGTTAATATATATATTGGATACAAATATAAACTTAATATATCAGATTCATTAATGGTTGGAGTTATTGGATGTGGAGTAGGTTTATTTTTATCATTATTTTCTCTATATAGTCAAATTATATTAAATAGTCCTAATATGGCTTTATGGATAATAAAACCTTATTTCATTCCAACTATGTCTTTGATTAAGTTATTTATAAATAATATAAATTTATCATATGTATTTATATTAATGCTAATAAATATATTATTGGTACCAATTGGGAGTATTAGTAAAAAATTTATGAATAAATTATCTCGCAAAATTTAAAACTTATATTATAAACAAAATATTCAAGTAAAAAGGCGTGATAATTATGTATGAAGTTGAAATGAAATATTTGACAAATATAGAAAAGGATGAAGCTATAAATTTTAGATGTGAGAATTTTGATATAGGGGATAATGGTTACAAATTTAATAATATATTAATGGATAACTTTAAAATAATTGATTTAGAAGTTAATAATGAAGATATAGCATCAATAATGATCAAATAAAATACAGCTTATAGGCTGTATTTTTTTGAGTATAATGAAAAATTTAATATGATATAATTAAAATAACAATAAAATGAGAAAAGTAGGTGAATAAGTGAAAATCTTATTAAGAGAAAATGAACTAAATAATAAAGTAAATAAGCTTATTGAAATATATATTAATTTACTAAAAGAAAATAACTATAAGAGCAAAGATATATTATTTTTAGTTTCAAATAATAGTACTAAAAATATATACGAAAGAAAAATAAATATTGAGTTTAGTGAGAGCATTAATTTAACTACATATTTATCATTTATAAAAAAAGAAATAGTTAAATTTTGGCCTATAATATGTGAAAATTGCGATAAAATACATAAAATAAACACATCACCAGTATTTATATATAATAATTTAAGTGAGTATATAATAAATGATAAAGTAAATGAAAAAAGAAATTTAGAAGGATATTTTGAAGATATAACATCTACTAATAAAAATATTGCAAAGAGTATAAATACAAATATAAACAAATCTGCATTAAATAAGATAGATTTTAGCACAATTGGTGAAAAAATATATTTATCTAAAAAGAATAGAGATAAGCTAACTAAATTTTCATATAGCCAAATGGATGAAATTATTAATTATTATATAGATACATTACTATATAATGGGATTTTAGACAATTCACTTAGTGTGTATATATATAATAATTATTTGCTAACAAATGAATTATATATAAAAAATTTAAAAAAACAAATTAATTATTTAATTGTAGATAGCTTTGAAAGTTGTAATGTAGCAGAGTTAGAGTTTATAAACTTGCTAAAAGATAATATTAAAGAATTATATTTAAATTTTAATTCTAGTAAAGATTATTCACTATTTAAGAAAATAATTGATCTTATAAATAATAATGTAAATCAAAATGATATAGCTATAATTACACCAATAAATAATTCCGTGTTAGATTATCAAATAAAAAATATATTAAAAAATAGTAATATAGATGTATTTAACACAAATAAAGATAAAAAATTAATAGATTACCCATATGGGAATATTTTAGTTGTAGCTAGTTGTCTATTTTATCGATATGAAGATTATATAAAAGAAGAAGAGTATATAAACTTTATTGAAAATATATTTGAAATTAATAAGATACAAGCATTAAAAATATATAGAAACAAAAATGAAGATTTTAAGTTTTTAGAACTAAAAAAATATATAGAGGATAAGAGAAAAAATAATCTTAATATAAGTGAATTTTTAATTCAATTTTATATAGATAATATGCTTAACCTAAAGTATGGAAAAGAAAATATAAATATATGTAAGAGCATAATACAAGAAAGTGATACATTTACAGAGAATGTATCTTTATTAAATTTAGATAAGAATAAAAGTAAAGAAAAAATATTTATAGAAGCTTTAAAAAGTAATATAAGTGATTATTATTCAAATTTAGAACTAGAAGAGTTATATGATTTAGATAAAGTTGTTATAACAACTCCATACTCATATATATCATCTAATATAAATAGGCCTATACAAATATGGGTAGACATAGGTAGTAATTTGTGGAATATGAAAATTGAGAAAGATATAAGTAATTTAGTTGTTCTTAGACAATCATTTAAAGAAGGTACAATATTTACTGATGATATGGAAGAAAAGTATAAGAAATATTACTTATATAATATGATATATAATTTACTTTCAAATACAAAAGAAGTTTATGCTTTTAAAAGTGAATATAGTGTAAATGGATATATCCAAGAAAGTATATTATATAGTATCATACTTAAGATATTAGATAGGAGTATTATAGATGAATAATATAAATTATAGACAAGATCAGTTACCTATAATGTCATATGAAGGTGGGACAATGGCAGTTCCTGCAGTACCTGGGGCTGGAAAAACATTTATAGTAACTAATTTAGTTGCTAAATTATTAAGAGAAGGAAAACATGATAACTCAAAAATATTGATACTTACATATATGAATAGTGCAGTTAATAACTTTAAAGGAAGAATAAAACAGTTATTAATAGATAATGACATAAAAGAAGAAAATTCTTATGAAGTAATGACTATACATAGTTTAGCTGTAAAAATAATAAAAGAAAAGCCAGAAGTAGTTATGCTAAATGAAGAATTTAGTATAGCTGATGATCTTCAAAAAAATATAATTCTTAATGAGTGTATACAAAATTACAGAATGAACGGTGGAGAAAAGATATTTCAGTGGTTTTTAAAAGACCAAAAAGACAATGAATGGCGAGAAAGAATGGTAGATGCTTGGGAGAATGGTTTTTATGATTTAGTAGGAAACTCTATAGGTGAATTAAAGTACAAGGAAATAAGTCCTAGAGACTTAGAAGAAGTAGTAGATTCATCGTACAATGGAGTATTAAGAATAATTCTTCCTATATATACTGAATATGAGAAAAAATTAAAATACAATGGCCTATTAGACTATGATGATATATTAATTTTGGCATATAAAGCATTAACTTTAGATGAGAATTTAAGAAATAAATTTCAGAAAAGATATAAATTTATATTTGAAGATGAGTGTCAAGATTCAAATGAAATACAAGGTAAAATTATAAAGCTTATTTGTGGAGAAAATAATAATTTAGTAAGGGTTGGAGATATAAATCAAAGTATAACAGGAACATTTTCATCATCAGATCCAAAATATTTTAAAGAATTTATAAAAGATGCAGATTATTGTTATAGAATGTATATGTCAAATAGAAGCTCAAAGGATATTTTGGATTTAGCTAATAGACTTGTAAAATATGTAACAAATGAATTTAATCAAAAAGAATGTAGAGAAGCTTTAGAAGATATGGAAATAAAAACGGTACCTTGTGGAATGGGATATAAAGAAAATCCAAAGCCTGATATATACAGTATAAATACTAAAAGATATAGAACTTGGAATGATGAAATAGAAAAAACAGTTGCTTATGCAAAAGCAATAAAAAATAAATATCCAGATAAAAGTATTGGTATATTAGTTCCATTCAATGAGCAAATAACTCAAGTAGCTAAAAAGCTTATGGAACATAATATGGAGTTTGAGGAATTAGGGCCAAATTCTTTAAATAAAAGAAAAGTATTAAATAATATAGCTTATATAATAGATTTTATATTAAATTGTGATGATATTGAAAAGTTGATTATAACTTTAGATAAAGTATTTATAAAAACTGATAATGAAGCTGGAAAAGTTGATTTGCTACAATTACTTAAAAGTTACAATACAGAAGAGGTAATATATAATTTGGATAATAAAGAGCCTTTAATAATAGATAGTGATTCTGAATTATATAGTAGCTTTTTAGATGGAATAAAATCTTTAAGAGAAATATTAGAATATCCATTGTCTAGGTTAGATTTACTAATATTATTTATTGGAGAGAGATTAAATCTTGAAATAGCAGATAAAGCATTAATTGAATATATAGCATTTTATACAAAATATTTATGTTCAGAAAATATAAATATAAACTTATACGATATATACGATATATTAAATAATAGTAAAAATAAAGTGTTTAATCATATTATAGAAGTAGTATATGAAATGAATGGATATGAGCCACAGCCAGGAAGTATAACAGTATGTAACTACCATAAATCTAAGGGAATGGAATGGGATTGTGTATTTTTACTAGGTCTTGTAGAATATAACTTTCCACATAATATAAATCAAAAATTTCAATGTGACAAATGGTATTTAAGAGATAAATATAAAAACCCAGTAGCTGTAGTTAAATCAGAAATAGATAAGATACTAGGTATACAAGTAGAAACTGATTATTTTAATAAGACAAAAGTTGAATTAATAAATGAAAAAATAAGATTATTATATGTGGGAATAACTAGAGCAAAAGAAATGCTTATACTTTCTTGCAGTTCTTATAAAGATGAAAGTGATATAGGAAAAAGAAATAAAGAGCAAAAGTCATGCTTATATATAAATGAATTAGAAAAGTATATAAATTATAAAAAATCAACTATAAATATATAGTTTAGATTAAGGAAGTGAAGCTATTTGAACAAAAGATTAAAAAATTTTATATATAGTCAAAACTCTATAAATATTTATAAATCATGTCCTATAAAATTCAAATATAAATATATAGATAAAATGAATTGGAAATTTAATGATATAGGAAGTAGAGAATATTATGAAGGCTTAAAATTAGGTAGAGAATTTCATTTAATTTGTGAAAGGTATTTTAATAATATTCCTTTAGGAATAGACGATAAAAATAAAGATAGATTTGGAAAATATATAGATAAGATAAAAGCATTAATTCCCATAAATAAAGAGTCAATATATTTACCTGAATATGAAATAAGATATAAATTAAATGAAGATATTATAATAGCTAAATACGATTTAATTATTATAAATCAAGAAAATATTGAAATATGGGATTGGAAAACAGAGAATAAAAAAATTAATTATAAAAATGTTGAATCTAGAATGCAAACTATAGTATATATGTTACTTGCAAAAGAGGTTATACCTAAGATATATAATTTAAATATAAATGCAGAAAATTTCAAGATGAAATATTATCAACCTGAATTTGATGATAAGCCAACAATAATAAGCTATACGGAAGAAAAACATAATATCAATAAAGAAAAAATAAAAGAATATATAAAAATGATAAAAGAAACAAAATATAGTGAAGAAGATAAAGAATTTAGACTTGAACTAATAAAAAATAATAAACACTGTAAGTTTTGTGAATTCAATAAATTATGTAATAATAAAGAAGTAAACTATGACATTTTAGAGGAGGAAATTTATGAGTGTTAGGTTTATATTTGGTAGAGGTGGAAGTGGAAAGAGTACATATGTATTAAATGAAATAAAAAAAAGAGTTCAAGATGATGAAACTACTCCAGTTATAATGCTTGTACCAGAACAATATACTTTTGAAATGGAAAAGAGAATGAGTAGACTTTTTCAAGGAAAAGAAAAGGACAAGTTTTTAAGGTCTAGGGTATTAAGTTTTAAAACTATGAGTAATATAGTTTTCTCAAGAGTGGGAGGTTTAACGGAGGTTAATATAAATTCAAGTGGTAGAGCTATGATGACATATAAAGCAATTGAAAATGTAAGTAAAGAACTTAATATATTTTCAAAATCATCATCTCAATCAGGATTTGTAAGTTCTATATCAGATATGATTTCAGAGCTAAAACAATACAATATTAATTATGATATGTTAGATAATATAAGTGGAGAAATAGAAAATGAGAATTTAAGATTAAAGTTAAAAGATATAAGCAAAATATATAAAGAATATGAAGAAAAATTACATGAAAATTATATAGATTCTCAAGACATGCTTATTTCCTTATCAGATAAATTGGAATTAAGTGGATATTTTAAAGATGCATATATTTATATAGATGAATTTACTGGTTTTACACCAAATCAATATAGAGTATTAAAACAAATATTTAAAGAAGCTAAAGAGGTATATATATCTTTAACTGTAGATAATCCACAATCTATTTCTTATAGTAAATCAGACGCATTTTCAAGAACTAAATTTACATATCAAAAGCTTATCAAATTATGTGCTGAAGAAGGTATATCTATACTTCCATCAGTTAATATAAATAGTGAAAAAATAGCTAGATTCAAAGATTGTGAAGAATTATTACACTTAGAAAAATATTATAATGCTTATCCATATAAAACATATGACAAAGCAACGAATAATATAAAAATAAAAGAATTTAATAATCTATACTCAGAGATTGAGGAAATAGCAAAAGAGATTGTAAATTTAGTTAGAGATAAAGGCGTTAGATATAAAGATATAACTGTAGCAACAAGAGATTTAAATAAATATGATTTTTTAGTTAACTCTATTTTTAAAGAATATGAAATACCAAACTTTATAGATAAAAAAAGAGAAGCAAAGAGTAATCCAATAATAGTACTTATAATATCTGTACTTGAGATGAAAGGTAGAAGATATAGCTATGAAACTATGTTTAGGTATTTAAAGAGTGGACTTATAGGAATAGACAGTAGTGATATAAACTTACTAGAAAATTATGTACTTGCAAATGGAATAAAAGGTAAGAAATGGTTTGAAGAAGTTTGGGAATATAAGATAAATCACAATACTCATGAAGAAAGTGAATATGAAATAGAAATAAAAAGTCGTGTAAATGAAACAAAAAATAAGGCTCTTACTCCTATAATACATTTACAAGAAAAATTAAAAGGAAAAAATAAAGTAGAGGATATTTGTAGATATATATATGAGTTTTTACTTGAAATAGAAATGCCAACCACAATAGAAAATATCATAATGGACTTTAAAGAAAAAGGGGAATTAGATATAGCCAATCAATACTCTCAAGTTTGGAATATAGTAGTGGATATATTTGACCAGATGGTTGAAATTATGGGTAAAGAAACAGTATCTTTAGATAAATTTATAAGACTTATAAGCCTTGGGTTTGATGAATATGAATTAGGTCTAGTTCCGCCAAGTATTGATCAAGTCTTAGTAAGTAGTATTGATAGAATGAAAAATCCAAATACAAGATATTTATACTTAGTAGGAACAATAGATGGTACATTCCCATTAATTGCAAAAGATAATGGATTATTAAGTGATAATGATAGACATAGTTTAGGTCAAAAAGGTATAGAAGTTGATATAGATAGTAAAACAAAAACATTTGAAGAGCAATACTTAGTTTATAAGGCATTAACTTCAACTTGCGAAAATTTAATAGTAACATACCCTATAGCAGACCATGAAGGAAAAACATTAAGACCATCAGTTATAATATCAAGACTAAAGAAAATATTTCCTAATATAGATAATAAAAGTTATTTAATAAAAGATGATATAACTACTAGTGAAGAAATTTTAAATGAAATATCAACAAAATCACCTACATTTAATGCACTTATAAATGAAATAAAAGAATATGATGATGGAAAAGATATAAATGATTTATGGCTAGATATATACAGGTATTATGCAACTGATGATGATTATAAAAATATAACAGAGAAAGTAATATCTGGTCTTAATTATACAAATCAGGTTGCAAAAGTTGAAGAAGATAAAATAAGAAAGTTATATGAAAATAAATCATTAAGTGTATCAAGACTAGAAAAATATGCACAGTGCCCATTTGCTTATTTTATACAATATGGATTAAAAGCAAAAGAAAGAAAAGAATATTCATTTACTGCACCAGACTTAGGAACATTTATTCATAATATACTAGATAAATTTTCTAAGCAATTAATTAATGATAATTTAAATTGGAGAGATATTGATTATAATTATATAAATAATAATGTATCAAATATAGTTGCTGAATTCGTTTCAAAAATTCCAGGATATATATTAAAAAGTTCAGAAAGGTATAAATATCTTGCACAGAGATTAAAGAATATGCTTATATCTGCTATAAGTATAATAAGTGAACAAATAAAGCAAGGTTCATTTGAACCAATTGGATATGAAGTTGATTTTGGTGGAAAAAAAGGAAAATATCCACCTATAAAAATAGTTTTACAAAATGGTGAAGAAATAAATTTAAAAGGTCAAATTGATAGAGTAGATAAATTTGAAAATGAAGAAGGAAAATATATAAGGATAATAGATTATAAGTCAGGAAAAAAAGACTTAAGTTTAACAGATATATATTATGGACTACAACTTCAACTATTAGTATATATAGATGCAATACTTGCAAGTGGAGAATACTCTAATGAAAATATAAATCCAGCAGCAATATTATATTCTAGAATAGATGACCCAATAGCAAAGTTTGATGAAAATAAAGATGATGAAGAAATAAGAGAAAATATATTAAAAAGTTTAAAGATGCAAGGCCTATTAATAAAAGATTCTAATATTATAAAACAAATGGATAAATCTCTTGAAAGTGGAGAAAAAACTACATCATTAATAATACCTGCTAATTTAAATAAAGATGGTACTTTAGGTAGACATACTAAAGGTGTAACTTATGATGAGTTTGATACTATAAGAAAATATGTAAAAGACTTAATAAAAGATTTATGTGAAGAAATGCTAAGTGGAAACATAAGTATATCACCTTATAAAAATAAAGATAAAGTGTCTTGCAACTTCTGTACATATTCATCAATATGCCAATTTGATACAACCTTAAAGGATAATAAATATAAAGTAATAAATAAAAAAAGTGATGATGAAATAATTAAAATGATGAGAGGAGATGTGAAATAATGAGTTCTCCTGAATGGACAAAAGAACAACAAGCTGTAATAGATAGTAGAAATTGTAACTTACTTGTTGCAGCAGCAGCAGGATCTGGAAAAACAGCAGTATTAGTTGAACGTATTATACAAATGATAACAGATAGAGAAAACCCTATTGATATAGATAAGTTACTAGTTGTTACATTTACAAATGCAGCTGCATCTGAGATGAGAGAAAGAATAGGAGATGCTATTGGAAAAGCACTAGATAAAAATCCAGAAAATAAGCATTTACAAACACAACTTGTTCTTTTAAATAAAGCAAGTATAACAACTATACATTCATTTTGTTTAGAAGTAATAAAATCAAATTTTCATAAGATAAACTTGGATCCTAATTTTAGAATAGGTGATACAACTGAATGTACTTTATTAAAACAAGATGCAATAGAAGAAGTATTTGAAAGATTATATGAAGAAGCTAATGAAGGTTTTTTAAATTTAGTTGAAAGTTATGCAGAAAAAAGAGGAGATAATAATCTGCAAGAAATTATTCTTAGTGTATATAATTTTGCTATGTCATCACCAGATCCTATAAAGTGGTTAAATGATTCTGCAAATCAATTTAGTATAAATAATGACTTTGATTTTTCAAACTCAATATGGGCAAAAGCTATATTAGATTCTATAAAGATAGAAATAAGTGGTATGGAATCTAGTATGAAAAAGTCACTTTCAAGTCTTGAAGGAATAGAAGAATTAGAAACTTATTATGATAAATTTAAAAATGATTATAATGGAATAAAAAAAATATTAGATGGATGTAATAGTTCATGGAATGAAACTTTTGATGCAATGAGTTCTATGAAGTTTGAAAATTATGTTAAAGGCGTAAAAAGAATACCAAAAGATGCACCTTCATATATAACAGACATAAAAAAGAATGCAGATGATATAAGAAAAAATGTAAAAAAATCAGTTGAATCAATGATTGCATCAACATTTTGTAGAGATAACGAAGATATAAAATCAGAAATACAATATTTATATAGTGTAGTAAAATCTATATCTGATACTGTAATAGAATTTAATAATGCTTACTCAGAGAAAAAAAGAGAAAAAGGTATTATAGACTTTAATGATATTGAACATTTTGCACTTAAAATTCTTACAGAAACTGATGAAGATGGAGAAGTTGTTCCATCGGATGTAGCTTTAGAATATAGAGATAAGTTTTATGAAATATTTATAGATGAATATCAGGATAGTAACTATGTACAAGAAGTATTATTATCTACAATATCAAAAATAAAAACGCCAAATAGATTTATGGTTGGAGATGTAAAACAAAGTATATATAGATTTAGACAAGCAAAGCCTGAAATATTTTTACAGAAATATAGTGACTACTCTTTAGAAGAAGGTGAATTATATAGAAAGATAATGCTTTATAAAAACTTCAGAAGTAGAAAAGAAGTAGTAGATTGTGCAAATTATATTTTTGAGAATGTAATGAGTAAAAATATAGGTGAAATTGAATATACAGAAGAAGAAAGACTTAATTTAGGTGCAATATTTAAAGAAAATAATGAAGAAGAAGCTATTATAGGTGGGCCTACAGAAATTCATTTAATGCAAACTAAAGTAAAGGAAAATGAAGTTGAAGAAGAAAATTTAGAAAATGAAGAAGAAGAGATAGACAATATACAAGTTGAAGCTAGAATGGTAGGTAAAATTATAAAAGATTTAATGTCTACCAATGAAGATGGTAAAATTCAAAAAATATATGATAAAAAAATTGGTGAATATAGACCGATAGAATTTAAAGATATAGTAATACTTTTAAGAGCAACATCTTCATGGGCACCAGTATTTGCAGATGAACTTATGAATATGGATATACCAACATATGCAGATATTGGAGTTGGATATTTTGATACTATAGAAATAAAAACAATAATATCATTACTTCATATAATTGATAACCCATTACAGGATATACCATTACTTGCAGTATTAAAATCTCCTATAGTAGGATTAACTCCTGAAGAATTAATAGATATAAGATTAGAAGATGATAATAGAAGTTTTTATGAAGCATTAGAATTATTTGCTAAAGAAGATGATGAAAAAGCTTATAAGTGTAGAGATTTTATAGAAAAGCTAAATGAATATAAAGAAAAGTCTTTATATATGAGTACAGATGAATTTTTATGGTACTTATATATTCAAACAGGATATTATGCTTATGTAGGAGCACTACCGGGTGGGTCTCAAAGGCAAGCAAATTTAAGAATATTATTTGAGAGAGCTAAGCAATTTGAAGAAACAAGTTTTAAAGGTATATTTAATTTTATAAACTTTATAGCAAAATTAAAAAAATCAAATTCGGATATGGGAAGTGCTAAAACTCTTGGAGAAAATGCAAATGTAGTTAGAGTTATGAGTATACATAAAAGTAAAGGATTAGAGTTTCCTGTAGTAATTTGTTCAGGTATGGGTAAAAATTTTAATACTCAAGACTTTAAAAAAGATATACTATATCATCATACCCTAGGATATGGACCTCAGGTAGTTGACTATGAGAGAAAGATATCATATCCAAGTATAGCTAAAGAAGCATTAAAAAGTAAAATAAATATAGAAAACTTATCTGAAGAGATGAGAGTATTATATGTTGCATTTACAAGACCAAAAGAAAAGCTTATAATAACAGGTTTATCAAAGAATATTGAAAAAAGTTTAAAAAGTTGGGCAAATGGGGTTGATGGAAAAAAATCAATTTCTCATTATAAGGTTATTAAGGGGAAAAGTTTTTTAGATTGGATAATGCCAGCTGTTTTAAAACATAAAGATTTAGAAGATATTAGAGACGAATTTGATATAGATTTAGAAAATATAGATGACCATAAATCAAGATGGAAAACAAAATTGTGGTATAAAAATGATGTAACTCTAGAAGTTACAGAAGATGTAGAAGAAGAAAGTATAATTAACGTAATTAAAAATCTAGACTTAAATAATTCTAGCACACAATATTATGAAATTATTAAAGATAAATTAGACTATAAATACCCATTTGAAGCTTGTGTAACAAAACCTGCAAGTATATCAGTTACAGAAATAAAAAAGCTACAAAATAATGATGATGAATATAGTGATGAAATATACATTCAAAAAGTAAATTTAAAGAAACCATTGTTTATGCAGGAAGATGAATATAAAGATAAAATAAGTGGAGCAGAGAAGGGAACGATAGTCCATTTAATAATGGAAGTGTTAGATTTTAATAAAGTAAGTAATATATCTGAAATAGAGGAACAAATAAATGAATTTATAAAAAAAGGAATAATAACAAAAATACAATCACAAGTTATAAATACATATAAAATATTTAAGTTTTTTAAATCGAATATAGGACAGAGAATGTTAAAATCTAACTTTGTGAAAAGAGAGCAGACTATTTATTCACAAATAAAAATGAAAGATATTTATATAAAAGAAGATTTTATAAAAGATGATAACATTAATAAGTATGATAATGAAAGTCTTATGCTAAGAGGTATAATTGATGCATATTTTGAAGAAGATGGTAAGATAGTTATCGTTGATTATAAAACTGACTTTGTAAATGAGGAAAATAAAGAAGAAGTAATTAATAGATATAAAAAACAACTTAGTTTATACTCTGAAGTTTTAGAAGGTCTTACAGGAAAAGAAGTAAAAGAAAGGTGGATATATTTATTTGGAATAGATGAAGGTGTATTAATATAAAGTAAAAAAGTGGCGTCTACAAAGGGGAGTATTTGTAGGCGCCTTAATTTTGCTTATTAGGGGGGAGAAATATATAATTTCCGATCTCAATAATAATTATCACCATATTTGAAATTATTATACAAACTATTGAAATATTATTAAAAAAAGAACCATCTATATAGGGGGGAGATATAGATGGTTTAATATGGGGGAAATTTTATTTATCCGATCATTTATTATAAACTAACAGAAGTTTTAATGTTAATAATTATTATTTGGTAAGAGAAACTATTTTTAAGTTTCTCTTAATATATAATATGCAATATTTACAAAATGTTACACAATTTATATAAATAAAATGAAAAACATAAGATAATGTCTAAAAAATGAAAAAATATATAAGTAAATATTTATCATATATTTAAGTATATATAAGTAAATATTTATTATAACTATTAGGTTTATATATTGATTAGAATAACTTAATTGTACTAATTCCCAATAGTTATTAAATATGATATAATATAAAATATTAACATTAAAAATAAAAGCTAGGAGTGTGGTAAAGGTTGGATTCGACCGGTATTTTGATTCAAATTGTAATTTTAGTAATATTACTTATAGGCTCAGGTTTCTTCTCAGCATCTGAAACAGCATTAATGTCTTTAAGTAAAATAAGAATTAGACATATGAAAGAAGAAGGAGCAAAGGGAGCTAAATTAGTTAGCGACTTAATAGAAGAACCTAATAAATTACTAAGTTCTATATTAGTAGGAAACAATGTTGTTAATATCGCAGCAACATCAATATCAACATCTTTATTTATGGGATTATTAGGTGATAAGCCAGGAGCAGTTCCATTAGCAACAGCAGTTATGACTGTATTAGTATTGATATTTGGAGAGATAACTCCAAAGACAATTGCAGCAAATAACTCAGAAAAGGTTGCAGTAGCTGTATCAAAGCCTATAAAATTAGTTATATTTATAGTTAGACCTATAGTATGGGGGTTTAATATAATAACTAATGTTATATTTAAATTATTAGGTATTAATGATAAAAGTGCACAGCCATATATAACAGAAGAAGAATTAAAAACTATGGTAAATGTAAGTCATGAAGAAGGATTACTTGAAATGGAAGAAAGAGAAATAATTAATAATGTATTCCAATTTGCTGATATGCAAGCTAAAGAAGCCATGGTTCAAAGATTAGATATGGTAGCTTTAAATTCAGAAGATACTTATGAAGAAATAATAGAAATGTTTAAAACTGAAAAGCTAAGTAGATTACCTGTATATGAAGACTCTATAGATGATATAATAGGTATACTTAATATAAAAGATGTAATATTTTTAAGTGATGAAGAAATTAAAAACTTTGATATTAAAAATTATATAAGAGAGCCATTCTTCACATATGAATTTAAGAAGATAACTCAACTTCTTGAAGAAATGAAAGTTGAAAAAAGTCAAATGGCTATAGTAGTTGATGAATATGGTGGTACATCAGGTCTTATAACTATAGAAGATTTAGTTGAAGTTATAGTTGGAGATATAGAAGATGAATATGATGATGAAGATGATGATATTATAGTAATAAAAGAGGATGAATATGTAGTTCAAGGTAGTGCAAAGATATCTGATATAAATGAACTTATAGGTGTAAATTTAGAATCAGAAGAGTTTGATTCGATAGGTGGATTTATAATAGGATATTTAAAAAGGCTACCAGAAGAAAATGAAGTTATCGAAGTTGAAAATATAAGATTTAATATAGAAAGCTTAGATAAAAATAGAATAATGAAAGTAAGAATATTTACGTAAAACACTGCTTTAAGCAGTGTTTTTTGTAATGTAAATAAAAAATTATTAATGTGCTAATGAATAATAACTAAAGGTATTGGATTATCCAATACCTTTAGTTATTAAGTTCTATAATTTCTCCACTATTTATATCTATGAAATTGATATCTAAATCAAGTTCATGACAACCTTCTTCTATAATTTCAATAGTGGCTACAGAATGAGTACCATCTTTTGGTATAGAAGTACTTCCAGGATTTAATACGATAAGATTTTCATCTAAATAACACTCTTTTATATGAGTATGCCCAGATACAAGTAAATTACAGTTCATAGATTTAGCTTTTTTTATTGTATCATCAATAGACTCAATATAACCATGAGTTACTAAAGTTCTAAGTTTTCCAAATTGGCTAACTAAGTAAGGTGTTTGTATAGGATGATTAATAACCATTTGATCAACATCTGAGTCGCAATTTCCTTTTGCAACAAGTATATTATCTACTTCATTTAATCTAGCTGCTAATTCTTTAGGATTATATCCTTCAGGTAATGGATTCCTAGGACCATGATATAAAACATCTCCACCATGAAGTATAAAATCACAATCACTTAAAGCAGTTAATGCTTTTTCAAAGTAAAGTAAACTTCCATGAGTATCACTCATTATACCTATTTTCATTTAATTATTTCCTCCTAATATTATAAGAATTTATCGGAGACTCTACTCCAAAATTCATAATTTGGCATTCTAAGTAAATTTATCTTTACATCAGATAAAAATATTTTTATATCAGAAATCTGATTATATCTATGTTCAACACCATCTATTACTATAAGTATAGAGTCCTCAAATCTATACTCAGGTACAATGTCTATTATAGATTCAGTAGAAAATATTATGCTAGATGTAAAACTTCTATATGCATTAGTGTTTATAGGATACATAGGTGTAAGTTGCATAAGATTTAATGATGGGTCAACAATACTACCTCCAGCTGCATAATTATAAGCTGTAGATCCCGTAGAAGTAGATATAATCATTCCATCTCCACTAAACTTTTGAATATGTTTATTATTAATATTTAATTTAAGGTGAATAGTTCTCGATTTATCACCTTTTACGACAATTTCATTTATGGCAAATATATCTATACAACTTTTATTTGTACGGATATTAGCTTGTAAAAGGGATATATCTTGAAAAAAATAATCTTTTTTTATGTAAGAATCAATAAATCTATCTATATTTTCAGGTGATACTTCTGGCAAAAAACCAAGATGACCTGTATTTATTCCAAGAATAGGTGTTTTTGGATAGTTAAAATCATGGATGGTTTTTAAAAATGACCCATCTCCACCAATTGATATAATAAGCTCTGAATTTGGATGGAAATCGTAATTTATTTCAAATCCTAAATTTAAAAATTTTTTTGTCAATAATTCTTTAACTTCTAAAGACTTAGTAATATTATTTGAATTTATAGTTATAATTCTTTTCATTTTTCCACCTCTTTATATTTTGTATTATATCATAAATTTATTATTCTATAAGCTAATTAAAATAATAACAATATTTTTAAAAGTATATGATGGATACATTAAAAACTAGTATCTAATATGATATAGTTTTCTTTAATAGGGTATTATATAATGTATACAAAATATTGCAATATAGAGGGATATTATGGACAAAAATAAATTAAAAAAGATATTATTTATAAACTTTATAACAATGACAACATTTAATATGGCACACCCAGTTACTCCAACACTTATAAATACATTGTCACTTCCGACATATATGTTTGGAGTACTTTATTCAACTATGGCAGTAGCTCAATTTGTAATGTCTCCAATTTGGGGAAAGATGTCAGACACAAAAGGAAGAAAAATATTTTTAATAATAGGAGTATTAGGTTATGGATTAAGTCAAATAGGGTTTGGGTTATCAGAAACCACAGGTACAATTTTATTATTTAGGATATTAGGTGGAGGTATGTCTGTAGGATTTATTACAGTTGCAACTGCTTATATAAGTGATGTTTCTAGTAAAGAAGAAAGGGTAAAGTATCTTGCATATCATACTGCAACAGGTTCTATTGCTAGTTCTACGGGAGCATTACTAGGAGGAAGTATAGGATCATTTGGTTATAAATATACATTTATAAGTCAATTTATATTTTCTATTATAGTATCAGTAGTAATATATTTTATGATAGATGAAACTATAAAAGGTAAAGATGAAAAGATTAAGTTATATTTAGATCATCTAAAATTAAACAACAAATCAATAAATTTAAAATCAAGTGTTGGAATTATGATGATAGTTATGACATTAATAACAATAGCTACTACATCATACAATTCAACGATAAATTACTATGTAGAATCAGTTCTTAATATGCCGACAACAGTTAATGGTATTGTAATGGCAGTTGCAGGTGTTGTAGCATTAATAATGAATGTATTTGTAAATCCATACCTTGGAAAAAAGTTTAATGAAAATAAAAGTATTATTATATCACTATTTATAGCAGGGACATCTATTACAATGGCGAGTTTGAGTAAAAATATACTATTATCTTTAGTTTTCTTGATAATATTTATAGCATCAAGTGCTCTAGTTACACCAATGCAACAAAGTATAGTATCAAAACTTGCAAAAAATAATTATGGAGAAGTTATGGGTGTTCAAGGATCATTTAAAGCTATAGGTATGGTAACTGGATCATTAGTATCTGGATTTATATTTGATTATGGAAATAAATTGCATTTTATTTTAGGTGGTATATGTTGCTTATTTGCATTTTTATTACTGTTATTATCTAATAAGAGATTATATGAACAATATTATAATGGTAAATAACAAATAAATTAATAAATAACATCATGCAACTATGTATGATGTTATTTTATATTTAACTAAAAATATCTTATCTATTATATAAAAATAGTATAGAATATATAATGTTATTATAAAAAGGAAGTAGGTGTGATTTTGTTTAAAAAAGAAAATCAAAAGTACAATCTAATATCATATACAAATGATGAAGATATGATATTAAAAGAAGTTTTATTAGATAAATTAAATTTTTCAGTAAGATCTTTATCTAAAATGAAGAGAGAACAAAGTGTATTAGTTAATGGAGAATTTAAAAAGCCTAGCGCTAAAGTTAAAAAAGGAGATTTAATAGAAGTTAAAATAGACGAGGATAGGGCAAACTTTGAAGCTCAAGACTTAAATTTAGATATTATTTACGATGATTTTGATATAATAATGGTAAATAAGCCTCCATTTATGGTAGTACACCCAACTAAGAGCCACTATAATAATACAATTGCAAATGGAATTACAGATTATATAATAAAAAATGATGAAAAGGTAAAAGTTAGATTTGTAAATAGATTAGATATGAATACATCTGGTCTTGTAATAGTTGCAAAGAATGCCTATGCCCATCATACACTATCTCAAGATATGAGCAATGATAAAGTTGAGAAAAGTTATATTACTGTAGTACATGGAATAGTAACTAATGACAAAGGAACTATAAACCAACCAATATATAGACCAACAGAAGATAGTATTAAAAGAGTTGTTGATGATAGAGGGCAAGAGTCTATAACTCATTATAAAGTAATTGAAAGACTAAAGGATGCAACTGTATTACAAGTAAAGCTTGAAACAGGAAGAACTCATCAAATAAGAGTTCATATGAATTACATAGGGCATGGTATAATTGGAGATGAACTTTATGGGTATGTAAATGAAGAACTTATAAATAGACAAGCTCTTCATGCTTATAAATTAGATTTTGAACAACCTAGAACTAAAGAAAAGTTAAGTTTTGAAGCTGAGTTACCAAAGGATATTAAAAACTTAATAGAAAAATTAAGATAAAAAATACATAGAGGTGAGAATATTATGATAATACATAAGTTTATAGTACACGTATTAGATAAAAATAGTGAAGTACCTATATTAAATGATTATGAAGGAAAGATAAATCCTGAAGTAGATAAGTTTTTTCAAAAAGTTATAAGAAGAGTTACTAAAGATGATGATTTAAGAAAAGGTGTATTTAGAGATTATAATAATAATATAATAAAAAATTGTTGTGAACAAATAATATATGATGAAAATAGATTTTTAGAAAATTCTAAAGAAATAGCAGCATATTTATTTGATGTTATGAAAATAAATTCAGAAATTGAATCTTGTGATTTAGCAGTATGTTTATATACTGTAAAAGATGAAAAATATGTTGCCATATTAAAGTTAGATTACAAAAAACTTTATACTCATTCTATAGAGTTTATAGATGATAAATTTAATATACAAATGGTTGCTAATGAAATAGGTATACCAGAGACAGGTAGACAAAAGCAATGTGCAATAATAGGGGCAAGTGGAATAAATGATGAATACCATTTAAGACTTTTAGATAAAGATTCTGAAAAAGAAGAAACTAATTCAAAATTTATAGGTGAATTTTTAAATGCAGAAAAAATTGAAGATGATAAATATAAAACAAAGACATTTAAAAATTCAGCAGAAACATGGATAACAAATGTTTTAAGTAATGATATAAAACAGGCTGAAGATGTAAGAAGTATATTAAATTATACACTAAAAGAAAAAGAAGAAATTGATATTCATGATTTTGTAGAAAATTCTATTAAAGATGATGATTTAAAATCAAGCTTTAAAGAACATATGGAAGATAAAGGATTAGAAGAAGGATTTAGTATAGATAAAAAATGGATTGAAAAAAAACTTAAAAAAAGAAATATAAAAACTGATAGTGGATTTGATATAAAAGGAAATTTAGATGATTTTGAAGATCCTATGAAATATAGTGTAAAACAAAATCCAGATGGAAGTATAGATATAACTATTAAAAATGTAAAATTCTATGAAGAAAAATAATATGAAAATTTAAATGTTTTAATACTATTTTTAGGGGACTTGCAATAAAAAAATAATATATTCATATCTATAAATAAAAATACTTTTAAATTTGTTACATATAAGGGGGATAGTATATGGATCAAATTAGTGATTTTTTTAGAGGTATTGATTTTGGATTTGGAGATAACCCGATTATATTTTTTTTAATAATAGGAGCAGTTGTTTTATTATTAGCAAGTAATGGAGATATAGGTTGCTTTTTAGAACAAAATAATTCATTAGTATGGATTATACTTATAGTATTTTTATTATTTATGTTAAATCAAAATAATAATGATTGTTGTTGTTAAAAAAATAATACATAGCTTTTAGCTATGTATTATTTTTTTATTATTTATTTTCATCTATAAACTTACATATATCACCTATAGTTTTAAAGTTTTCAGCTTCTTCATCTGGGATTTCAATACCGAACTCATCTTCAAGAGCCATTATTACTTCAACTGCATCTAAAGAGTCAGCCTCTAGATCTTCTATTAAAGAAGTTTCTAAAGTTATAGTATCAGCATCATCTATTCCCAATTGTTCTGCTATTATTTCTTTTATTTTTTCAAACATTTTAAACCTCCTAAGACAGTTGATTAATTTTAATTGTAGTTTAATATAATATGTAATAAATTTCAATATACATTCAATAAAAAAGTAATAAATTTTAATGAAAAGAATATAAATTAATATAGAAATTTAAACATAGGAGGAAAATATTATGAAATACATAGGAATATTAATAACATCAATAGGGGTATTTGTTGTGCTAGTAATGAATTTGTATTATAATTCAGTAACTTTGGATATACAAAATATTAAAGATTATGTAGTAGAAACAAATATTATACTAGAAGATATATCAAAAAAAGAAGGATATGTAATGGATAAAAAAGATGAATACATATCAAGGCTTATAACACTAAAAAAGGGAATGGAAAATACTAAAACAACATTTTTAATAAATGATTATAAATTATATAAGATAAAATCTATAGATAGTTTAATAAAAACTATATCAGAATATAAAAATAAAGATAAACACCTAGAAGATGTAAATAAATATAATGCTTTGTGTGATAAAGAATTAGAAAGGTTGACTAGTAGGAATTTAATTGGGTAACTTATTTTTTTTATAATACATATATTTAAACAAGGATATCGTAAAAGTTTGAGGGGGGAAGGTTATGGCAAAATTAGAAGATACAATATCCCGTTTTTTAGGAGGTGATGAAGGTCTTTTTAATGGTAAGGCACTAATAATAATATCATTAGTATTTATAGTTTTATGTACAGATATATTAGATAACTTTTTAGAGGATGATAATATATGGGTGTGGATTATATTAGTTATACTTTTATTATTTAATTTTGATGATAGTTGCTATTAGGCTTAAAGAAATCTTTTGATTTCTTTTTTTATTGTAAAAAAAGAAAAATAAAATGTAATATTATGTAACAAATTATATTGTAAATTCATAATATTTATTAAATAGATAATTAAAAATTATTATCTATAAATAAAGAAGGGGGCATAAAAATGTCAGAACAAGAAGGATTACAACGTTTCTTTGGTGGATGTAATGGATTTGGTGGAGGATTTGGTATAATAATATTACTAATCATTGCAGCTATACTTTTATTAGGTGATGATTTACTAGAATGGATATTCTGTGAAGATAATGCAATAATATGGATAGTATTATTAGTTTTACTTTTAACTAACTTTGACTTTGGTGGAGGATGCTGTTAATAACATAAGGAGCTATTTTAAAAGCTCCTTTTTAAATTTTTTTATAAAAATATTAACACTTTAAAAAAATTTACATAGTATAGTATTGTAAAATAAAAAATCATCTAAGTACTTACATAAATGATTAATTTTCCAAATAGGAGGGACTTTTATGAGTACTAAATTAAGTAGAATATTTGATTGTGTTGATGGAGCAAGTGCATGGTGGATAATAATATTATTCTTCTTATTCCTAGCGTTCCAAGAATGTTGGAGTGAAATTTGTATAACAGATTGGATACCATTTTTAATATTACTACTAATTGTTTGTTCTTGTGGAATGGATGATGATTGTGGATGTTTAGATAATAATTTTGATTGTGGATGCTAATTAAAATAAAAGAGTACATATGTACTCTTTTTTATTTTGAATTTAAATATTATATATTAATATGAAAATTTAAAATAAAAATATATCAAAATATATATCTAATGCATAGTATAGATTAAGAGCAAAAGCTCTAATAATTATAATCAACAGGGGGTTGTCAATAATGTTAGATAGAATATTTGGTGAAGATGGATTCTTTGGAGCAGGAGCATGGTGGATAATAGTATTATTCTTCTTATTCTTAGCATTTGGAGATTGTTGGGCAGACTTTGATTTAATGGCTTGGATACCATTCTTAATAGTATTATTAATACTTTGTGGATGTGGAATTTGGGATTAATACTTTTAGAAACTTGTAACAAAACTAAAGTAAATTCATATTATGTATTATGAAAATGATTAACTAATATAAGATAGTTAATTATATAGTTTCATATATTAACAAAAATTTTAAATTCTTAGGAGGGTTTTATTATGTTAGATAGATTTTTTGGCTCAGATGGATGCTTCAATGGAGCATGGTGGATAATAGTATTATTCTTCCTATTCTTAGCATTTGGTGACACTTGGGTAGATATAGACATAATGGCTTGGATACCATTTTTAATATTACTATTAATAACTTGTTCTTGTGGTGGATTATTTGATGATGGATGTTGTTAGATAATAATCAAAAGTGTTAGTGCTAAGCGGCTAACACTTTTTTTACGTACAAGGAAATTATATTATGAAAAATATTGTGGATAACCTATGAAT
>CALESE010000121.1 GCA_937907205.1 uncultured Romboutsia sp. | reverse complement strand
AAACTCTAGAATACAATTCCCATTTGTTAGATCAGTAATACTTAGATTGAATAAGTCTAATAATTTGATGACAATTCATCTTATGAGAGATATCGATTTGTTCTCTGCTTTTGCTAATTTTGAAGTTGATTATACTAACTCTATTATAAATATAAAAAATAATTTTGAAAAAGTTTGCCTATCTAAATCACCCTTATAAATCAATGTTAATTTATAAATACAATAAAGGGGTCTATCAAGACCCCTCTTATTTATTATGCATTACAGATTGCTTCTTTTTTTTCATTATTTGAACTTGTTTTTTTTGATCCATATATTGTTGCATATATTTCTTGTAACTCACTTACTAATGGTAATCTAGGATTAGCTCCTGTACATTGGTCATCAAATGCATCTAAAGCTAACTTTTCTATTGCTGCAAAATAAGTTTCTTCTTCTATTCCACATGCTTTAACAGTCATTGGCATATTTACTTCCTTCATTAAGTTTCTTACAGCTTCAACTAAGCTCTTAACTCCTTCTTCAGTAGTACTAGCTTTTAATCCTAACATTTTAGCTATTTCTGCATATTTTTTATCAGCAACAAATGACTTGTATTTTGGGAATGCAGTAAACTTAGTTGGCATCGTTGCATTATATTCTATTACATGAGGTAATAATATTGCATTTGCTCTACCATGAGGTATATGGAACTCAGATCCTAGCTTATGAGCTAATGAGTGGTTTATTCCTAAGAAAGCATTGGCAAATGCCATACCAGCTATACAAGAAGCATTATGCATCTTTTCTCTAGCTTCTCTACCTTCTGCAGTATTAGCTCCTTTATATGAAATTGGTAAATATTCAAATACCATTTGTATAGCTTTCATAGCTAATGCATCTGTATAATCTGTTGCCATTACAGAAACATAAGCTTCTATTGCATGAGTTAATACATCTAATCCTGTATCTGCTGTAACAGCTGCTGGTACAGACATTACAAAGTTAGGGTCTATTATAGCTACATCAGGAGTTAACTCATAATCAGCTAAAGGATATTTAATATTATTTACTTTATCAGTTATAACAGCAAAAGAAGTAACTTCTGAACCAGTTCCTGAAGTAGTAGGTATTGCTACCATTTTAGCCTGTCTTCCTAGTTTAGGGAACTTATATACTCTCTTTCTTATATCCATGAATTTTAATCTTAAATCTTCAAAGTCAGCTTGTGGATTTTCATAGAATAACCACATACCTTTAGCTGCATCCATTGCAGATCCTCCACCTAAAGCTATTATTGTATCTGGCTTGAACTTTCTCATAGCCTCAGCTCCATTTAATACTGTATCTACAGATGGATCTGGCTCTACATCACAGAATATATCTATCATTACAGGATTTCTTCTTTTTCTTAAATGGTACTCTAATTTTTCAACATATCCTAATTGAACCATTACTCTATCCGTAACTATCATTACTCTTTCAACTTCTGGTAATTTTTCTAAGTATTGTACTGATCCAACTTCATGATATATTCTTTCAGGTACTTTAAACCATTGCATATTTACTCTCCTCTTAGTAACTTTCTTAACATTTATTAAGTTTACAGAAGATACATTGTCTGTAGTTGAGTTATTACCCATAGATCCGCATCCTAAAGTTAATGATGGTGTATTAACATTATATATATCTCCTATTGCACCATGAGTTGATGGAGCATTTACTAATAATCTTCCCGTTCTTACTCTATTACTAAATTCTAATATTATATCATCATTGTTAGAGTGTATAACAGCAGAGTGACCTAATCCACCAAACTCTGTCATTTCTACACATCTTTGTATTCCCTCTTGAGCATCTTTAACTTTTATACAAGCAAGTACTGGACTTAATTTTTCTTTAGATAATGGATAGTCTGCTCCTACTCCACATATTTCAGCTACTAATATTTTAGTATCATTTGGAACTTCAAATCCTGCCATTTTTGCTATTGTATATGGACTTTGTCCAACTATATTAGGATTTAATGACTTAGTTTCTGGATTTATAACTGTTTTTTCTAATAATTCTTTTTCTTTTTCATTTACAAAATAACAGTTGTATCCCTTCATTAATCCTGTTACTTCCTCATAAATACTATCTTCTACTATAACTGCTTGTTCTGAAGCACATATCATACCATTATCAAATGACTTAGATAATATTAAGTCATTTACAGCTTGTTTAATATCAGCACTTTTCTCTATAAAACAAGGTACATTACCTGCTCCAACCCCTAAAGCTGGTTTTCCTGAAGAATAAGCTGATTTAACCATTCCAGGTCCTCCAGTTGCTAATATTAATGCAACTCCATTGTTTTTCATAAGAGCACTTGATGCTTCTAGTGATGGTTTTTCTATCCATTGGATACAGTTTTCTGGAGCACCTGCTTCTATGGCTGCATCTCTTAATATTCTAGCTGCTTCTGATGAACATTTTTGAGCCGATGGATGGAAGCTAAATATTATTGGGTTTCTTCCTTTTATAGATATTAATGATTTAAACATTGTTGTTGAAGTTGGATTAGTAACAGGAGTAACTCCAGCTACAACCCCTATTGGTTCTGCAACCATCATGTATCCTTCTTCATCATTTTCTTCTATAACCCCAACTGTTTTTGTATACTTTATACTATTATAAATATATTCAGTCGCGAATATATTTTTAGTTACTTTATCTTCAAATATTCCCCTCTGAGTTTCATCTACTGCCATTTGAGCAAGTTCTATATGCTTATCAAGACCTGCTTTGGCCATAGCTGCTACTATTTTATTTACTGCTTCTTGATCTAAACTTAACATAGCGTCTTTAGCTTTATTTGCTTTTGTTACTAATTCATTGATCATACTCTCTACATTAACTTCTTCAACTTTTTTAGTATTTTTTACATCTTTAGTCATTTTATAGTACCTCCCCAATATTCTTAAGTTATTTAAAACTACGTTAGTTTTTTAACAAACTTGTTATATTTAAATAATAACTCACTTAATTTGCCATGTCAACACATTTGTTAATTTTTTATTTAAATTGTTTTATGAAAACGATTTTATTTTTTCATTATATATTTTTACTTGAAATTTCAATATTTTAATAAATTCTATAATATTTTTATTATCTATATTTAATCTAAAATATAGAACAATCGTCTAGTTAAAAATTAATCAATCATTTCACTTCAAATAGTTTATTTGAATATAACTTCTACACTTTTATATCCAATATTTTTAAGTATATTTTCAATACTTAATTTTGTATTATTCTTCACTTCCTCCATAAATCCTTCTTCTATTAATTTATTTTCATATTCTTTTTTATATTTATTAACATCATCTATAATCTCTTGAAATTTTAGCTTATTAAATATTGAGCTTTTTATATCATATATATAAAAATTATCATCATCTATATAATGATCTAATATTTCACATTTTTCGACTTCTATAGTTATATCTTTCCCATCATTTTTTAATACATTTATATTTTCAGGTTTTACCCCTGCATTAACTACCCCATTATATTTAACTACAAATGATTTTTCCGTAAATGGTATTTTTACTTCATTTACACTTTTATCCTTTTTTACAGTTATTACATTGCTGTAGTTATACTTAACAGTATTTATATCTAAAACTTGACTTATAGTATCCATCACTTTTGTTGTATCTTTATATATGTTTTGGTTATTTTTATATCTGTGTATTGAACAAAATACTGTTATTCCTAATATTGCTATGGGTAATAATATTAATAATATCTTAATTTTTTTTCGTTTTTGCAACACATCTTTACCTCCTTTTGATATAATATTTTTATTATTATCAAATTTATTTTGTAAACCAAATTAATATATTTAACATAGAAAAATTAATATATGTTATTTTATGAGAGGAGAAATTTTAATATGTCATTATTAGTTTTCGGACATAAGAATCCAGATACAGATTCTATATGTTCTTCAATTTCATTATCGTATTTAAAAAATCAATTAGGTATAGAGGCTAAACCTTATGCCTTAGGAGAAGTTAGAAAAGAAGCACAATTTGTTTTAGATTACTTCAAAGTTGATGCTCCAGAAGTTTTAACTACTTCAATAAAAGGATTAGATGTTGTTTTAGTTGATCATAATGAGTACGCTCAAAGTCATGATGAATTAAAAGAAGCTAATTTAGTAGAGATAGTTGACCATCACAAAATAGGTGGAATAACTACTGATGTACCTATAAACTTCAGAGTTATGCCTGTTGGATGTAGCTGTACAGTTATATACAATATGTTCAAAGAAAATAATATCGAAATACCTTATAATATAGCTGGTCTTTTATTATCTGCTATATTATCAGATACATTATTATTTAAATCTCCAACTACTACTCAAGCTGACATAGATGCTTGTAATGCACTAAATAAAATAGTTAATGTTGATATGGAAAGCTATGCTATGGAAATGTTCAAAGCTGGTACTTCTTTAGATGAATTTAGTATAGAAGAAATAGTTAATATGGACTTTAAAGAGTTTGAAATGAGTGGAAAAAGAGTTGGTATAGGACAAGTATTTACTTTAGATATTGACTCTATATTTGCTAAAAAAGATGATTTCTTATCTTATATAAATTCAACTGACTACGATATGTTAGTTCTTGCTATAACAGATATAATAAAAGAAGGTTCTTACTTAATATACAAAGCAGAAGATAAAGTTATATCACAAGCCTTCAATGTAAATGCAGAACAAGGTGTATTTGCTGCAGGAGTTGTTTCAAGAAAGAAACAATTAGTTCCTAACTTAACTGAAGCTATAAAAAATATATAATGAAAATAAAAAAGGAAGCTTAAGTTACCCTTCCTTTTTTATTTTATAGAACTTATTTAATTCCTTTACTAAATCATATTAGTGTAATTAAATAATGTGGTTTAATTTTTAATTTTGTGTTTTTATTTTTTAGGACAATTAAATATATTAAATGAAAATTACATCATTGTAAAAATATATTTATTTAGTAAACACATAATAATTTACATTTTCTCTACATCAGAGTAATCTTTACCAAAAGTTTCAACTATTACAGTTTTCATAACTTGTGGAGTTTTAGGTCTATCATTCATATCAGTTGCAGTTGTAGCTATTTCATTTACTACATCCATACCTTCTATAACTCTACCAAATGCAGCATATTCTCCATCTAAATGTGGAGAGTTTTTGTGCATTATAAAGAACTGAGAACCAGCTGAGTTTGGAGCCATAGTTCTAGCCATTGATAAAACACCTGACTCATGCTTTAAATTATTAGTAAATCCATTACTTCTGAATTCTCCCTTTATAGAATGTCCTGGTCCACCCATTCCATTTCCATTTGGACATCCACCTTGTATCATGAATCCTTCTATAACTCTGTGAAATCCTATTCCATTATAAAATCCTTCATTTATTAATGTAACAAAGTTTTTAACAGTATTAGGAGCTATATGTGGATATAATTCTGCTATTATCTTCTTTCCATTTTCCATTTCTATAGTTACTATAGGATTTTTGTTTTCCATTTTAAATCTTCCTTTCTTTTCATTAGTTTTATGTACTCTTTATTATTATATACCAAATTTGAAAAATCTCATAATTTTTTAAATTAAAAAGCTACTAAAATTAGTAGCTTATTTCTTCTTTTCATTTAATTGAGGCGTTTCTTTATATTCAATATTTAGTAAGTCTAATATTTGACTAGCTCTTTCTTTTGTTGATCCTTTAACTTCTGTAAATTTGATATTTTCAGCTTTTAAGAAATTTAATATAGCATCATCTATTTTTAGAGCTATTTCTTCATCTTGCCATCTTACTCCATCTTGTACATATCCAAATTCTCTTGGAACGTATACTATTAAATCATAATTTTGTATATCTTCTATTGCTAAACAATATAAATCCTTAAGTATTTGTATTTCCTTTTTTGTTCTAGGCTTGCTACCTAGCATAAATCTACCATATATATATGGTACAAAAGTTGCATAGTCTGTTAGAGCATAATCAAAAGCAGATAATTCGTCTTCTAATTTCTTTTGACCTAAATATATTCCATATTGTTCTGATATTGTTTCTATCATACCTTTATCTTTTAAATATTCTGTTGAATATTCTAAGGCATACCCTGCATTTAAACCTGCTATTTTCATTTCAACATACAAATGTTGTATTAATGTAGTTTTTCCACATCTTGGACCACCTAATACTGCTATTCTCTTAGTTGCCATATTTATATCAACTCCATATTTCATTTTCTAATTTAAAGAACTTTTATATTATACTAACAATTAGAAGTTAATTCAATATTTTTAATACAATTATATTTATTTGCATATTATTATTCGTATTTTACTGTATATTAAAAAATATTATAATTATTGTTTATATATTTAATTTTTGTCCTATTTCATATCCCTCTTTATATATTCTACTACAAAACTCTTGTTCAAATCTAAGTGTATCATTTTTTTCAAATATAGTTTTAGGTCTTACTACTATAATATTTTCTTCATTGTATATATTTTTTATGTATTCAGGTAAAATATAATCATGTTTCATACTTATTAATATTATTTTATCTAAATTATCTTTTGTTAAAGGAAGTAACAACTCATTGTTAACAAGACCTCCATCAAGATTAAATCCATCATATAAACCTTCACTTAAATCTTTTTTGAATTGATATTTAAATGGTAGTGTAGATTGTGGATTAAATGGTAATAAAGAACTATACTTTATACTATTTAATTGATCTTCTTTTCTTAAATTATCAACATTTACTATCTTTTCATTTAGTTTTTTGTTATTAACTTCTATATAATTCACATAAAAGTTAATATTACTGTTGTTATTGTTAGTAAGTTTTGATAATTCATTTAAAATAATATTATTATCCACAGTATTATTTTTTATTTTAAGTCCTTTTATATTAATTTTCTGAATATTTGTCCACATATCTGATAGTTTTTCAACATTATTTGTGTATATATAATATCCATTAACTGCCCCTATTGATGTTCCTGATACTGATGTAAATTCTATACTCTTATCAAATAAAGCTCTAATAACTCCAGCTTCATAAGAACCTTTTGCTCCTCCTCCAGCAAGACATATTCCTATTCTCATAATCATTCTCCTTGTTTATATTTCATAAAATTTACTAAATGTTTTATATATACTATAATGATCCTCAACACTTCCTAATTCTCTTATTGAATGCATAGCAAGTATTGGACTTCCTATATCTACAGATGGTATATCTATATGAGTAGAAGATATAGGACCTATAGTGCTTCCACCTCTTTCATCTGACCTATTAACAAACTCTTGATAACTAACATTCGCTTCTTTACAAATATTTTTATATATAGATATAGAGTAAGCATCACTTGTATATGACTGATTTGCATTTATCTTTATTACTGGACCACCACCCATAATAGGTCTATTCGTAGGATCATGCTTTTCAGATATATTAGGATGAACTGCATGGGCTAAATCTGCTGATATCATAAATGATGAATATAAAGTATTAAAAAATTCTTCTCTATCCTTACCTAATGATAAACAAATTTTCTCTAATATATTAACTAACATATTTGAATCTGCTCCCTGCTTTGTAGAGCTTCCTACTTCTTCATTATCAAACAATGATACTAAATTTATACCATACTTACCATTAGTATTTGTAATGGCATGAATACTTGCATGTGCCATTGATAAATTATCTAATCTAGAGCTTGATATAAATTCTTCATTTTTCCCTATTAAACTTCCCTTTTCAAACTCATATAAAAATAAATCAAAGTCTATTATATCTTCATTACTTATATTTAATTCTTTACTTAAAGTATTTAATAAGAAATTATCTTTTTCTAAAGATTCATTTAATAAACCTACTAAAGGTAACATATCTTTTTGTTTATTAAGTGAGTATCCATCATTGATTGTTCTATTCATATGTATTGCTAAATTCGGTATTATACAGATTGGCTTATTTATATTAACTATCTTTTCTAAAGGTCTAAGTACACTATCCCCTTTTACTACTACTCTTCCTGCTATACCTAAAGGTCTATCTAACCATGTATTTAATATTGGACCTCCATAGCATTCAGTATTTAGTTTTAAATATGTATTTTCTGCACTCATTTCTGCATTAGGCTTTATTCTAAAACTTGGTGAATCTGAATGAGAACTTATTATTCTAAATCCTTCTTTTTCAATATTATCTGAATTTATAACAAACGAAACTAAAGCCGAAGAATTCTTAGTTATATAATACTTTCCTCCAATTCTTAGCTTCCATTTTTCATTTAGTCTAAGTTCTTCAAATCCATTTTTATTTAATATTTTCTTAGATGTGTTTACTGCATTAAATGATGTCGGGCTATCATAAATAAAATCTATTAAGTCCTTTGCAAACTCTTTTTGTTTCATTTTATTTCCTCCCTATTTATATAAAATTTATTTTAATTTAAAAATATATAGCCAAAAATTAATATTAATTTTTGGCTATATATTTAATTATATCTAAATAATTTACAATATTATTAATTCTACAAAATATCTAACGTTGTATATTCTTTATTTATTTTTTTAATTCCTTGCTGGTCAAACGCTATTGTTAAATCACTTCCTATAATACTAACTACAGTTCCTACACCAAACTTAGGATGATGAACTTTACTTCCTAGTTTTATATCATCAGGATTCGTTTCTTTGCTACTATCTTTAACTGTTGCATTAACGTTCTTTGCTATGGATGATTTATTCATATTACTCATGTATTTTTGTTTATACTTAGCTAATACATTATAACTAGCTTTTGAACTTGAATATGTGAATTCTTTTTCTTCTTTATTAAGTTTTTCTATACATTCCTTTGGTAATTCTTCCATAAATCTAGATGCTATGGATTGATTTGTCTTACCATATAATGTTCTTTTCTTAGTTAATGTAATGTATAGAACTTCCTTAGCCCTTGTTATACCAACATAACACAATCTTCTTTCTTCTTCTATATCAGCATCATTCATAGACCTTACAGCTCTAGCTATCGGGAATAATCCTTCTTCTAAACCTACTAAAAATACAACAGGGAACTCTAGACCTTTTGATGTATGGATAGTCATTAAAGATACTTTATCATCAACTTCATCATCACTTGTCTCAGATGTAAGAGCTATATTAGTTAAGAATGTTTCTAAATCTTGCTCCTCACTATTTTGTTCAAATTCTATAGCTATAGATATAAATTCTTTTAAGTTATCTATTCTATCTTGAGATTCATCACTCTTATCCTTGCTTAATTCGTCTAAATATCCTGTAGTTTCTAAAACCTTTTCTATTAACTTACTAACAGGATATACTTCTTTTATAGTTCTAAGTGTACCTATTGTATCAACAAATCCACTTATACTATTTCTAGCCTTCGTTGATATATCTGAATTTGTTTCTATATCAATCAGTACAGAATATAAACTCTCTTGCTTTAAACTTGCTCTATCTTCTACTTTTTCTATAGTTCTAAGACCTATACCTCTTCTAGGTACGTTTATTATTCTTTTTAAGGAAATATCATCTTGTGGATTTTGTATAACTCTTAAGTATGCAACTAAATCTTTTATCTCTTTTCTTTCATAGAATTTTGTTCCACCGTATATATTATATGGTATTTGACTTCTATTTAGTGCATCTTCCACAGAACGAGCTTGAGCATTTGCTCTATATAATACAGCAAAATCTTTATAAGTTCTATTTTGCTCTTTGCAAATTTTATATATCATATCAGACACAAAATCAGCTTCATCCATTTCATTTTCAGCTAATTGTATCTTTATAAGTTCTCCATCTTTTTTATCACTCCAAAGCTTTTTTCTTTTTCTCTCTATATTATTAGATATAACAGTATTTGCTGCGTCTAAGATTATTTGCGTTGATCTATAATTTTGTTCTAGCTTTACAACATGAACATCATCATAATCTTTTTCAAACTCAAGTATATTTCTTATATCAGCTCCTCTCCATCCATATATACTTTGGTCATCATCACCAACGACACATATATTTTGATGTTGCCTAGCCAATAACTTTATTAACTCATACTGAGCTTTGCTTGTATCTTGATACTCATCTACCATTATATATTTGAATCTACTTCTATAATAATCTAGCACCTCTGAATCTTCTTTAAATAGTTCAACTGTTTTGTATATTAAATCATCAAAATCTAAAGCACTATTTCTTTTTAAACGATCTTGATATAGTGCATATATATCAGCCATTTTACTCATTCTATTGTCATGCATATGAATAGCTTTAAATTTTTGAGGACTATACAACTTGTCTTTTGCTCCTGATATAGTACTTATAACAACTTTTGGTTCAAATACCTTATCACTTAAATTTAGCTCCTTTAAACAATCTTTTATTAAAGTAACTTGGTCAGCACTATCATATATTACGAAACTTCTATTATATCCGATTCTATTTATATCTTTTCTTAATATACGAACACAACATGAGTGAAAAGTACTTATCCACATATCTTTTGTATCTGAACCTAAAGTTTCTTCTACTCTTTCTCTCATTTCATTTGCAGCTTTATTAGTAAATGTTATAGCTAGTATATTTGCTGCTTGTACACCTTTATCTTCAATAAGGTGAGCAATCCTAGTTGTTAAAACTCTAGTTTTTCCCGAACCAGCACCTGCTAATATTAAAACTGGACCTTCTGTTTTTTCAACAGCTTCTCTTTGAGCAGGATTTAATGTCTCTAAATTCATAGTTTTCCTCCTATTAATGATTTTTATCTATATTCTAATTCGAAAATATAATCTAAATTAAACTTCATTAAGTAATATCAATATAATTTCCAGTATAATCTAGTTTTAAAATTAAAATTTATTTAAAAAAATTATACAATATATTATAACATAAACTAATTAAACTTATAATAAATTCGCTTATATCAATGTTCTCGTTTATTAATTTGAATCATAAATAATGCCTTATAATAAAAATAAGCCTACTAAAACTTAGTAGACTTATTAAATAAAAATATTACGTGGCTACGTCTTACTCTCCCAGGCAGTTACCCACCAAGTACCATCAGCGCTAAAGAGCTTAACTTCTGTGTTCGGTATGGGAAC
>CALESE010000120.1 GCA_937907205.1 uncultured Romboutsia sp. | reverse complement strand
TGGTATAATATAAAGATATGGATTTTAAAGTTTTACATAAAAAACTAAAAATTAAATTTTTATTTATAAATGCACATTATATATAAATTTGGTAAAAATACAAATACGTAAACTTAAATATAGAAAGCTGGTGTAGTCTATGGATATATATTTAGATAATAGTGCAACGACAAAACCATACGAAGAAGTTATACAAAAAATGGTTTATGCATTAAGTACAGATTATGCAAATCCATCTTCTTTACATAAAAAAGGTATAGAAGTAGAAAAGAATATAAAAGCTATAAGACAAGATATAGCTAGAACTATAGGTGCTAAAGATAAAGAAATATACTTTACATCTGGGGGAACAGAATCTAACAACACGATAATAAGAGGTGTTGCCAATTTATATAAAAAGAGAAAAAATCATATAATTTCCACAGAGATAGAACATCCATCAGTATTAGCTACATTAAAAGACTTAGAAAATGAAGGATTTGAAGTTACATATTTAAAGGTTAATAAAGAAGGAATAGTAGATATAGAAGAATTCAAAAGTTCTATAAAAGAAACAACTTCTTTAGTAACAATAATGCACGTTAATAATGAAATTGGATCAATACAACCGATATTAGAAATAGGAAAATATTTAAAGTCACTAAAAGAAAAAATATATTTACATGTAGATGCAGTTCAATCTTATGGGAAAATTAATTTTAGACCATCAAAGTATAATATAGATTTTATGAGTGTAAGCGGTCATAAAATACATGGACCTAAAGGTATAGGATTTATGTATATTAAAGAAAATAATAGATTAAAGCCACTTTTAACAGGTGGAGGTCAAGAAGTTGATTTAAGATCAGGAACTGAGAATGTTCCTGGTATATATGGAATCGGTGAAGCTATAAAAATAATTAACACTGGTTTAGATGAAAAAATAGAAAAAATGAATAACCTTAAAAATATGCTTAAAGAAGGATTAATAGATAATGTTGAAGATATAAAAATAAATTCAACAGATGAAGGGGTATGTCATATACTGAATGTTTCATTTAAAGATGTTAAAGGTGAGGTTTTACTTCATTACTTAGAACAAAAAGGAGTATATGTATCTACTGGTTCTGCATGTTCGTCTAAGAAAAAAGGAAGTCATGTATTAAATGCAATAGGACTTTCTAAAGATGAAATAGAAGGAGCTATAAGATTTAGTTTAAGTGATATGAATACTGAAGAAGATATACTTGAAGCTATAAAAATAGTAAAAGATAGTGTTAGTGATTTAAGAATGATAATAAGAAGAAGATAATATACATCTTAGTCTTACAAAATTAATTTAAGAGGTGATATTTTGTATAATATATTAATAGTTAAATATGGTGAAATCGGAGTAAAAGGAAAAAATAGATACGTATTCGAAAATAAGCTTATAAAAAATATAAAAAATATATTAAAGCCAATAGGAAAATTTGATGTATATAAAGAGTACGGAAGAATATATGTAAATTTAGAAGATTATGATTATGAAGAAGTAGTAGAAGAAGTAAGAAAAGTATTTGGTATAGTAGGTGTATGTCCAGCAGTAAGAGCTGAAAAGGATTATAAAAAATTAAAAGAATTAGCTTTAGAAATGCTAGAAGAAAAGATAGAACAAGGTTATAAGAGTTTCAAAGTTGAATCAAGAAGAGGAGATAAAGATTTTAAATTAACTTCTCAAGAAATGAGTTTAGATATAGGTGGATATTTATTATCTCAAGTTAAAGATAGAATAAAAGTTGATGTAAGAAATCCTGAAGTTAAAATAAAATGTGAATTAAGACAAAATCATGTTATGGTGTATAGTGACACAATACCTGGATATGGTGGATTACCATTAGGAACAAATGGTAGAGCAATGTCACTTTTATCTGGAGGTATAGATTCTCCAGTTGCATCATGGATGGTTGCTAAAAGAGGTATGGAATTAGAATGTATACATTTCCATAGTTATCCATTTACTAGTGAAAAGTCTCAGGAAAAAGTTAAAGATTTAGCAACTATATTAGCTAAATACTGTTCTAGAGTAAGGCTTCACAAAGTAAATATGTTAGAAATACAAAAAGCAATAGGTCTTAAATGTAGAGAAGAAGAGATGACTATAATATCAAGAAGATTCATGATGCAGATAGCACAAAGGGTAGCTGAGAGTAGAAATTGTGATGCATTAGTTACAGGAGAAAGTATAGGACAAGTTGCATCTCAAACTATACAAGGATTAACTTGTACAAATGCATCTGTAACAATGCCTGTATTTAGACCATTAATAGCTATGGACAAAACAGAAATTATAGATATAGCTCAAAAAATAGGTACATTTGAAACATCAATATTACCGGAAGAAGATTGTTGTACAGTATTCTCACCAAAGAAACCAGTAACTAAGCCTAAATTAGATAAAATAGAGAAGTCAGAAAGTGAACTAGATGTAGAAGGATTAATAGAAGAAGCTATAAATAATATAGAAGTAGAAGATATAGAATTCTAATAAAAAAGAGGATATTTGAAATATCCTCTTTTAGTTTATACTAAATTAATTTTTTTTAAATACTTTAGCCCCAAATTGTTCAACTATTTCAGTAGCTCTTTCAACGTCTTCACTAGTTGCATCTTCAATTCCTTTTAATTGATAATCTAATCCCATGCTTTCCCATTTATGAATACCTATAGTATGGTAAGGTAATAATTCAAATCTTTCAACATTATTAAGAGTAGCTACAAATTTACCTAAAGCTTCTAAGTTTTCTTTAGTATC
Source organism: uncultured Romboutsia sp. (assembly GCA_937907205.1). Taxonomy (GTDB): domain Bacteria; phylum Bacillota; class Clostridia; order Peptostreptococcales; family Peptostreptococcaceae; genus Faecalimicrobium. The sequence goes on along the minus strand of CALESE010000120.1, from coordinate 15,373 downwards.
TGTAACTCCAGGAACAAGTACGTGTCTTATCCAAACAGGTATATTTCTTTTATCTAAGTGTTTAGCTAATTTAAGTGATTTTTCTATACTTACACCAGTTAAATCTTTAGATTCTTCATCTATCATATGTTTTAAATCGAGTAAAACTAAATCAGTATTATCAAGTACTGGATCAATTGTATCTATATTTACAAATCCTGAAGTATCTAAACAAGTGTGTATGTTATTCTTTTTAGCTTTATCAAATAACTCAGTTAAGAATTCTGGTTGAAGAGTAGCTTCACCACCAGATGCAGTTATACCTCCACCTGAGAATTTCATGTAAGAAGAGTATTTTTTAGCATCAGCTATTATTTCATCTGTAGTGTATTCTTTACCACCTTTAGTATCCCAAGTATCTCTATTATGACAGTATTTACATCTTAATGGACATCCTTGTAAAAATAATATATATCTTATACCAGGTCCGTCTACTGTACCAAATGTTTCTATTGAATGAATTCTTCCTTTAACCATAATGTTCACCTCATAAGTCCGATTTTTAGAATTTATATTAAATATAATATATTGTATACAAAATGCTTTATAAGATAATTATATGATATTTCTTTAGTAAAGTCTATATTATACATACAAAATAAATACCTTGTAATATTATTATATATTTCCTAAAATACACTGATTAAGCATAAAATTACAAAATAATATAATGAATAAAGTGGGATAATAGGTTAATAGTATAAAAAAAGAGTGTAAGTTGATGAGACTTACACTCTGAAAAATAAATATACTTTGACTGATTAAATTGTCTGGCTTAAATTTTACTTGTTACAATTAGCACATTTTTCCGTGGAATGTTCTATTTATAACATCTAATTGTTGTTCTCTTGTTAATTTTATAAAGTTAACAGCATATCCTGAAACTCTTATAGTTAATTGAGGATATTCTTCTGGATGTTCCATAGCATCTTCTAAAGTAGCTCTATCAAATACGTTAACGTTTAAGTGATGAGCTCCATCTCCGAAGTATCCATCCATCATAGCTGATAAGTTTCTAACTCTTTCATTCATGTCTTTTCCTAAAGCACCAGGTACTATAGAGAAAGTATTAGATATACCATCTTGAGAATGTTCATATGGTAATTTAGCAACTGATGCTAATGAAGCTAAAGCTCCGTTAGTATCTCTTCCGTGCATTGGATTAGCTCCTGGAGCAAATGGAGCACCAGCTTTTCTACCACATGGAGTGTTACCAGTTTTCTTACCATAAACAACATTTGAAGTTATAGTAAGTACAGATTGAGTATGAACTGAATCTCTGTAAGTTTTGTTCTTTCTTATTTTGTTCATCATAGATTCAACTAAATATACAGCTATTTCATCAGCTCTATCATCGTTATTTCCGTATTTTGGATAGTCTCCTTCTATTTCAAAGTCAACAGCTATACCTTGTTCATTTCTTATAGTTTTAACCTTAGCGTATTTTATAGCAGATAATGAATCAGCACATACTGAAAGTCCTGCTATACCACAAGCCATAGTTCTAAATACATCTCTATCATGTAAAGCCATTTCTAATGCTTCATAAGAGTACTTATCATGCATGTAGTGGATTACATTTAATGTATTTACATATAAGTTTGCTAACCAATCAGTGAATGGTTCAAATCTCTTAATTACTTCATCATAATCTAAGTATTCTGAAGTTATTGGCTCAAATCTTGGTCCAACTTGAGCTAATGATTTTTCATCAACTCCACCGTTTATTGCGTATAATAATGTCTTAGCTAAGTTAACTCTAGCTCCGAAGAACTGCATTTGCTTACCTATTTTCATTGCAGATACACAACAAGCTATACCGTAGTCATCTCCCCAGTATGGTCTCATTAAATCGTCATTTTCGTATTGAACTGAACTTGTATCTATAGATACTTTAGAACAGAAATCTTTGAATCCTTGAGGGAAGTTGTTTGACCATAATACTGTTAAGTTTGGTTCTGGAGATGGTCCTAGAGTGTAAAGAGTATTTAAAACTCTGAATGAGTTTTTAGTTACTAATCTTCTACCATCTATTCCCATACCACCGATTGATTCAGTTACCCAAGTTGGGTCTCCAGAGAATAAATCATTGTAATCAGGAGTTCTTAAGAACTTAACCATTCTTAACTTCATTACGAAGTGGTCCATTAATTCTTGAACTTCCTCTTCAGTTATAGTTCCAGCAGCTAAATCTCTTTCGAAGTATATATCTAAGAAAGTAGAAGTTCTACCTATACTCATTGCAGCACCATTTTGATCTTTTATAGCTGCTAAGTAAGCAAAGTATAACCATTGTACAGCTTCTCTTGAGTTAGTAGCAGGACCTGATATATCAAATCCGTAAGAATTAGCCATTCTCTTTAAAGCTTCTAAAGCTTTTATTTGATCAGATATTTCTTCTCTTAATCTTATAGTAGCTTCATCCATACAAGAAACTTCTAAAGAATCTTTTTGAGATATTTTATCTTCTATTAATCTATCAACACCGTATAGAGCAACTCTTCTGTAGTCTCCTATGATTCTACCTCTTCCGTAAGCATCTGGAAGACCTGTTATTATACCAGATTTTCTAGCAGCTCTCATTTCAGAAGTATAAGCATCGAATACTCCTTGGTTGTGAGTTTTTCTATATTTAGTGAATATTTCACTTACTTGTGGATCACATTCGAATCCGTATGCTTTACAAGCTGATTCAACCATTCTTATTCCACCTTCAGGCATTATAGCTCTTTTTAATGGAGCATCAGTTTGTAAACCAACTATTGTTTCTAAGTTTTTATCTATATATCCTGGAGCGTAAGCATCTATTGCAGATACAGTTTTAGTATCAACGTCTAAAGTACCACCATTATCTCTTTCTTTTTTGAATAAAACCATAACTTGTTCCCATAGTTTTTTAGTGTTTTCTGTAGCACCAGTTAAGAAAGAGTCATCTCCTTCATATGGAGTGTAGTTATCTTGGATGAACCCTCGAACATCTATTTCTTTAGTCCATCTACCTTCTTTGAATCCTTGCCATGCATTCATATTGATAGCCTCCTTAGTTAAATTCAGGTTTAAATTTTTATAAGTTTTATAATGATTTTAAAATCTAGCTAGATGTTTTTTAACAATATAATCATATCATAATATTAGTATTTTGTATACAATTTGATTTGGGATTGTTAAAAAATTATTTTTTTCAATGTATGAATCTTTATTGAAATATTTAATTTACTTTTTACATACCCAGGAAAACTTTTATTTAAACATATAAATTATAGAATTATTGGATTTTATTAAATATTTTAATTAATAACATAATATGTACAAGTATTGAATATTTATTTTATAGATAAGGGGGGATTTTATGTTTATAACAATATTATTATTTTTAGTTGGTTTTATTTTAATAACAAAAGGAGCAGACATATTTATTGATTGTGCAGTTGATATAGGAAAGAAAGCTAATATTTCGGAGATGATATTAGGGGCAACTATAGTAAGTTTTGCAACAACATTACCTGAACTTACTGTATCAACATTTGCATCTATAGATGGACATACGACTATGAGCTTAGGTAATGCTGTAGGATCGATAATATGTAATACTGGATTAGTTTTAGGTTTAGTTGCATTTATAAGTCCATTTAAAGTAGACAAGAATATGTTTTTATCTAAATCAACTCTATTAATAATTTCAGTAATATTATTATTAATATTAGGATTTGATGGAAAGATAACTAGATTAGATGGAATAATATTACTATTAATGTTTTCAATATACATGTATACCAATTACAAAAGTGTAGCAAATGATAATATGAATTCAAGAAAAAGTAAATCAAAATCCAGTATATCAGAGTGGATAAAAGTTTTAGTAGTTTTTGTAGTAGGTTTAGTGATGATGGTTTTAGGCTCTAGGTTGTTAGTAGACAATGGTGCAATAATAGCTGAATCAGTAGGAATACCTCAAGCAGTAATAAGCCTTACTGTAATAGCGTTAGGAACTTCACTTCCAGAACTAGTATCTTCTATAGCTGCAATAAGAAAGAAACATCATGCTATATCGGTAGGTAATATATTGGGGGCAAATATTTTAAATATAGTATCTGTTATAGGAATATCTTCTATACCAAATAGTATACCTATATTATCTCAAACTATTAAAGTGGATTTCCCTTTTATGATACTTTTACTTCTTATGCTAATATTACCAACTATTAAAAATAAAAAACTGTATAGATGGCAAGGCTTAATGATGTTAGTTACATATTTCACATATATAGGTGTTTTATACCTTATGTATATTGGATAATAACATATAAGCTATGTTTATATCGTCATGAATATTATATAAGTGTGGCGGTTAAAATAATAATTGCATAATATTTGAAATAACTATATAATAAATAAATCGAGATAATATAGATAACGGAAAGGAAATATTATATGAATATAATGAAATTTGAAGATTTACAAATAAACGACGATATAAAAAGAGCTGTATTAGAGATGGGATTTGAAGAACCATCTCCAATCCAAGCTCAATCTATACCTGTAATATTATCAGGTAAAGATGTCATAGGACAAGCTCAAACAGGAACGGGAAAAACAGCCGCATTTAGTATACCATTATTAGAAATGATTAATCCAGAGGATAAAAGTCTACAAGCAGTAGTACTTTGTCCAACAAGAGAACTTGCAATACAAGTTTCTTCTGAAATAAGAAAAATAGGTAAATATATGCACGGAATAAAAACTTTACCTGTTTATGGTGGACAACCAATAGATAGACAAATAAAATCATTAAAGGGTGGAGTTCAAGTAGTAATAGGTACACCAGGACGTGTTATAGACCATATAAACCGTAGAACATTAAAGTTAGATAATGTAAAGATGGTTATGTTAGATGAAGCAGATGAAATGCTAGATATGGGATTTAGAGAAGATATAGAAATGATATTAAGCAAAACTCCAGAAGAAAGACAAACAACATTCTTCTCAGCTACTATGCCAAAGGGAATACTAGAATTAACTAAGAGATATCAAAAAGACCCAGTTCATATAAAAGTAGTTAGAAAAGAACTTACAGTTCCAAATATAAAACAATACTATATAGAAACTAGATCATCTAATAAACTAGAAGTTTTATGTAGATTAATAGATGTTTACAATCCTAAATTATCTGTAGTATTCACTAACACTAAAAAAGGTGCAGATGAATTAGTAAGTGATTTACAGGCTAGAGGATATTTTGCAGATGCTCTTCATGGAGATTTAAAGCAAACTCAAAGAGATATAGTAATGGACAAATTTAGAAATGGCACAATAGATATATTAGTAGCTACAGATGTTGCAGCTAGAGGTATAGATGTTGATGATGTTGAAGCTGTATTTAACTACGATTTACCACAGGATGAAGAGTATTATGTACATAGAATAGGTAGAACTGGTAGAGCTGGTAGAAATGGTATATCATTTAGTTTCGTATTTGGAAAAGATATGAGAAAAATGAGGGATATAGAAAGATATACTAAAACTAAATTAGTTAAACATGGAATTCCTTCAATAGCAGATGTCGAAGAAAAGAAAGTAGGAGCATTCTTTAATCAAATTAAAGAAGTTTTAGAAGCAGGTCATTTAACTAAACAATTACAATGGGTAGAAAGTTTCTGTGCTGATTCAGAATTAGATTATAGTACATTAGATGTAGCTGCTGCTTTATTAAAGTTAGCTTTAGGTGAAGAAAAACAAGAAATAATCGAAGAAAAACCAAGAGATCGTAGAGAAAGACGTTCAAAAGGTGGAGATACAGGTGCCAAAGAAGGTATGGTAAGATTATTTATAAACGTTGGTAGAAACCAAAGAGTTCAAGCTAAGGATATAGTTGGTGCTATAGCTGGTGAAGTTGGAATACCAGGTAAATTAGTTGGAACAATAGATATATATGATAAGTATACTTTCGTTGAAGTACCAAAACAAAATGCTAAAAAAGTATTAGAAAAAATGAAAAATATAAAAATAAAAGGAAATAAAATAAATATAGAACAAGCAAATAGAAAGAAAAAATAATTATATTTGATAAGAGGGTATAGTAATATACCTTCTTTTTATATGTAAATAAGTTATAATTTATTTGTTTTATATAATTCGTATACATAATAAAACAAAAGTAGTTAAATTTTTTTGAAGGATACTTAATATAATTATAGAACTTATTAAAAGTTAATACTATGTAGAATGAAGGGGGCATACTAATGATAAAAGTTTCTTTAGACCAAAAAAATTTAATTATAGAATTTATGGTTACAGAGTTAGATCACCACATAGCAAATGAAGTAAGAGATGAAATTGATGATATATTAATGTCAAAATCTATAAAAAATATAATATTTAATTTTAGAAATATTAATTTTATGGATTCATCTGGTATAGGTGTAATAATAGGAAGATACAAAAAGATTTCCAATGATGGTGGAAAAGTAATGATTATAAATGCAAACGATAGAATTAAGAAAATATTTAATTTATCAGGAATGAATAAAATAATAGATGTTTGTGATACATATGAAGAAATAGCGAGTTCTTTGTAGGAGGGAATATATTATGAGTAATATAATGGAAGTAAAGTTTTCTGCCAAATCTGAAAATGAAAGCTTAGCAAGAGTTATAGTTGCATCATTTGCAGCGAAATTAGATCCAACAATAGATGAGTTAGCAGACATTAAAACAGCAGTATCTGAAGCTGTTACAAATTCTATAATACATGGGTATGATGAAGACGAATCAAAACTTGTATATTTAAGATGTGAGATAAATGAAGATACAATAAAAGTTGTAGTAGAAGATAGAGGTAATGGAATGGACGATGTCCAAATGGCGATGCAACCACTTTATACATCAAAACCAGAACTTGAAAGGTCAGGTATGGGATTTACTGTTATGGAGAGCTTTATGGATAATGTTGAAGTAAGTTCAATAAAAGGTGATGGGACTAAAATTGTTATGACAAAAAAAATAAACTTACCGAAATAAAGTCCAAAAAAGAATAGAGGTTTTGTTATGGGGATAACTGCAAATAAAGAGAAAAAAGCATTGCTTAGCCATGAAGAGACATTAGACCTTATTAATAAAGTGCAACAAGGGGATGAAGTAGCAAAAGAAATTTTAATAGAAAATAATTTAGGTTTAGTTAGAAGTGTAGTAACGAAGTTTTTAAATATAGGTTATGATAGAGACGATTTATTCCAATTAGGGTCAATAGGACTTATAAAGTCTATATACAAATTTGACCCAAAATTTAATGTGAAATTTTCAACCTATGCAGTTCCTATGATTTTAGGTGAAATAAAAAGATATTTAAGGGATGATGGTATGGTAAAAGTATCAAGATCTCTTAAACAAATAGCAATAAAAGCAAAGACTACAAGTGAAATATTAACTAAAAAATTAGGAAGAGAGCCAAATGTTGAAGAATTAGCATATGAATTAGGAATAGAAAAAGAAGAGCTAGTAATGGCACTAGAATCAAATTCTTCAGTAGAATATTTAAATGGTGTTATACATGAAGAGGAAGGTTCGCCAATATGTCTTATAGATAAAATAAGTATGAAAGGTTTAAATGAAGAAGAAAAAGTAGTAGATAATTTACTTATAAAAGAGATGCTTGGTAGATTAGAAAAAAGAGAAAGACAGATAATAATGCTTAGATATTTTGAAGATAGAACCCAAAGCGAAATAGGGGAACTTTTAAATATCTCACAAGTACAGGTATCTAGAATCGAAAAAAAAGTATTATTAAAATTGAAGTCTTACATAAGTTAATTTTAAGATAAACGCTTAAAGTATGTAATATAAATTACATAAATTAAGCGTTTATTTTTTTTATAAAGACAAATAATAATCTAAAAGGAGGTATTATTTGTGGAAGATATTTACTTAATGCCCAAAAAGATAAAACCTTTTAATATAAGTAAATCATCTATATCAATTGAAGATATTTATGATGTATATCCATTAGATTTCAAAAATAATATAAAAAATATTATTTTAAGAAATTACAAAAACAATAAATCTAAATATGATGTAATCCATTTAGGAGAAGTAATAGAGTTAATAAAAAATCAATATCCTAAAGCACATATTAACTTTTTAAAAACAGATGATATAGTAATATTTTTTGAAGAAAATAAAAAAGATAAAACAAAATATTTAAGAATAATTATAGTATCTATAGTAGTACTTATGGGTTCTATAATGGGGATAATGAATTTTCATGCTGATGTAAATATGGAACATTCTCAGTTTAAAATGGTAGATTCTATAACTAATGATGGTAATAAGTACTTAGGATATTTTCAGATACCATATTCGATAGGTATTGGACTTGGTGTAGCATTATTTTTTAATAAATTTATTCCAACCTACTCCAAAGATGAACCAAGCCCTTTAGATTTAAAAGTGAATTCTTTAAATAAAGATATAGAAAATGAAATTAGAAAAAAATTTTGAGGATAGAATTTGAAAATACTTTTAATTACATTTGGATTATCATGTGGATTAATAGTAGGTTCAGGGGTAATTGGAATATTAATTTTAGTAGGAATAATACCGAGAATGGCACAAATTAGCAAAACCAAGGAATATATTAGCTTATATGAAGGAATACTTATTATAGGAACGTTTATAGGAAGCTTAATATCTATTCAAAATTTTAATATGAAAATAGGATGGATAGGAGCTATCATATTTGGGTTATCTTATGGTGTTTTTGTAGGATTTTTATCTTCTGGTATAGCAGAAGTACTAGATTACATTCCGATTATATGTCGGAGAATTAATATTCCAACTATGTATTTTAAATATATAATAATATGTTTATTAATTGGAAAAGTTATAGGTTCTTTAGTAGGATGGACTATAATTCAAGGAGGTTAGAAATGAAAAAAGATTATAAGAAATATGTAGATGAAATAAGTCCTAAGCCTAAGTATTTGAAAAATTATATTTGGGCATTTATAGTTGGAGGAATCATATGTGTAATAGGACAAGGAATAAATGATTTATATATGCAATTTGCACAGCTAGATAAATTAACTGCATCAAGTGCAACTTCATTGACATTAATATTTATAGGATCATTACTTACAGGTTTAGGAGTTTATGACTTAATTGGTAAAAGAGCAGGTGCAGGATCTATAATTCCTATAACAGGATTTGCAAATTCAATAGTATCTCCAGCTATGGAATATAAAAGAGAAGGATATATTATGGGGGTAGGAGCAAATTTATTTAAAATAGCAGGCCCAGTATTAGTTTATGGAATAGGATCATCAATAATATGTGGTTTTATTTATTACCTACTTAATTTTATAAAGTAAGGAGATTAGAATATGAAAAGTAAAAGAATAGGAAAAAGAACTGTAAAAATGCAAAATAAGCCAACCATAATATCTACTGCTTGTGTAGCAGGTCCTAAAGAAGGAGAAGGGCCTCTTAAGGATTATTTTGATTTAGTACTAACTGATGACTTATATGGTGAAAAAACTTGGGAATTAGCAGAAAGCAAAATGGTTCAAACTGCTACAGAAAATGCAATTCAAAAAGCAGGTAAAAAACCAGAAGATATTGATTTTATGATTGGTGGAGACTTAATAAATCAAATAGTACCATCATCATTTGCAGCTAGAGAAGTTGGCATACCTTTTTTAGGTATATATGGAGCTTGTTCTACTATGGCTGAAGGATTATGTATAAGTTCTATGCTTGTAGATGGGGGATTTGCGAACTTAAGTGTTTCTGGTGCATCTAGTCATTACTGTACGGCAGAAAGACAATTTAGATTTCCATTAGAGCTTGGAAATCAAAAACCAATGACTGCTCAATGGACTGTAACAGGTGCTGGTAGTGCATTAATAATGCCAAATGGAGAAGGACCAAAAGTAAAATATGTAACGATAGGAAAAGTTATAGATGAAGGAATAGATGATGCTAATAATATGGGGGCAGCTATGGCCCCAGCAGCAATAGATACGATATATTCATATTTTGATGATACAAAAGATGATCCAAATAGCTTTGATTTGATAGCAACAGGTGATTTAGGCAAATTAGGAAAACAAATTACTGAAGATTTCCTAAAACAAAGAGGTGTAGATATATCTAAGGTATATACTGATTGTGGTTTGGAAATATTTGATTTAAAATCACAAGATGTACATTGCGGTGGTAGTGGATGTGGATGTTCTGCAACTGTATTTACTGGATATATTTATGATAAGCTTATAAAAAAAGAATTTAATAAAGTTATGTTAGTGTCTACAGGTGCATTACTTTCACCAACTAGTACATTGCAAAAACAAACAATACCATGTATAGCTCATGCAGTTGTAATTGTTAATGAGGAGTGATTTTGATATGTTTATAGACTATATAAAAGTATTTTTAGTTGGAGGTATAATCTGTTTAATAGCACAAATATTAATGGATTATTTTAAACTTCAAACACCATATGTAATGGTAACGTATGTAACTAGTGGAGTTATATTAACTTTCTTAGGTATATATGAGCAAATCGTAAATTTTGGTGGGGCAGGAGCAACAGTGCCTATAATAGGTTTTGGATATTCTCTTGCTAAAGGTGTTATGAAAGCAATAGAAAGTGATGGATTTTTAGGTATATTTAGTGGAGGTACAATAGCAGCATCAGCTGGTATAGCAGGAGCAATATTTTTTGGGTATGTTATGGCAGTAATATTTACACCAAAGGCAAAACCTTAAATAAAAAAGCTAGTTATCAATTTTGATACCTAGCTTTTTATTTTAATTATTCTGTAGGAGTAGAACCACCAGAATTATCTGGAAGAGTAGTATTACCGCCAGAATTATCTGGAGGAGTAGCACCACCAGAATTATCTGGAGGAGTAGCACTACCGCCAGAATTATCTGGAGGAGTAGCACCATCTCCAGAATTATTATTTGGAGGAGTAGCACTACCGCCAGAATTATTTGGAGGAGTAGTACTATCCTCAGAATTATCTGGAGGAGTAGCACCATCTCCAGAATCTGGATTAGAAGGTGTTTCTTCATCATTATCTTCTGAACTTTGAGGTTTAACATTTGAGTAAGAAGTATATCCCTTAGAAGGATATGTTCCTTTTATAAATGCAGCACTTGATCCAAAAGATGATTTACCACCATCATATAAATTTATTTTAGTAAAGTATATATTATCTGGTTTTTTAAATTCAATTTTATCTAAATTTTTATGAACCTTATTCATAACAGTAGCCCATAATCTAGCAGCACTTCCACTTGTACCTGGAACTTTTTGGCGTACAATAGTTTTACCAGTATCAGGGTCTATTCCACCATCATCACCGATATAAGTTGCTCCTACATAGTACGGTGTATATCCAACAAACCAAGCATCTAAACTATTGTTTGTAGTACCAGTTTTACCTGCTACAGGCATTCTATTAGATAATTTAGCTGCTCCACCAGTACCTTCAATTATAACAGCTTGCAGCATATCAGTAAGAACATAGGCAACTTCTGGTGCTACAACTCTATTTTCATCAGGTGTATTTTTTACTAATAATTGATTATCGTATGTTGTTATAGTAGTAAATAGTATAGGTTCAACATAAGTACCACCATTAGCAAGCGTACCATAAGCAGCAGCCATTTCAAGTGGAGAAATACCTTTAGTAAGCCCACCAAGAGTTAAAGCAGGGAATCTTCTATCGTTATTTCCTCTATTAGCAGTATTACTATCTACTATAGTACTTATACCGAAGTTTTTAAGGTAATCAATCATTACATCAACAGCTTCTTCATAAGAAGAACCAAGTGTTTCAGCGGCTTTTACAGCTATAGTGTTTGATGATTTAGCTAATGCTAATCTTAAACTCATGCTTCCTCTACCTTTAGTAGTAGTATTTGGGTTCCATTCATTATTATCTTTAAATTGATATCCACCCTTTGCATCACTATAAGAAGTAGACTGAGTTTGTTTTAAAGTGTCTATTACAGGTGTATAAACAGATAATGGTTTTATAGTAGATCCTGGTTGACGAGGTTCGATCGCTCTATTTGTACCTTTTCTACCTGTAATATGTCTACCACCAACTAATGCTTTTATATGGCCAGTTCTATAATCTAGAATAACCATAGCCGATTGAGGTTGAGGCATACCATTAGCACCTTTTCTGTTAGCTGGGAAGTTACTATTATCTTCATATGTATCTTCTAAAGAACTTTGAATATTAGGGTCTATTGTAGTAGTTATTCTTAGACCACCACTGTAGAACATATTATAAGCTTCATCTCTTGTATTACCACGATCCATTAAAGCATCTATAACTTGGGATTCAATAAGGTCTTCAACAGATGAAGATACTTTCTCTTGAGACTTAGGAAGCTTTATTTTTATTTCTTCAGATACTGCTTTATCATGTTCTTCTTGAGTTATATAACCAAGATCTAACATTTTCTTTAGAACAACTTCCTGTCTTTTTTTAGCATCAGGATTGTTTATTGCTTTTCTAACTACCATATTACCAGCTTTTAGCTGTTTATATGTATTATCATTATCATCTTTAGGTAAAAGACCCCAGTTTTTCAGCTTATCGACCATTTCTAATTCTACTGTAGTAGGATCATCTAAAAGATCATCAGAAGTATTTATGAAAAATAATAGTTTATTTTCAACATCTTCTTTAGTTTCATTACCATCTAATTTAGCAGATTTATATGCTGCATACTTCACAGGGTATTTTGTTGCACCAGCAAGTAATGCACTTTCTGCTAATGTAAGTCTTTTTGCATCTTTATCAAAGTAACCTTTAGCACCAGCTTGAACTCCAGCAAGACCTTTACCTACGAAAAAGTTATTTAAGTAAGCTTCAAGTATTTGATCTTTAGTCAAAGTTTTACTCATTTCATAAGCATAATATATATCTTGGATTTTACGAGGAATACTTTGAACATTTGAAGTTAGAAGCATCTTAGATACTTGCATTGGTATTGTACTACCACCTTGTTTAGTACCTGTTAATGTTTTTACTACAGATCTTATAAGACCTTTAATATCTACACCATTATGCTCATAAAAACGTTCATCTTCTATTGCAACAATAGCCTTTTTTATACTATCAGGCATATCTTTAATAGGTATAGGCTCTTTTTTGTTTACACTAGGTGCATTTGATAGAAGATCTCCATTAGAATATAACATTTTAGTTGTTTGATACGTTTTTTCGTTTAAGAGAGCTTCAGTAACTGGTTTAACATCTCTTAATGAAGAAAAGACTAGTCCAGTTCCTACAGCAGAAGCAACCACTAGAAAAACTAACATCACAATTCCCGAAACTCTAAGGAATTTAAATTTATCTTTCTTTTTACTAGTTTTAGGTAAACTTTTTTTACTAGAAGGTCGACTAGTTTTTTGGCTAGTCTGATTGCTTGAAGAACTAACTTTTTTTCTTCTTATTTTATTTCTATCTTCATTATTATCATAACTCATTAAACTTAACCTCCTTACTTAATGCAATATTATATCATATATACGGATAATTTTGTATTTAATAGGTAAAATGAATTTTATTAAAAATAGTTCAAACTATTATAATTAATAAATAATGGACATATTTATATGTTTATGATTTATTAATTATTTTAATAACTATAAAATATAATATATAATTTTAATTATTTTTTACTAAAAATAAAAAAATATGTGAATACTTAAAATACCCCACATAAAATATTAAGGGGTGTTATTTTGAAGAGTTCATTTAATGATAAGAGTTTAGATATAAAAAAAATAAGCATAGCTTTTGTATCAATATTAATATTATCAATATTAATAGGTAGTTTTATATATGTAGATAATAGTTTGAGCCCTACCATTACAGTTTTAGCAGAAACAAAAGCACTAGAACTTGCAAATAGATCTATAAATAAAGCTGTTGCTGAAGTAGTAAAGGATGATATAAATTATTCTGATTTAATAAATACTAAGCTAGATTCACAAGGTAAAATAACATTAATGCAATCTAATACTATAATGATGAATAAAATAGCATCAGATGTTGCACTTTTAATCCAAGAGGAATTAAAGCAAGTTAAAACTACAACATCATACATACCAATAGGAACAGCTTTAAAAAGTCCAATTCTTGCAAAATATGGTCCCCAACTTAAAGTATCTATTGAGCCAATAGGAACAGTGTCTGTAGATTTTAAAACTGACTTTGAGTCATCAGGCATAAACCAAACAAGGCATAGAATATATTTAGAAGCTAAGACTCAAGTTAAAGTTGTTATTCCACTTACAACATCAACAAAAGAAGTAAAAGCACAGATACCTATCTGTGAAACTGTAATAATTGGAGATGTTCCAAATAGCTATGTTAATCTTCCAAAAGAAAATGTAGGAAATGTACTTCCTAATATAGAGATAAAAGATATAAATAAATAAAAAATGGTAACCTTAAAAGTTACCATTTTTTATTTATTCCATCATCCATTTTATAAATACTCCATAACCAAAAGATGGATCATTTTCAATAGCATGAGATACAGCACCAATTATTTTATTATTTTGTATTATTGGGGTACCACTCATCCCTTGAACAACACCACCAGTTTTAGCTAAAAGTTCTTTATCAGTAATTCTAAATTTAATGGTTTTAGCTTGAGGAGACCTTTGATTATAAACATTTATTATTTGTATGTCATATTTTTTAGGTTCATCAGCATCAGTTTTTAATAATAATTGTGCTTTTCCAAGTTTAACTTCGTCTAATGAAGCTACTTTATATTTTTTTAAGTTTTGAGTATTAAAATTTGTAATCTTTCCCTTTATTCCAAAGTCACTATTATAAGTGAATTCACCTATACTAGATAATCTTTGACCATTTATACATCCAACACATCCCTTAATAGAACGTTGAAAGTTTAAGTTAGATGTAGATGATATAGCACCAGATTTTATAGGTATTTTTCTTGTTGTACCAACACTTATAGGATGGGCAACAGCTCCGAATTCATTAACATCTGGATCTATATAAGTAAGTGTTGCAAATCCAGATAATAAATTATTAAAATTAATTTTTTCTAATTCTTCCTTATTAGTATGAATAGTAATATTAGTTGATGATCTACAAATTAATACGTCTACATTATCATTAGATAGTGAAGATAAACAATTTGAGAATTCACCATAATTGCTAATATTTTTATTATTTATTGAGATAATCATATCTCCTATGTTAAAAGGTGAGTCTTCTGTAGTATTCCTAACCAGTAAATTTTTTAATTCAGCATCAATTTGTATTACATTACCAAC